>DATFJE010000137.1:0-2814 GCA_035269385.1 Clostridia bacterium
CATTTTTTCGATTACATCGCACCGCTTGAATCACATTTTATATTTGAAGGGATTTAAAATCACTGCAAGATTTCTTTCCCAAATAAGCAGATTTCTTACTGGAATTGAAATTCACCCGGGTGCAAAAATAAAAGAAAATCTTTTTATCGACCACGGAATGGGTGTCGTAATAGGAGAGACAGCCGAAATAGGCAGCAACGTCACTCTTTATCAAGGAGTTACCCTCGGAGGAACCGGCAAAGACTCGGGCAAGAGGCATCCCACAATAGGAAACGATGTTATGATAAGCGCAGGAGCAAGGGTGCTGGGACCACTTAATATTGGCGACCGTTCCAAAATCGGGGCAGGATCTGTTGTGTTGAAGGACATACCTTCAGATTCAACCGCAGTTGGAATACCGGCAAGAGTAGTGAAGAAAAGAGATGTAAAAATACATGTAATAAGACGTTCAGAGAGTTTTGGCGATCTTGACCAAATTCATTTTCCCGATCCTTTGGAAAAAGAATTGGAAGCCATGAAAGAAAAAATAAGCGAGCTTGAAGAAAGACTTGAAGGTCTTGGAGAACGCAAGGCAATATAGGAGGAAAAAATGAAAATATATGACAATGTTCTTGAAATGATTGGAGATACACCTGTAGTGAAGTTGAAAAACTACTCGAAACCCGGGGTTGAAGTTTTCCTCAAGCTGGAATTTAAAAATCCGGGAGGAAGCATAAAAGACCGGCCGGCTTTGAAAATTATAGAAGAGGCTGAAAAAAGGGGTGAGCTTAAACCTGGAGGGACCATCCTTGAAGCAACCAGCGGAAATACCGGCATAGGATTGAGCCTTGTGGGAGCTGTAAAGGGGTATGGTGTAATAATTGTAATGCCGGAAAATATGAGTGTTGAGCGTCAAAAGATAATGAAAGCATATGGGGCCGAATTGATTTTGACACCAAAAGAGGATGGAATGAAAGGTTCAATTAAGACAATGGAAAAACTTGGAAAGGAAAACCCGGATTACTTTGTGGCTAACCAGTTTTTAAACAGTGACAACCCAAAAGCCCATATGGAATCTACTGCAGTGGAAATAATAAAACAGATGGACAATGAATTGGACTATTTTGTAAATGGAATAGGAACCGGGGGAACCATTTCGGGTGTCGGTAAAATATTAAAGCAAAAATTGGAAACCGTCAAAGTGATCGGGGTGGAGCCTTCCGGATCCGCAGTTGTTTCAGGCATGAAAGCCGGAGTCCATAAAATACAGGGAATAGGAGCCGGTTTCATTCCTGATATATTGAATGTAAGCTTGTTGGATGAAATCATTCTAATCGAAAATGAAGAAGCTTATGAAGAGGCGAGATTGTTGGCAAGAGAAGAGGGATTGATGGTTGGAATTTCAACCGGAGCAAATCTTGCCGCAGTAAGAAAACTCGTTTCAAGAATTGAAACTGACAAAAATATTAAAATTCTTACAGTGGCGGCCAGCTCCGGAGAAAGGTATTTAAGCACCGATTTGTATGAATAGAGTGATATAATTGTCTTGTTTGAAATTCAATTCAAGGAGAAAGTTAAATGATACAAATAGACAAGTTTGGAATAGATGAAAATTACACGATGACAGATGCGATAGAATCTGTAAGAAAAGCTTTGGTGCTCCATGAAGAAGGCAAGACACAAATACCCGTCAGAACAAGTCTTGACATTAAAAGCAAGCAGGGGACATGCCTTTTTATGCCGGGAATGATTGAGTCAATGGATTTGATAGGTGTAAAAATTGTCTCTGTGTATCCCGGAAATGCAAAAGTTGGACTGGAGAACGTTCCTTCTGAAATGATTTTGCTTGACGGGGAAACAGGATATGTAAAAGCAATGATTAACGGAACCAGACTTACCGAAATAAGGACAGGGGCTGTTTCTGCGATAGCAACCGATATTGTTTGCCCGAAGAATGTAAAAAAGGCTGCAATAATCGGAACGGGAGGGCAAGCTCCTTGCCAGATAGAAGGTATTTTGACGGTGAGGAATATAAATACTGTAAATATAGCAGCCAGAAGTTACGAAAAGACGGTTGAATTTACAAAAGAAATGACCCGAATATTTGGAAAAAGGTTTGGTACTGAATTCATTGCATGCAGGACGGTTGAAGAGGCGGTTGAAGAAGCTGATATTGTAACAACTGCAACCACATCAAAGAATCCTGTAATAAGACGTGGAATGCTTAAGGAGAATGTGCACATAAATGCAGTAGGTTCTTTTCGACGGGATATGCAGGAAATACATGAGGACATAATAGGCGATGCGTCCTTTATATTGGTGGACAATATGGAAGGTGTTTTGAAGGAAGCCGGAGATTTGCTCATACCCATGGAAAAGGGAATGATTGAAAAAAAGGATTTTAATGCGGAATTGGGCTCTTTTGTGTCGGGTAGAAAAAAATATTCTGAAACAGGTGGAGTTACGTTATTTGAGACAGTTGGATTTGGAGCGCTTGATTTGGTGGTTGCCAATGACATATTGAATAAATTCAAATCAAAAATTTAAAAAAAACGGTACAAGAAAAGGAACGAGTGCGGACAATGTAAATCCGTTGATAAAAGATATCAATGCCGTTTCGTTATCTGTCGCCTCAGAAATTATGGGAAGGGTTGAATCCATGCTCGTAGCGCCTGCAGGCGCTATGCTTGTTAAAAAATTCAAGTGTTTTGCAATTAAAGGGATGGTCATTACAGCTATCAATTCCCTGAAAACATTGCTGAGAAATGCAACAGCTCCTATTTCGGCGCTTGCAAGGCGGGTGAGCAGAATGCCTGAAAGGCTGTACCAACCGAA
>DATFJE010000138.1:0-3461 GCA_035269385.1 Clostridia bacterium
CTCTCGTCTGGGTATATGGGGGTTAGGCGGTCGAAGTTGGGCCTTCTTCTTGCAACATCGGGGCTGTCTCCGTTAACCTTCCTTATATAGAGCAGGGCGCGGAATTTCTCGCCGTTCTTGGCAGGACGCGTTATGCCTGCAATTTTGTCTCCGGTCTTGAGCCTGAAGCGCCTTATCTGCGACGGCGACACGTAAACGTCAAGCTCGCTGGACTGATAGTTGTGGAAGCGCATGAATCCGTATCCGCCATCTGTCATCAGCTCCAGAATCCCCTCCACCATATCGGTGTCCTCGGAGCGGTTTATCTCGTCGGAAACGTTTTCCGGCAATACGCCCTTCTCGACTATATCCTCAAGGGTCTCTTCCGGCTTTTGAGGATGCCCGGCGCTCGCTATGAAGGCTACAAGCTCGTCTTTTTTCATTTTATTGTAGTTTTCGAGATTCATCGCCTTTGCTATCTGGCGAAGATCCGCAACTTTCTTTTTCTTGAGTTCATTTGTATCCAAGCCTTGGCCTCCTATTTTGCGTAAGCGGGTTTTTTGTCGAGCCTGTGTATGGTTTCCACGAAACGGATTGTTCCTGTAGTGCCCCTGAAAACAACCGAGTGGGTCTTGGCCATGTCATTTGCATGAAAGCGGACTCCCCTTAAAAGGTCGCCTTCAGAAATTCCCGTTGCAACAAAATACGCCTCGTCGCCCTTTACCAGGTCATCCATTGTAAGAACCTTTGCGTAGTCGGCACCCATTTCCAGGCAGCGCCTTTTTTCGTCTTCGTTGTTTATTACAAGCTGACCCTGCATCTCTCCGCCCAGGCATTTAATGGCGGCTGCCCCTATTACTCCCTCTGGAGCTCCGCCCGTTCCCATGAAAAGGTCGACTCCCGTTTCCTCAAAGCACGTTGATATTGCGCTTATTACGTCCCCGTCCTGGAATAGCCTTATCCTTGCTCCCGCTTCCCTAATTCGGTCGATTATGGGCCAGTGCCTTTCCCTGTCCTGAATTATGACGGTAAGGTCCTCCATGTCCTTGTCGAGGGCCTTGCCCACATTCCTGAGGTTGTCGGCAACGCTTGCGTTAAGGTCTATGACTCCACGCGCCTTGGGGCCTACGGCAATTTTTTTCATGTACATGTCGGGGGCCTTGAGCAGGCAACCCTGCGGAGCCACCGCAATTACCGAAACTGCGTTGGGAAGGCCTTTTGCCACGCAGGTTGTGCCGTCTAGAGGATCGACTGCTATGTCCACCTTGGGGGCGCCTGCGGCTCCGCTTCCAACTTTTTCCCCTATATAGAGCATTGGGGCCTCGTCCATTTCCCCCTCGCCTATTACAACGGTCCCTTCGATGTCTATTGTGTCAAACATCTTTCTCATTGAGTCGACTGCGTACTGGTCGGCCAGATTTTTGTCTCCGCGTCCCATGAGTTTGGCTGCGTTCATTGCGGCCGCTTCAGTCACGCGGACGAGATTCAGCGCTAGATTTCTATTCATTTTAGTCCCTCCTGAAATTGTTGTGGAATATTTATGGATTATTATCGAAATGACAAAGAATTGACTTTCGAAAAGCGATTTTAGATGTGGCTTGAAACCATGTATATTATATATCTTTTAGTGGAAAGTAGGAAGTGGAAAGTGGAAAGAAAGTGCTAAAAACCAAAGAAACATGCCAAAAGCAGTTGTATGAACAATGTTTTCCGTATTTTAAGTTATATTATGGTAAAATAATATATAAGAAAACATTGCCAATAAACCATTAAACAAAACAACTGTGTGCTTGCACAACTTTATTTCTCTAGCACAGCAGAGGAGGGTTCGATAATATGAAAAAACTGTTTTTGCTTTCTATACTTATAATTGCGCTTTCTGTTTCTGGATGCTCCCGGGAAAAAGATCAAACCGGGGAAGTTGAAGGTGAATCTTTTGCCAGCGTTTCAGGTGGCGAATTCACATTTGACCAAGCTGGGGAATACGGCCCCAAGCAAGCTTCCCGCGATTTCGATGGAGACCTTATCGTTGACGCCGATGGAGTAAGCTTAAAAAATGTGGATGTCTCAGGAGACCTTACCATTACAAGCAATGTCGGAGATGGAGATGTTTATCTGCAGTCCGTTTCTGTTGCCGGAACTCTCTTCGTAAACGGAGGCGGGGAAAATTCAATAAAAATAAAAGATGGTTCTTTTCCTGTAATACGGATTGACAGGCCGCAAGGAAAGGTAAGGATTGATGCTGACAGCGATGCTGTGATTGTTGTAATAGAAATAGCAAGCGCGGCCGAAATTGATACAAAGCATGTTGATAAGATTTTAGTCACTTCAAAAGACGATTCTGTTCAGGTCGACATACATGGCTCCGTAAAAGAGCTTGCAATTGCCTCGACAGCTGAAATTTCAGTCGAAGACCAGGCCGAAATTGACAAGATGGTCATAGAAGCAAGCGCAAAAGAGAGCAAAATATCCGGTGAAGGCAATATAAGCGAAGCTCAAATTGATGCCGAAAGCGTGCGGGTTGATACGAATATGGATGATTACTACTCCACCACCTATCCAAAAGCACTCTACCTAAATGGCATACCGGAAGACTGGAAGGGCCAAAATTCCGAAAATTCTTCCGGCGACAGGGTTAACGAAGACCAAGACAACGACATCATGACCAAGGAAAACTGGGAGGTCGGCATGCCCTGGGACACTGAATGGGGAGACGAACCCGAGGGAGCATGGTCTCCAGATGACGGAGTGCCGTGGGATCCCGCCTGGGGAGAGCCGCCTAATGACCAAGATGTAGATCACGAAAATGAACAGGAAAACATAATAAGCGAAAATGCGGATAAACAAGCTCCTGAAGAGCCCGGAGACGAAGGCGAGATTAGCAAGGAAAACTGGGAGGTCGGCATGCCCTGGGACAGCGAATGGGGAGATGAACCCGAGGGAGCATGGTCTCCAGATGACGGAGTGCCGTGGGATCCCGCCTGGGGAAGCCAACCGGATTGGAATGAGAATGGCCCGGACACAAGCGACACCACAAGCGGCGACGAAGAAAGCCCGGAAACAGAAGCATCAAACGAGGAAAACGCTCTCAGATTCATTAAATGCGAAAGCCATTTTTCAAGCAATTCCATAGAAATGGAGATTGTCCTCAGCAAGCCGGCAACCCTATATTATGTTTTTGAAGATTTGAGCACAATGATGGGTAATGGCTATCTGCCTTCTGAAAAACAGATTATGGCAGGCTTAAACGCAACAGGCGGCCCTGACGGAAAAACTCCACCAGATATGGGCGAAGACATGGAATTCCCCCAGGAAGCTCTTATAAAAGGGACGATTACAATAACAGAAGCAAACAAAAGCTATAAAAGAACATTTGAAAGCTCAAACGATGAAAACTTTCAAAATCTCTCCTCGCTGCATGGAAGCTTTCTTGCAACAGACGCAGAAGGCAACATAGAGATACGACAATAATATTTAAAGAG
>DATFJE010000139.1:0-3870 GCA_035269385.1 Clostridia bacterium
CAAGCCGATTGCCAGACTTGAAAAATTTTTTGATTGGGAAGAACATAAAAAAGAAAGGATTGAAAGGCGGTTCACAAGAGCCGGTTTCCAAAATATAACAAGATACATCGGTGGATTCATAGTTAGGCTGTTTTTGCTCGAACGATTGAGAAAAAGAATCGAAAAGGATCTTGAGCGAGCGGATATACCTGTAAGGGGAGAGGAAATGCTTTTATTCTTGTTGTCCTCTACAGCCGTTTTATATCTTTTGACAGTTTTTTTTACAAAAAGAATCTTGTTGAGCCTATTGGTTGTGCCTCTTTTGCTTATATTGGCAAGAGTTGTTGTAATCTCAAGAATCAAGAAACGTCTTGAAACTGTAAACGAGCAACTTGGAGATGCGCTTGACATGATGGCAAGTTCTCTCAGGGCGGGATACAGCTTCAATCAGGCTATGGAAACAGTGAGCCGCGAGATGCCGAAGCCTATAAACATGGAATTCAAGCAGGTTGTAAGGGAGACTTCGTATGGGGTTTCAATGGACGAGGCGCTTGACAAGATGCTTGAAAGGGTTCCATTGGACGACTTGGAGCTTGTAGTGACAGCTGTCAAGATACAAAGGCAGATTGGAGGAAATCTTGCCGAGATTCTCGACAATATTTCGGGCACCATAAGGCAAAGGGTACAGTTGAAGGGCGAGGTAAGAGCCCTGACGGCACAAGGAAGGCTTTCAGGGGTGATAGCTTCATCGGCTCCAATACTGCTTGCTGTTTTTATGGCTATAAACAGCCCAGACCATATAAAACTGTTATTCACAGACAGCTTGGGACAGAGGTTGCTTATTATTGGAATTATAGGACAATTGCTTGGCTTCATTTTCATAAAAAGAATAATCAATATAAAATTCTAGGAGGGGTGGAGAATGGTATATTTACTATCGAGTATGATATTTCTGTCGCTTGGGCTTTTGTTCACCCTTTTTGTAACCGTTTTTTACTGGAAAAAATTGAGCATAAGGCACCGTCTTGAAATGCTCGACGATGTAGTAGGGAAACAGGAAGTGATTTTAGAGGACAGGAAGAAGTTGTCTTTTGAAAAGCGTGTTATTGAACCAATAAGGCGGAAAATAACGGAAACGACTAGAAAAATAACACCGAAAGGGACATTATCCAGGATAGACGAAAAGCTTAAGGCTGCAAATTATCCTTTTCATATGGGTGTATTGAGCTGGATATTGTTAAGGTGTGTTTTTATTGTAGCTTTTCCTGCAGTTTACTTTTTCTTCTTCATGGAGAACACCGAGTCTCTTATTATGAGGGTTACAGGAATGCTTGTCGCTTTTCTTGCAGGAGATATGATTCCGATATTTCTTCTCAACAACAAGATAAAAGAGAGAAAAATAAAAATGACGCAACAACTACCGGACATACTTGATTTGCTGACGGTAAGTGTGGAGGCGGGACTTAGTTTTGATGGAGCCATGGAAAAGGTTGCTTCAAGAGGCACAAACGAGATGACAATGGAATTCGGAAAGGCTGTCAAAGAGATAGGAATAGGAAAAACAAGGCGGCAGGCCTTGAAGGACATGTCAAAGAGGTGTGATTTGCCTGATTTGCAGATATTTATATCATCTATAATACAGGCAGAGCAAATGGGGGTCAGCATAGGTAAAATTTTGCGCATACAGGCCGACAACATAAGGGTAAAACGAAGGCAAAGAGCCCAGGAAACCGCTCTAAAGGCTCCTGTCAAGATGTTGTTTCCATTGATTCTTTTCATTTTTCCCAGCCTTTTCATAGTACTGCTTGGACCTGCGATGATAAAGATTCAAGAAATGTTTTAATATGATAGGAGGCAACTCATTTGAGTTTGCCTCCTATTGCGATTTTGCCGCTTTTTCTATTATTTGATATTTCTTTTGAAAATATTAAATTTTCGGGATTTTGATCAATTATGTCTAAAATTTCAATCAACTTAATCAAATATTCACGCAGGGACAATTTGTCAAGATTTAAACCTTCTTTTTTAAAATAGTAGAACACCCATTTTTTAAGAGATTGAGGTGAAAGTTGGATAGTTGAATTGAAGGCTTCGATATGAATTTCAAGGATTCTAGATGTCAACTCATCAATTTCAATTGACTTGAATTTCGTGAGATGCATTATTGGCTGTCTCAAGTCGCCAAGACACGAGTTGTTTGGATCTATTGCTTTTCCTAGACGTTGTGCAAGTGCAGGATATGAAATGATACCCTTTTGAGGATTATCCAACATTTTTTTGGTTGAAGCAGCAATAAACATAGTTTTTACAAGTTTTTGATTTCCGCATAAATCTATGATATGGCGATAGTTTATATATGATTTTTCTCGATAATCCCTTCTTTGGCTCAATATCATGTCAAATTCGTCAACAAGAATAACAAAGCCTCTGTATCCCAGCATATCTAACATTACGGTAAATGCAATTAGAAAATCAAGGCTGTTTGTTTTATCAACAGACCCTACGACATCGAATTTGCACTTTTGTTCATAGGGTATATTTTTTTCGCCCATAAGCCATGCTGATATGGATTTGCTTAATTCTCTATCTTCTGAGATGAGTGCTTTAATGTAGTGGAAAAGAGCTGTTCCAAAAGAACGGTTAACGTTGCTTACAGCACCGATTACTCGGTTAATGTGACTCGATGCGGCATCGAGGTTCATACGTTGAAGCTGATTTGTCCATGTTTCAAATATTGAGTCGAAATCAAGTTTTTCCATATCACTATATAGATTGTGCATGATATGGTAATAGATGTCTTCCTGTTTATTGAATGTGAATCCATGGCTAAGTGAAATTTTCGATACAATGCAATGATTTTGTATCGCTGATTGCATAATATGCTCAAGCAGGAAACTCTTTCCAGAACCGTATTCTCCAACAATAAGCTTGACCGTGCTTACTCCTTGGCGTATTAAAGATAGGCAACGGTCAAATTCATTTATTTCAAGTGTTCGTCCCACTGCAATATTGGTAAGGTCTGCTTTGGGGACTGTTCCCATTTTTATGGAATTTATGATGTTTATAGATTTGATATCATTCTGCTTTAACATTTAATCTCCTTACGGATTTTGAATTTGACATATTACTAATATCGGTTGTATAGGAAATATCTTTATACTATTTTAGGATATAGACATCTGAATTGCATGCATGAAAAGCGCTAAATACAGATATGGCATACTTTTTTTAGTTATGATAACATTAAAACATTAAAATAGATCGGAGGGTTAAAATGAAATTGTTATCAAAAAAGACTGAAGCATTCACAGAATCTGTAATAAGGGAAATGACTCGGGTCAGCAATTGCTATGGAGGACACAACCTTTCTCAGGGATTCCCCGACTTTGGAAGTCCGGAAATTTTAAAGGATGCGGCAAAAAAAGCCATTGAAGCCGAACACAACCAGTACCCCATAACTTATGGAGAAAGGGAATTGAGAGAAGCAATAGCTAAAAAAGAAAAGGAATACAATGGAATAGTATGCGATCCCGAAAAGGAAATAACAGTAACATGTGGTGCTTCGGAGGCTATGATTTCAACTATGATGGCGCTTGTGAATCCGGGTGATGAAATAATTGTATTCGAACCATTTTATGAAAACTATGGACCCGATGGAATACTTTCAGGAGCGACTCCACGTTATGTCAGATTAAAGCCGCCTTATTGGGATTTTGACTACGATGACCTTGAAAATGCATTCAATAAAAAAACGAAGGCAATAATAATAAATACACCCAATAATCCGACTGGAAAGGTATTTTCAAAAGATGAGCTTCAAAAGATTGCGGATCTATGCATGAAATGGGATGCATACGCCGTAACCGATGAAATATACGAGCATATTCTATA
>DATFJE010000140.1:0-4262 GCA_035269385.1 Clostridia bacterium
TTTAAAAAAGCCCTTGAAATAATAAAAATTTTCGACCTTGACGCGCTTGTGGCAATAGGTGGAGACGGAACATACAAGGGGCTCCAAAAGCTGTCCGAAAAAGGTATTCCGGTAATAGGTATTCCCGGAACCATAGACAACGATTTCGGATATACGGATGTAACCATAGGTTTCGACACGGCTGTGAACACAGTAGTGGACGCAATATCGAATCTTAGGGATACATCAGTTTCACACGGACGGATAAATATAGTGGAAGTCATGGGAAGGCATTGCGGCGACATAGCTCTTCATGCAGGATTGGCGGGTGGAGCCGAAAATGTTGTAATTCCGGAGATATATTACGACACTGACGACATATGCAGAAAAATCATCGAGGGAAGAAACCGCGGGAAAATACACAGCCTGATAATAGTTGCCGAAGGAGTCGGCAAACCTTATGATCTTGCAGAAGAAATAAAAGAAAAGACGGGATACGATACCAGAGTATCCATTCTCGGATATTTGCAGCGCGGAGGTTCCCCTTCTGCATTTGACAGAATATTGGCGGCAAGGCTTGGGGCAAGAGCCATAGACCTTCTTGTTGGAGGCAATTACGGAAGAGCTGTTGGAATAAAAAACAGTCAAGTGATTGATGTTCCGATTAAAAATGTTTTTGAATATGAAAAAACAACAAACGAGGATTTTTACCGCCTGATTGGAATTTTATCAAGATAAAGGGAGGCGAAATTCATGAGAAGAACAAAAATCGTCTGTACGATAGGTCCAGCCAGCGAGGAAAAAGAAATTTTCACCGAACTTGTGAAATCGGGTCTAAATGTCGCCCGACTGAACTTTTCGCACGGAAATCATGAAGAACATAAAAAGCGTATAGAAATGATAAAGGAAGTCCGAATGGAAATGGATATTCCAATAGCAATAATGCTTGACACAAAGGGTCCTGAAATAAGGACTGGTCTTTTTGAAAATGGATTTGCGGAGCTAAAGACAGGCGGACTTTTTGAAATTACAGTCAAAGATATAATCGGCAATGACAACATATCTTCGGTTTCCTATGCAGGCCTTCCGGGAGATGTTTCAACAGGCTCGAAGATACTGATTGATGACGGGCTCATAGAGCTTGAAGTGGAAAAGATAAAAGACTCCGAAAGTGTGATTTGCAGGGTTTTAAACGGAGGCACGGTAAAGAACCGAAAAAGCATAAATATACCAGATGTGCAAATAAACCTTCCTGCACTTACAGAAAAAGATATTGCGGACATAATGTTTGGAATAGAAAACGACATAGACTTCATTGCGGCTTCATTCATCAGAAAGGCGGACGATGTAAAGGCAATACTCAAGGTTCTGGAAGACAACGGAGCAGGAGACATAAATATAATATCAAAGATAGAAAACAGGCAGGGAGTCGACAATATCGACGAGATAATAGAGGCTTCAAAGGGTGTAATGGTGGCTCGCGGCGATCTGGGTGTGGAGATCCCTACAGAAGAAGTGCCGATGGTTCAAAAGATGATCATAAGAAAGTGCAACCTTCAGAGCAAGCCAGTGATAACCGCGACCCAGATGCTGGATTCCATGATAAGGAATCCGAGACCTACAAGGGCTGAAGCCACAGACATAGCAAATGCAATACTTGACGGCACAGACGCCATAATGCTATCGGGGGAAACTGCAGCAGGCAAATATCCTTTGGAGTCTGTTAGGACAATGGCAAACATAGCAAGGATAACTGAGGAATCGATCAACTACAGGAAAGTTTTATTAGAAAGAAGCAGGCTTATAGCCGAAAGCATAACTTATGCAGTAAGCCATGCGACATGCAGCACGGCTTTGGACCTTGACGCAACAGCGATAATAACGACCACCGCAAGCGGATACACTCCGCGCATGGTTTCAAAATTCAGACCGAAAGCACCGATAATTGCGGCAACAAGTTCTGAAAAAGTGCGCAGAAGAATGGCTCTTCTTTGGGGAGTATACTCGGTATCAATCGGTGAAGGCAGATCGACGGACGAAATATTTAAAAAAGCGGTCAAAAAGTCAAAAGAGGCAGGTTATGTAAAGGACGGAGAACTTATAATAATCACAGCAGGCGTCCCGGTAGGAGTTGCAGGTTCAACAAACCTAATGAAGGTTCACATAGTAGGAGAAATACTGATAAAGGGAACAGGAATTGGAAAGAAACATGTTACAGGAAACATCTTTGTGGCGGGCGATTCAGGAGATATCGGTGAATTCAAGCCTGGCGATATTTTAGTTTGCGAGAGCACTGACAAAGAAATGATGACTGCAGTAGAGAAAGCTTCCGGATTAATAGTTGAGGAAGGCGGATACACATCACATGCCGCGATAGTGGGGCTTAGCCTTGGAATTCCGGTGATAGTGGGAGCCAGAGGCGCCGTTGAAAAACTTCGTACCGGACAGACCGTTACAATAGATTGTATAAGGGGACTTGTATACAATGGCAAAACAAGGGTGATATAGGAGGAATAATTGGAAACTACAGTTAAAATCAGGGCAAGATATGATGAAACGGATCAAATGGGTGTTATTTACCATGCCAATTATTATAAATGGTTCAACATAGGACGCACTGAATTTCTCAGGGATTTGGGTTGCGATTATAGAAAACTTGAAAGTTCCGGAATAATATTCCCGGTTCTCGAATCTGGATGCAAGCATTTTTATCCGGCATATTATGACGACGAGATAATCATAAATGTCTCCCTTGCCGAGTTCAAAGGCGTTAGAATGCGGATTTCATATGAAATAATCAATGAAGCAAATGGCAAAAAACTTGCTGAAGGGCACACTGTTCACGGGATAGTGGATGGAGACCTTAAGCCTGTTCGCGTCAACAGAACTGAAAATGAATGCTTGAAAATACTCATCGAGGCAATGAAGGAGGAAAAAAATGCTTAAAAGAATTTTGGGTAGAACGGGTTTGGAAGTTTCTGTCATAGGGTTTGGAGGAATTCCCATTCAGAGGATTTCAAGGGAAGAGTCGGAAAAGTTGATAGTTGAGGCATATGAAAACGGAATCAACTTCATAGACACAGCCAGAGGCTATTCGGTAAGCGAGGACTATATTGGAACAGCTCTCCAAAACAACAATCTCAGGAGCATGGTGATTTTGGCAACGAAATCACCTGCCAAAGACTACATGACAATGAAAAGTGAAGTGGAGACAAGCCTTGAGATGCTTAGAACTAATTACATTGATCTTTATCAATTTCATAATGTCAGAAATATTGAGCAGCTTGAGACCATAATGGGAGAGGATGGAGCATACAAGGCGCTTGAGGAAGCAAAAGAAAATGGAAAGATAGGACATATCGGGATAACCTGCCACAGCGCGGATGTTTTGATGGAAGCTTTGAAAATGGATGAATTTGAAACGATACAATTCCCCTACAATTATATAGAGAACCAGGGAGAACCGGTATTTGAACAGGCCGCCAAGCAAAATGTAGGAATCATATGCATGAAGCCGATAGCGGGAGGGGCGATTGAAAAAGGAGAATTGTCAATTCAATATATATTGGATAATCAAAATATTACGGTTGCGATACCGGGAATGGACTGCATTGACCAAGTTGCAAGGAATGCAGCGGTGGGGAATGACTTGCAACCCATCACAGCCGAAGGACTCGAGATTCTTGAAAGCATAAAAAAAGAATTGGGCGACCACTTCTGCAGGCGTTGCGGATATTGTCTCCCATGTCCGCAAGGGATTGACATACCGACGCTTTTCAGTTTCGAGGGCTATTATTTGCGTTACAACATGTCGGAATGGCCGCAGGGCCGCTATGACAACCTTCAGAAACATGCATCGGACTGCATAGAGTGCGGACTTTGCGAATCGAAATGTCCCTACAACCTGCCCATACGCGACATGCTGAAGCATGTTAAGGAGACTTTCGGACAATAGAAGTGCTTTTGCTTTGAGTTCATATTAATCGTTATAGACAATCAAAGCTGCCGTGGATATAATTCCTCGGCAGCTATTTTAGTTCTTTATTTTTTTTCTTTCCACTTTCCACTTGTTAATCCCCACTGCAAGCGGCCCACTGCAAGCTGTTAAATCTTTTGCCTTTATTCTTGTCTTTTGCTGCCTACTGACCACTGCCCGCTACTTTTGTCGTTCTTTGCTTTTAATTTTTTTCTGACACCTGACATCTGCTCTTGTCTTTTACTGCTTACTGCCCGCTGCTTTTGTCGTTCTTTGCTTTTAATTTTTTTCTGACACCTGACATCTG
>DATFJE010000141.1:0-3533 GCA_035269385.1 Clostridia bacterium
AACAAAGAAAAAGAAAAAAGCAAAAAAATATTGATGCCAGATATCAGCTGTCAAGAAAAAACTAACAGCAGGCAGCTTGCAGCGAGCAGGAAGAACAGTAGGAAGTGGAAAGCAGTAAGTAGAAAGAAAAAATATAAGCAAAAGCAAAAAAAAGAAAAAAACATTTTTTCGCATTTGGGTTTTAAATCATTTGGTTTTTAGACGTTTTTGCATTTCCTGCACACAGCACACTGCCAACTACCAACTGCTTGCTGCCGAAGTTGAAAGTGAGCAGTAAAAGATAAAAGTAAAAGGAAAAAAACAAATCGGGCACGATGGGAATATTCAAATCCCATCGTGCCCGATTATTTTTATGTTTCAGCTTTAGTATCCCAAATCCTTGTTTACGATGAAGACCTTTATCCGTCCTTTTGCTCCCTGTCTCTTTATGAAGACGAAGGCGTTGCAAATTCTTTCAGGGCTGGAGCAGTCAGTGCAGTATCCAAGATCGGTGCATGGAGTTTTGCGTGAAAGGCGCTTGGCGTTTGCAGGGCCGGATGTTTCGCAGTTTCTGTTTATTGCCTCATCCTCGGTTGCCACAAGCTTGTTCCTTCCTACAATTACAAAGACATTGTCCGGACCGAAAATCATTGCGGCAGTCCTGTTTCCTCTCCCGTCGACATTGTAAAGGGCTCCGCTTTCTGTAACAGCGTTTGTGCTTGTGAAGTAGCAGTTTGCCGAAAAGGAGTCTCTGAAAAGTTGTGTGATGTCGTCTGGAGTAAGCCCTTCCGCGTAACGGTCGAGAAATTCGAATTTGCCGCTTCTAAGGAAGTCGATTACCCCGGTCTCAAAGAGCGTCATCGATCCTCCAACTGAGACGACGGATCCGGGAGTCACCATTTCTTCCAATTTTTCGAGCAATTCCTTTTCGTCTTCAACAAGATAACCTTCCATGTTGTTCTTTTCGAGGTTTTCAATTGTTCTTTCTATTCTTTTTTCATATAGCCAATCCATATTCTGGTCCATTGCTGCGCCTCCTTGATATATTGAATTAATTTCACTATAGTTTAATTATAATTCATAAAGTGGGGTACGGGAAGGAATGAAGGATATTTTGTGTAGTTTTGATTTTCGATTCGGTCGGAAATAGCCGGTTGCGGTTTGATCTCTTGTTGAAACTTGTTGCAAAAGGTATTAAGGAAACAGATAATGTTGATATGGAACGGAATTTGAAGCAAGACGAGAATATTTGACCAGTTGAAGTTTGAGAATTCGAAGATAAAAAAGCTTATACAAGGAGGCAGGCATGAGACTGGCAACAATTATAATAAAGGGGAAAGAAATTGGTGGAGTTGTGGTTGAAAAAGGAGTTGTGCGACTCGACACATTGAATGAAAAAACCGGGAAGAATTTACCGTCAGACATTTTCAGTTTAATCAATGAAGGCAAATTGGAAAAACTGAAAGAATGGTATTGCAACGGCGGCAAAGAGGAACTTGAATGGATGGCGGAAGAGACCATTCCTTTTGAGGATGTGAAATACGGACCGCTGTATAGAAATCCTAAAAAGATATTCGGTATAGGATTGAACTACAGCGATCATGCTGCCGATTTGTCAGAGAAGGCCCCTAACACCGAACCGGCAAGTTTCTTTAAGCCTTCAACAACAATAATTGGAATGGGAGATGAAATAAAAATTCCTCTCCAATCCGATAAAACTACAGCCGAGGCCGAACTCGGAGTAATCTTCGGCAAAGCCTGTGAAAACATTGAAAAGGAAGACTGGCTGGACTGCGTAGCAGGATATACGACCATACTCGATATGACGGCGGAGGATATTCTTAGAAGGAACCCGAGGTATCTTACAAGAGTAAAAAGTTTTGAAACATTCTTCAGCTTCGGGCCCCATTTGGTGACACCTGATGAAGTTGAAGATGTAATGAAACTTGAAGTGGCAACTGTTATAAATGGGCGGGTGCATGCTGCAAACACCGTATCGAATATGACATTTCCCCCTGACTTTCTTGTATCATTCCATTCAAAGGTAATGAAGTTTCTTCCCGGGGACATACTTTCAACGGGGACGCCCAGAGCAGTCCACATAAACGAGGGCGACGAAGTCGAATGCAGAATAACGGGATTTGAGGCCTTGAAGAATCCTGTTGTGGACAAGAAACTGCAGAAGTGAAAATCCATATTTCGTAAACGAAGCGGTAAAGACGACGGATTTTTTAGCAAAAATAATCAGAAAAAAATGTAATCAAATTGTAACGAATAACATCTGTATTTATCGGTCTTTTTCTGATAGTATTTGTCCTTGTAATAAACATTGAGGGGTGATGCAAATGGCTGCAAAAATTAAATCAAACAAAATATTGGTCGATATTCTGGTTTTGGGAACCGGATGCTTGATGCTGGCTTTTGCCATTGCATCAATACTAAAGCCAAACGGACTTGTGACTGGTGGATTCACCGGAATGTCCATCATTTTAGGATATCTTTTCAATATAAACTACACGTTTATCTACTACGGATTCTCCTTGTCGGTCATGCTTGCCGCTTTCATTTTTCTGGGCAAGAAAAATGCGCTGAAAATACTTTTGATATCAGTGATATTTCCCATGGTTCTTATTGCTGTCGACAATGCAGGAGTTCCCTTTATTGAGAACGACCTTTTTTTGGGGGCGATATATTTCGGAGTCATAGGTGGACTGGGAGCGGGGCTTATCTTTAAAAGGGGTTTTTCCACGGGAGGAACTGATACAGTTGCACAAATTCTCCACAAGAAGATTTTTCCTTTCATAAGTTTAAGCCAGATAATATTTGCAATCGACATATTCGTAATTGCATTTGCGGCTTTGGTTTTTGACAGAAATGTTGCCCTTTATGGAATAATATCCAACTATGTTTTTGCCAAATCGACTGATCTGGTGCTTTTCGGATTTGGATCGAAGAAACTCAAAGTCGAAATTATCAGCGAATACAGCGAACAAATTGCCGATTACATCATGAATACAATGGGGCGGGGCTTGACAATCTTCGATGTTACCGGCGGGTACAGCAAGGAGACGAAAAGCAAAATCTTGACCATTTGCTCCCCGAGGGAGACTATGATCATAAAACGATTCATTGCGGACATTGACGAAAAGGCGTTTGTCTACGTATTGCCCGTGGTTTCGGTGTGGGGCGAGGGAAACGGTTTTGACAGGCTCCAGGAGGAATCGTAAAGTCAACAAAAAATCGTAAGGGCCCATCCTCTTTGTGAGGATGGGCTTTTGTTTTTTAAAACTCACGTTTTTTGTAGAATCTCAGTGAAAAGAAGTATGAAGTCATTCCTGATGGAATTATGAACACTGCAAAGAATATGCAAAGTCAACCAGCTTCGCCTTACTGCTGAGAACCATAAGCATTGAAGACAATGCTATGGATACAAAAAAGAAAAAAAGGATTTTTAACAAAGTAATCTAATTATTATCAATAAGGTTAAAAGTATGAATACAGGAGGGAATAATGGAAAACTTGTACGAAAAGGTGAAAGAATCCGCGGCATATAT
>DATFJE010000142.1:0-14952 GCA_035269385.1 Clostridia bacterium
ACGGCGCTGGAAAAAATGAGGGAAAAATGGGGCGACCAGGCATTCTTGCTCGAGGGTCTTGAGAGCAATCCTCTTCCTAATTCCATAATTATTTACGTAAAGGACATAGCCTACAGCGATTCGATTGTGGAGGAAGTTTCAGGTATAGGAGGTATCGAGGAAGTCAAATACTATAACGACATAGTTCAGAAACTCCTTTCAATAGCGAACTTCATAAGGCTTCTTGGACTGGTTGTAATAGCAATTTTGGTTTTCCTGTCGATTTTTATAATCGGGAATACCATTAAGCTTACTGTTGCCGCACGAAAGAGGGAAATAAACATAATGAAATATGTTGGAGCTACTAACTGGTTCATAAGATGGCCCTTCTTCATTGAGGGAATGGTTTTGGGCTTGCTTGGCGCTGTTGTTTCTCTTGCAATCGTCTATTTTGGTTACACGTATATATACAATGCCGTTTCCAACCAGATATATATGCTGCTTACAACATACATCGTTCCCATGAACGCGATAATAAGAGACATGATGGTAATATTTGCGGTTCTTGGAATGGGAATAGGAGCCTTGGGCAGTATACTTTCCATGAGAAAATACTTGAAGGTATAATAGGGGGTGTTGAAATGAAGGGTAATAGAATTTTATGGTTTGTGGTTTTTGCAATGGTTTTTGCGTTTTGCATTGAGGCTTTTGCTGACAGCATAAGCGAAGACAATGAAAAACTTAAGGACGTAAACAAACAAATTGAGAGCATCCAGGCTAAGATAGATGAAAATACAGCCAAAAATAAAGGCTTGACAGAAAGCATCGGTGATTTGGACGAGTCCATTTTTTTGATTCAAGAAGCCATGAAATTGTTGGATAAGGATATTGATAGCACCATGAAAGATATCAAACAAAAGGAAGAGGAACTTTCGGAAGCCGAAAGCAACATCGAAGGAAAGACGGAAGTGATGAACTCCAGACTAAGGGTAATGTATAAAAACAAGGAAATCGGATATATTGAGGTTTTGCTTGATTCCGAGGATTTCAGCGATTTGATTACCCGTCTTGACATGGTAAAAAAAATATACACACACGATGTCAATTTATTGAAATACATGGAAGAGCAAAAAGAACTTATTTTTGTAAGGAAGCAGGAACTTGAAGCAAACAGATTGAGGCTGGTGAATTCCAAAAATGAAAAGAATGCCAAATCACAAAGTCTTGAGGTAAACAGGGGCATGCTTGAAAGAGACAAGGAAGCATTGGTTAAAAATACTGCAGAGCTTGAAAAAGCTGAAGACGAATTGATCGATTTGGCAAAAAAAATTGAAGAGGAAATAAGAAGGAAACAATCGGATGCCGCTTATATTGGTGGAATCATGACATGGCCGTCCCCAGGATATACGAGCATAACTTCCGAATTTGGATATAGGATTCATCCAATACTCAAGACAAGGAAGCTTCATACGGGAATTGACATAGGCGTGCCGGCAAACTCGACAATTGTTGCGGCTCAAAGCGGAATAGTGATTGCGGCAGGATACAATGGGGGCTATGGAAAGATTGTAATGATTGACCATGGAGGTGGAATAGTCACACTTTATGCTCACAACAATACATTGCTTGTGGGCGAAGGAGACAAAGTTGAGAAGGGACAAGCAATTTCAAAATCGGGAAGCACAGGATTGTCCACAGGGCCTCATCTCCATTTTGAGGTCAGGGAAAACGGCAAATATGTCAATCCGATTCCTTGGGTTAAAGGGAACTGATTGAAAGGATGCATAGATGAAAAAAACGAAATTGATTTTTATTATTTTCATAACAGCTGCAATTTCTGTTTTGGGGACCATCTCATTGGATAATTTACTTGGAGTAAGATTCGGCACCCGTGTCGTTTTGCCTGCGGAAGATTTGCAGGCCTACAGAGAGACCCAAGAAAGGTATTCCAAATTGGAATACATAATGGATATGGCGGAAATGGAATTTTTCAAAGACATTGACAGGCAATCATTGCTTGAAGGTGCATATAAGGGTGTTTTGGAAGCGCTTGATGATCCATATTCAATATATTATACATCCGAAGATTATGAATATATAAAAGAAATAAACACAGGCAGCTACGGAGGCATAGGAGTCGTTGTGACGCCTGGAAAAGACGGAAGGATAATGGTCATATCTCCAATAGAGGACACTCCTGGCGAGCGTTCCGGTATTTTGCCCGGAGACGGTATTGTTTCAGTAGACGGAGTTGCTGTTTTTGCAGATGAAATAGACAATGCCGTAGGTAGAATAAAAGGAGAACCCGGAGAAAAAGTAATCCTTGAGATAGAGCGGGAAGGATATGAAGACTTGCTCACGATCGAAATAATAAGGGAAGAAATTGTTTTGAAGGTTGCCAAGTCCAAAATTATGGATGGAAACATAGGCTACCTGAGGCTTACAATGTTCGATTCAAAATCATATTCGGAATTCAAGGAGAATCTGGACGACCTCGAAAGGCAAGGTGTGGAAGGGTTGATACTCGACCTCAGGAACAACCCCGGAGGAGAAGTGGATGAATGCATAAAAATTGCCGATGAAATCTTGGGCGAGCAAACTATAGTTGAAATTGATTACGGAGATGGGAAAGTCGAAGTCGAGACATCCGATGAAAAAAACAAATTGAGTATTCCACTGGTGGTACTTGCAAATGAAAACAGTGCGAGCTCGTCGGAGATATTGATTGGGGCTGTTCAAGACACCGAATCTGGAACAATAGTGGGACAAAAAACTTTCGGAAAAGGTTTGGTGCAGGTGCTTAGTCCTCTCAATGACGGCTCGGCTGTGAAACTCACGATTGCCACATACAAGACTCCAAACGGACGAAACATACATGAAACAGGCATTGAGCCTGACATAGTTGTGCCGCTGCCGGAGGAATTGTCTTATGACGATGAAGGAAATGCGATAGATGTTCAACTTGAAAAAGCGCTTGAAATAATGCGTAGAGAAGTCGAATAAAAGAAAACCCCTTAGCTTAATGGGGAAGTCATGCCCGGTTTTATGCCGGGCATTTAATCGGAGTGTGGAGGTTTGAATTTGTGTTTGATTTGTATGGAATATTGAAATTGACAGTTTCGTCTCTGGCGGACGTGTTCATGGAACCGATTTTTTTAATGGTGATACTGGTTGTGTATTTTCAATACAGAAAACTTGAGAGGATTGAAACATCTCTTTATGGCAAAGCAGTTACCCCCATCAAGAGAAAAACAGCTTACTCTGTTGTTTTTGGAATTGCAGGAGGTTATTTGGGTACCGCTTTGATGACTGTCTTGGGAATAACAATATCCATAGGCGATTTTTCATATGTGCTCCCATTGGCCATTTTCCTGATGATGGTTAGATCCCGATACATCTGTTTTTCATATGCAGGAGGAATAATTTCCATATTGAGTTTGTTGACAGGTTGGCCGGACATCAATGTTTCAAGCATGATGGCAGTAGTGGCTGTTTTGCATATGATAGAAAGCATATTGATATATATAGACGGACATAGTTTTTCAACGCCTATTATTACTAGAACAGAAAGCAATGATATTTGTGGAGGATTCTATCTGCAAAAGTTTTGGCCTATTCCAATGATCGTAATTGTAGCTGTTCTGGGAAGGGATATTCCAATAAATACAGGGTCGCTGCCTACTTGGTGGCCTGCATTCATTCCTTATGGGCAGAGTATTCAAACCGTAACTCTTAAGCTTACGGGATTGGTTGCTATTTTAGGTTATGGAGATATGACGCTTTCGAGAATGCCCAGGGAAAAGACTAGAATAGCAGCAGGACGATTGGCTCTTTATAGCGTTGCGCTACTGGTTCTTTCGCTCATATCCGCAAATTTATATGCTTTTAAGTTTGTGGCGGCAATTTTTGCGCCGCTTGCACATGAGGGTTTGATTCTTTACAGCCAAAGGGAGGAGAAGGCAAGAAAGTGCTTGTTTGAAGCCGGACATGCCGGAATAATGGTTCTTTCGGTCAAAAAAGAAGGGCCCGGATATAAAATGGGACTCAAGCCAGGCGACAGGATAATCAAAATAAACAATATCCCGCTATTGGAATATGAAGATCTCGAGTCAGTTCTCAATAAAAGATTGTCCGTGTTATGGATAGAAGTGATGCATCCGGGAGGAAGTGTCGATATAAAGGAATACAACAATTATGAAAGAGGAATAGAAAGTCTTGAGTGCATTTATGTTGAAAGGCATCCAAGAACAGTATACAGATTCAATGCCAAGGAAAGCAGCAGATTCAAAAGGCTTTTCGGATATTTGAAAAGACATTGACCATAATGAATATGTTATAATCAAGTTAAGGACAATCAAGGGGGATGACATGTCGAACAATAAAAAAATAAGGTATTTGAATCTTTTGCCTGTTTTGCTTATTTCATTCATAATGTACAGGATAGTAAATAATTCGGAAATACTTGTAAAGGGTGCCGATTTCATAATTTCCATGATAGCTCCGTTCATTTGGGCATTCGCTTTTGCATATCTTATAAATCCGCTAATGGTAAGAATGGAAACGGGAACCGGAATCAGGCGCGGCTTCGCGATACTTGTAATCTATACTTTGATAATAGGAATTGTAATTGTGATACTCACATTTGTTACTCCTAAAATAATGAACAGCATAGGTGAAATAATTGAAAAGATACCCGAGTATTTGGAAGCTACTGAAAATTACTTGAGAAACAAAATACAGAATTTCGGCATACTGAAAAAGTACAGTGTCGATTCCTATCTCGAGAACAACCTCAATGCCATACTTGGGCAGATAAACGGCGCATTCAATCTTGAAAATGGAACGGCATTTACAATAGCTGCCTTTTCAAAGGCTTTGAGCGTTACATCAGCCTTGCTGAGTTTTCTGATGGGACTAATAATTTCTGTATATATGTTGCTCGACAAGGAGAGTTTTATAAGAGGAACTAAAAAAATAGTATATGCGGTTTTAAATAAAAATATGGCCGATGAAGTCATGGAATTCGGGAATACCGTGAATACCATATTCGGAAGATATTTCAATGGCAAATTGCTTGATTCGATTGTCATAGGGACCATTTGTCTCGTGGGGCTTTCAATAATGAAAGTTGAGTTTGCTCTTCTTTTAAGCATAATCATCGGACTTACCAATATGATTCCATACTTCGGACCTTTCTTTGGAGCAATACCGGCGGTTCTTATAACATTGTTCAGCAGTCCTTTGAAGGCATTGTGGGTTTTAATTTTCATATTGATTCTCCAGCAATTTGACGGTCTTTATCTCGGCCCCAAAATACTTGGAGAGAAGGTCGGCTTGAAACCATTTTGGATAATTCTGGCTATCATTGTCGGAGGAAAGTTGTTTGGCGTGATGGGAATGCTTTTGGGAGCGCCTTTCGCGGCTGTCATAATAGAGTTTTTCAATCGTTTCGTAAACAAGCGCCTCGAGTCGAGGGAATTG
The DNA here is from genome assembly GCA_035269385.1 of Clostridia bacterium. GTDB lineage: Bacteria > Bacillota > Clostridia > Peptostreptococcales > BM714 > BM714. The sequence goes on from DATFJE010000142.1 coordinate 5,461, forward strand.
GAAATCTAATCATTATGAAAACTTTGCGGCAGGAGGTGTCCCGATTATTGAGACATTTTCTGCCGCTTCTTTATAGGGGAGGATATGAATGAACCGATTCAAAATAGTATCAGATTATTATCCCAAGGGAGACCAGCCTAAGGCTATAAAGGGGCTTGTGGACAGCCTTTCTTTAAAAGACAAGTACAGGACTCTCCTTGGAGTTACGGGTTCCGGAAAAACATATACAATAGCCAATGTCATAGAAAAAATACAAAGGCCAACGCTTGTGATTGCGCACAACAAGACATTGGCTGCCCAGTTATGCAGCGAGTTCAAGGAATTCTTTCCGGAAAACGCGGTTGAGTTTTTTGTAAGCTATTACGACTACTATCAGCCTGAAGCCTATGTTGCCCATAGCGACACATATATCGAAAAGGATGCAGACATAAACGATGAAATAGACAAGCTGAGGCATTCCGCCACAGCTTCACTTTCAGAGAGGCGCGATGTCATAATAGTCGCCAGCGTTTCTTGCATATACGGTTTGGGCGATCCAATCGACTACAACAACATGGTCTTGTCTGTGAGGCCCGGGATGATCAAGAGCCGGGATGAAATTGTCAGGAGGCTTGTTGATATACAATATGATAGAAATGACGTAAGTTTTGAAAGAAACACATTCAGGTTAAGGGGAGATACTATAGAAATTTTTCCGGCTTCATCGGGTGAAAACGCAATAAGGATAGAGCTTTTTGGAGACGAAGTCGACAGGATAACAGAAGTAAGCGCATTGACGGGTGAAATTTTGGGGATTCGCCAACATGCAGCAATATTTCCTGCTTCCCACCATGTCACAAGCAGGGAAAAAATTGAAAAGGCAATTATAAAAATAGAAGATGAGTTGAAACATAGGCATGAATATTTCGAGAGCAGGGAAAAGTTTGTTGAGGCGCAAAGAATTCGCCAGAGAACGATGTATGACATGGAAATGCTGAGGGAAATAGGATTTTGCAACGGCATAGAGAATTATTCGAGACATCTATCGGGACGGGGTGAAGGAGAGAGGCCATATACACTAATGGATTATTTCCCGGACGACATGCTCGTTGTAGTGGATGAATCACATGTTACGCTGCCTCAGATAAGGGCAATGTATGCAGGAGACCGTTCAAGAAAGCAGAACCTTGTCGATTACGGTTTTCGTCTGCCTTCAGCTCTTGACAACAGACCTCTTGATTTTGGCGAATTCGAAAAGTTGGCAAAGCAGATTATCTGTGTAAGCGCAACGCCAGGTCCATACGAAAGAGAGAAAAGCTGCATGATAGTAGACCAGATAATAAGACCTACAGGTCTTTTGGATCCCGAAATAAACGTAAGACCGGTCGATGGTCAAATAGACGATTTGATAAGCGAAATAAACAAAAGAGCGGCAAAGAAGCAAAGATCCCTTGTGACTACGCTTACTAAGAAAATGGCTGAGAGGCTTACCGAATACCTCGCTGAAACGGGAATAAAGGTAAAATACATGCATTCTGACATAGATACACTTGAGCGAATGGAGATAATACGTGAATTGAGAATCGGTAGCTTTGATGTTCTCGTAGGCATAAACCTTTTAAGAGAGGGACTAGACCTTCCAGAGGTTACACTTGTAGCCATTCTAGATGCCGACAAAGAAGGATTCTTAAGATCCGAGACTTCACTTATACAAACCATTGGACGGGCTTCGAGGAATGTTGACGGTTCTGTCATTATGTATGCGGACAGAATTACGCGGTCGATGGAACTTGCTATCAAGGAAACTGAAAAGAGGAGGGAAATTCAGTCCAAGTACAATGAAAAGCATGGAATAACTCCAAGCACTGTAAGAAAAAATGTGCGGGATTTGATAGGAGCCACCAAAGTGGCGGACCAGGAAACTGTATTTGAAATGGAAGCCAAAATAAGCAAGGATGAGTTGGAGTCTGTAATAGAGCATTTGAAAAAGGAAATGAAATCAGCTGCCAAATCGCTTGAATTCGAGAGGGCTGCCGAAATAAGGGACCGCGTGGTTGAACTTGAAAAGAAACTGAAGAAATAGAGGGGTAGAAATGTCAAAGAATCATATAGAAATAAAAGGCGCAAAGGAACATAACCTTAAAAACATAGATGTAAAAATACCGAGGGACAAGTTGATTGTGATTACCGGCTTAAGCGGTTCGGGCAAATCTTCTCTTGCCTTTGACACAATATATGCCGAGGGGCAGAGACGGTACGTTGAGAGCCTTTCTGCGTATGCAAGGCAGTTCCTCGGTCAAATGGAGAAACCCGATGTAGAGTACATCGAGGGATTGTCTCCTGCGATATCAATAGACCAGAAGACCACATCCAGGAATCCGAGGTCTACTGTTGGTACGGTCACCGAAATCTACGATTATTTGAGGCTGCTTTATGCAAGAATAGGAATTCCGCACTGTCCTGTATGTGGAATCGAGATTTCGCAACAAACTGTCGATCAAATAGTCGACAAGATAATGTCCCTTGAGGCAGACACGCGAATACAGTTGCTTTCGCCTGTTGTAAGGGGCAAAAAGGGAGAGCACAAAAAAGAAATCGAGAAGATTAAAAAAGAAGGTTTTGTGCGCATAAGGATAGATGGAGAAATTATTGAAATTTCCGAGGAAATAGAGCTCGACAAGAATAAAAAGCATTCCATAGACATAATAATCGATCGATTGGTCATAAGAGAAGGGATTGAATCCAGACTCAGCGATTCTTTGGAAACAGCTTTGGGATTTACCGAAGGAATAGTTATAGTCAATTTGTTGAATGGCGAAGATATGACATTCAACACTAAATTTTCATGTCCCGAGCATGGACAGGGTATTGCCGAGATGGAACCGAGGATGTTCTCTTTCAACAGTCCATACGGCGCTTGCCCGAAATGCAAGGGGATCGGATACGAATTGAAAGTCGATCCGGACCTGGTGGTGCCAAATAAAAAGCTTTCAATAAAAGAAGGTGCGGTTGATCCCATTTCAACAAGCGGGGAAGGCACATACTATGTTCAAATGATAGAAAGTCTTGCAAATGACCATTCTGTTGATATGGACACGCCTTTTTACAAGCTTCCCGACAAGTTTGTGCAGGAACTCCTCTATGGAAGTGGATCCCGCAACATCGAATTCACATACGAAAGCCGTTATGGAGGATTCAGAAAATACAGAGCGCCTTTCGAGGGTATGGTAAAAAATCTCGAGAGAAGATATAAGGAAACAAATTCAGACTACATGCGAAAGAAAATAGAAGAATACATGAGCATGATAAAGTGCGACATGTGCAATGGAGACAGATTGAAAAAAGAATCGCTTTCAGTTTCTGTAGGAGGTTTTAATATTTCCGAAGTCACCCGTTTTTCTATCAAGGAGGCAGTGGATTTTTTCAAAGCATTGAAGCTTGACAAAAAGAAAGGCAAAATAGCAGAGCAGATATTGAAGGAAATCCTTGACCGGCTTGAGTTTTTGGAAAACGTGGGACTTGATTATCTAACGCTTTCAAGAGCCGCAGGCACACTCTCGGGAGGAGAATCTCAAAGGATCCGCCTGGCTACACAGATAGGCTCCGGGTTGGTGGGAGTGCTTTACATTTTGGACGAACCAAGCATAGGACTGCACCAAAAAGACAATGTGATGCTTCTAAAGACACTCAGGGATTTGACCGATATAGGAAACACACTTATTGTAGTTGAGCATGATGAAGAAACAATTAGATTCGCAGACCATGTAATAGACATAGGCCCTGGAGCGGGAGAGCATGGCGGATACATCATGGCTGAGGGGACACCGGAAGAGATAATAAATAATAGCGATTCAATAACAGGGCAATATCTCAGCGGAGTCAAAAAAATCGAAGTTCCACAAAACAGGCGCCCTGCAGACGGGAATTTCATAGAAATAAAGGGAGCGGAAGAAAACAATCTGAAAAACATTGATGTGAAATTCCCGCTGAAAGTTTTTACATGCGTAACCGGTGTTTCAGGCTCCGGGAAAAGCAGCCTCATAAACGAAATATTGTATAAGAGTGCGGCAGCCAAGATACACAGGTCTAAAAAGAAGCCAGGAAAACACGAAGGAATATCGGGACTTGAGTTTATAGACAAAGTGATAGACATTGACCAATCGCCGATAGGTAGGACGCCAAGGTCGAACCCGGCTACTTATACAGGTGTATTCGATCCTATACGTGATATATTTGCCAGCTTGCCCGACTCAAAAATGCGCGGATACAAGAAGGGCAGATTCAGCTTCAACGTAAAAGGCGGCAGATGTGAAGCATGCAAAGGTGATGGCATAATAAAGATTGAAATGCACTTCCTTCCCGATGTATACGTAGAGTGCGATGTATGCAATGGAAAGCGATACAACCGGGAAACACTGGAAATCAAATACAAAGGCAAGAACATTTCGGAAGTTCTTGACATGACAGTCGAAGAGGCCCTTCATTTTTTTGAAAACATACCAAAGATACAAAGGAAACTGAAAACGCTGAATGATGTTGGGCTTGGCTATATAAGGCTTGGGCAGCCATCGACCCAGCTTTCGGGAGGAGAGGCTCAAAGAATTAAGTTGGCGTCTGAACTGAGCAAGCGAAGCACCGGAAGAACCCTTTATATATTGGATGAACCCACTACGGGTTTGCACATGGCAGACGTCCATAAACTGATAAGTGTAATAGAACGATTGGTGAAGTCAGGGAATACGGTCATAATAATAGAACATAATTTCGACGTGATAAAATCCGCCGATTATATAATAGACCTTGGCCCTGAGGGTGGATATAGAGGTGGAAGAGTCATAGCGCGGGGAACGCCTGAAGAGATAGCCCTATGCGAGCATTCCTACACGGGACAGTATTTGCGAAAAATGTTGACGGAGAAATAAAAAGAACCCGTAAAGGGTTCGGGAGTGATTGGAATTCTATAGACGCAACGAAACAAAGTGTAAAAGAAGACTGTTTCCGCCAATAAGAACTTTTGATGTAATCAATTGCAGAAAATAAACGATTAGCAATATTAAAATGCTGGCCCCAAAGGCCTTAAGCCTCGGTAAAGGGGGCTTGTCGCTGGTCATAACCGAAATCACTCTCCTAAGTAATAATAATGTTTAGGTAATTCTAACACATAAATAGATTAATTGAAAGCAAAGCGGTGATTAATGTGGAAACATTGAAAAAAATTGTAAGTCAGGCACCCCTTGAGCCTGGCGTATACTTGATGAAAAATTCAAATGGAAGAATCATATATGTGGGAAAAGCCAAATCGCTCAAAAAGCGTCTTAAACAGTATGTGAACGGACGGCGCAATCTAGAGCCCAAGGTAAAAGCCATGATGGACCATGTAAGAGATATTGAGTACATCATAACAGACAGCGAGGTCGAGGCGCTTGTTCTTGAACTCAACTTAATAAAGGAGGAAAAGCCCCCATACAATATAATGTTGAGGGACGACAAGTCATACCCTTATATAAAGGTGACGCTGAATGAAGAATATCCCAGGGTAATAAAAACGAGAAATGTAAAAAAGGACGGAGCAAGGTATTTTGGGCCATATCCAAGCACTGGCTATGTCAATCTCATGGTCAACTTGATAAACGACAGCTTTCCAATAAAAAAGTGCGCAAAAAAGCTCGGAAAGGAAGGGTGCAGGCCGTGCTTGAATTATCATATAAACAGATGCATGGGTCCCTGCCGAAAGAATGCCGACACAGAAGGATACAATGATTTGATCAAGAGCATAATAGCCATAATTGAGGGCAAATCGGAAAATCTTCTAAAGGAATTGAAATCCAAAATGGCGGAGCACGCCGCAAAAATGGAATTTGAAAACGCCGCAAAAAAAAGGGACCAGATAAAAGCAGTGGAATATATTCATGAAAACCAAAAGGTGATTTTTGAAAAACCATTGGATCAGGATTATATCGCCATGGCAAGAGAAAAAGAAAAAGTATCTTTTATGATTTTCTATATACGGGAAGGACGATTGGTAGGCAAAGACAACTACATCATAGAAAATCTACTTGAAATAGGCGGAGGAGAGATTCTTATGATGTTCATTTCACAATATTATGCGGGATCCTCCTATATACCGAAAGAAATTCTCGCAAAGGAATTGCCCGAAGACAAACAACTGCTCGAAAAGTGGCTTTCAGACAAAAGAGGAGGTAAAACATCATTACTGTGCCCCAAACGCGGAGATAAGGCGAAGCTCCTTAAGTTGGCTGAAAAGAATGCAATTGAAATATTGATGAAACAGGCTGAGAAAGAAAAAGAAAAATCGGTTAAAAGGAAACTTATAGCCGGCAAGCTGCAAGAGGCATTGAAAATGGAAGAAAAAGTCAAGCGAATCGAATCTTACGATATTTCAAACATATCAGGAGTTTATTCAGTCGGTTCAATGGTTGTTTTCGAGGATTCAGAGCCGGCAAAACGGGCATATCGACGTTTTCGCATCAAGACAGTGGACCAAGCGGACGACTATAAAAGCATGCAGGAAATATTGTACAGGCGTTTTAAAAACGGATTAAATGAAAAAGACGCAATCGAAAAAGGGAATTTGCAGCTTGGAGGCAAGTTTTCGGATTTTCCGGACATGCTTTTGATAGACGGAGGATTGGGTCATGTGAATGCAGTGGAACAAGTTTTGGAGGCTTTCGGATTAGACATTCCGGTAGTGGGAATGAAAAAGGATTCAAAACACAAAACAGAGAGTCTGGTTTTCAAAGGCAATACAATAGAAATCAAAAATGACAGGGAGCTTTTAAAGTTCATATCGCGAATTCAGGACGAGACCCATAGATTCGCAATCGAATACCATAAAAAGCTAAGGGGGCAGGCGCTAAGCAAATCCGTTCTTGATGACATAAGGGGAGTTGGAGAAAAAAGAAAAGCTGCGCTTTTCAGAGCGTTTGGCACAATAGACGCAATCAAGGAGGCGGATATTGAAACCTTGTCGGAACTTAAAGAAATCGACCGTAGAACGGCTCAAAAAATAGTGGATTACTTCAATAAATAAGGACACTTCGGTTTTAATCATCCTAGAAGTGTCCTTGTTCTATTTCTTTTATAAGTGAAGGAATATGAACCCCCAATGTTTTGTTGCGAACTAAAATGGAACATTTTGGATTTGCAGCAGGCCGTTTCAGATTAATTTGTCTAATTTCCTTTTCTTCATTTTGAATGCTTGAGTTGCCGAACAGTATTCTGCCTCTTGCAGCTTCGAATGAAGTGGTATATGTCTGGCTTTCGATAATATGGGGCAAGTTGTTGATCTTGCGTATGGACTCATGGTAATGCGGATAGTTGAAATAATTGAGAAATTCCATTTTCAATTTATCCATCACCGATGCCATTCGACCATAAAAAGGATCAACATGGCTTTTCGCCTTATTTTTCCATACATTGTATTTAATTTCAGCCTCTTTGCGGTTTTCAGATTCATAAACCTGTTTAAGCTCCATGAGCATCCTGTAAGATTGAAAAAGCGGAGAGCTTCCAAGCCTGAAAAAGGCATGCTCGAATTTTGTGTTTTCATATGGAAGATTATTGATAAAATCGTATTGAATCTCGTTTAAGAGACTTATGTTTTTGATTTTTTTGTACCAAAGCGTTTTTCTTATTTTGCATTTGAATATTCTGTTTATGAATTTTTCAACTTGGAAGCGGTCGAGTACAAAAGTGGCATATGGGTAGCGGTTGTGAAGAAATCTGCTTTGCATATAAAACGGATCTGCAAATATGATATTCCTGAAGTCCGGATCCATTATGTCAAGGAAGGATGTATTTTTAGAATCACTTATGTCCCTGTTTATGTCAAGAAGAAGTTCGTTTTCAGGATCGCAGAAAAGAGTCAACAGTTCCCTGTTGATAAAAATTCTGTTGATGGTAAGTATTTCCGGAGTATATATTTTTCTGTCCAAATCAAGAGAATGCATGGATTCATCGAATACACGCATTACAGTTGTATGGGAAACGTCGCAATCCCTCGCTACCTGCAAAAATGATTTGCGGTAACATTCTTTTGTGATGCTGTCCTTGAAACGGTTCGTTATTCTCGAGAAACCGTCTGTGCATTCAATTGTTTCATAAAAGGTTTTTCCGCAGTACTTGCATTTGTATCGTCCATGAAGAATAAGCAAATCAACAGGATGGCCGTCTATTGAACTGTCCCTTACATATCTTTCGCGTTTTCCATGCTTTACTATGGAATCCTCACCAGCCATGCAATGGGGGCAGACAGTAGGAGAATGGTTTTTTTCAACAACAAAAAGAAAAGTGCCTTCCCTTTCTTTTTTCTCCAATACATTGAATTCATCAAGATTGAGTCGTATCATTTTTAACAGCCCCTAAAATTGAAATGAAGAAGTCATGTCATAAATACAGTATATGATATGTTATATACTTAACAAGAATTTGCAACGCTTTCAATATATTTTATCATTAACCACCATCAAAGTTCAATAGCTGTAGGGGTTAATTCCATTGTAAATACAATCTGTAGATGTTATTATTTCAATAGGGATTGTTTAATTTATAACGAATATTTGTGAAAAGTTAGACAATTTACCATTGGTTTAAGACTAAATGTGTATTTATTAATTTATTATTAGATGCATATGTGAGAAAAGGGGAGGTAAAATGGAAAAACAAGTCATGAAAGAGATTTTGAACGAAAAGAATTTTGCCGCGTTGGATCAATCAATTGAAGCCAACAAAGATCGAAAAGGTGCCTTGATGCCTATTTTGCATGAAGCGCAAAACATCTTTGGCGCGCTTCCAATCGAAGTGCAGACAATCATTTCCGAAAAGCTCGACATACCGCTTGCGGAAGTCTACGGAGTTGTTACATTTTATTCACAGTTTTCGCTTGTTCCAAAGGGTGAGTTTGTAATCGGATTGTGTTTGGGAACTGCCTGCTATGTAAAAGGTGCGCAGAATATTCTTGACCGTCTTGAAACGGAACTCGGAATCAAAGTTGGAGAAACATCAGAAGACGGAAAGTTTACGCTTGAAGCTACCAGATGTCTCGGATGCTGCGGTTTGGCTCCCGTAATGGTCATCAATGAAAAGGTTTATGGAAGATTGGAGCCGGGTCAAATTACCGGCATTTTGAAGCAATACAAATAAAGACGCCTTTTCAAGGAGGAAAAAATGAAAACTTTAGCTGAATTGGCAAAGATCAGGGACGAAGCAAAAGGGAAAATTGATCTTAGAGGAAAAAAAGGGACGAGGATTGTAGTTGGCATGGCAACTTGCGGAATAGCTGCCGGTGCGAGACCTGTTCTTCTTTCATTGGTTGAAGAAGTAAAGAAAAGAAATCTCAATGACGTTGAAGTGGTGCAAACCGGATGCATAGGAGTTTGCAGACTTGAGCCGATAGTGGAAATTTATGAAGAAAATGGAGAAAAGGTTACATACGTTGAAATGACACCGGAAAAAGCCCGTAAGGTTATTGCCGACCATATCGTAAACGGTAAA
>DATFJE010000143.1:0-8251 GCA_035269385.1 Clostridia bacterium
CGGGGACATTCCTATAGATTCGTACAGGCCCTCCACACTGATGTATCCCAGAGAATCCGCTCCTATCATTTCCCTTATCTCTTGGACCGTAAACTGCGCACCCACAAGCTTCTTTTGCTCAGGGGTGTCTATTCCGAAGAAGCACGAATACTTTACCGGAGGAGAACTGACCCTCACATGCACCTCTGTCGCTCCTGCGTCCTTAAGCATCGATACTATCCGTTTGCTCGTAGTTCCCCTTACGATTGAATCATCTATGAGCACTATGCGTTTGTCCTTCAAATTCAACTTCAAAGGGTTCAGCTTGAGCCTTACAGCAAGCTCCCTGGTCTTTTGGTCGGGCTTGATGAATGTGCGCCCGACATATCTGTTTTTTACAAGCCCTTCACCAAAAGGAATTCCCGATTCCTCGGCATAACCTTCTGCGGCTACGGTTCCCGAATCCGGAACCGCTATAACCAAGTCAGCATCGGCAGGATGCTCTTTCGCCAATATCCTGCCCGCATTTCTGCGGCTGTTGTAGACGCTTTTTCCGTCAAGATTGCTGTCCGGCCGCGCAAAATAAACGAATTCGAAAGAGCAGAGAGCCTTTCTTGTATTGTTGTCAAACTTGATCGAACTTATTCCATTTTCATCTATGACTACCATCTCGCCCGGTTCAATGTCACGTATGAATTCAGCACCTGTTACATCAAGGGCGCAACTCTCCGAAGCAAGAACGTATCCGTCGCCGAGCTTTCCTACGCAAAGCGGTCTGAGTCCGTTGGGATCCCTTACACCGATGAGTTTGTTTTCGCAGATTATTGTCAAAGCGTATGCACCCTTTATCCTTTGAACAGAATGGATGATGGCTTCCTTGAAGCCCAATTTATAGTTCCTGGCTATCAGATTCGCTATCACCTCGCTGTCGATTGAAGTCTGAAAAATCGAGCCTTTGTCTTCAAGCTCATCCCTCAATGCGGATGCGTTTATGAGATTTCCATTGTGGGCCAAGGCGATTGATCCGCCCTTGTATTGAACCACCAAAGGTTGGGCGTTTGCAACATAACTTTCACCCGTAGTCGAATAACGAACATGCCCTATCGACACATTCCCCTTCAGTCTGTCCAAAATCTGGTCCGAGAAAACCTCTTGAACCAGTCCCATCTCCTTGTAATAGTGCATCTTCCCGTTTGATACGGCTATGCCGGCGCTCTCCTGGCCTCTGTGCTGAAGGGCTATCAGCCCGAAGTATGTCAATCTCGATATGTCCTTGTACTCATTCGGATTGTAGATTCCTATTATCCCGCATTCTTCTTTTAATTTGTCCCAATCCATACAGCTCTCCATTTTAGCCCTCACTTTTTTTTCGGTGTTTTTCTTTTTGTTTTCTGCTTGTGCTGTTTCTTTGCCCTTGTTTTTCTTGATATCTGATATCTAATATCTGCTTTTGTCTTTTCTTTCCACTTTCCACTTTCTACGTTCCACTGTACTTTACGCTTCCCGCTGATTTTTTTCCTCTTTTGCTCTTACTGACATCTGATATCTGAAATCTGATATCTGCTTCTCCTGATATCTGAAATTTGCTCTTCAGTCTTTGTTCTTGTCCTTGTCCTTTGCTCTTTCTTTCTACTTTCCACTTTCTACTTTCCACTGTACTTATTCTTTCCACTTTCAACTTTTTTCCTATTTATGCGTACCAAAAAAGGTATGTCCCTTTTTAGTTTTTTATCATTTGTCTTTATTCGTTTGCCTTTGATCTTTTTCTTTCCACTTTCCACTTGCTACTTTCCACTTGCTACTTTCCACTTTCTACTTTCTACTTACTACTTGCTTATTCTCGAAAGAATCTCATCATAAGCGTCTTCAACACCACCAAGGTCCCTTCTGAAACGGTCCTTGTCGAGCTTCTTGTCTGTTTCCCAGTCCCAAAGTCTGCAAGTGTCGGGAGAAATCTCATCGGCCAATATTATATGACCCTTGTAAAGTCCCAATTCAATTTTAAAATCAACAAGTCTGATTTTTCTTTGTTTGAAAAAATCCATCAAAAGCTCGTTGATTTTATATGCATATTCCCTTATTGTTTTGAGTTGGTCTTCGGTAGCCAATTCCACCGCCAGAATATGATCTTCGTTAATGATGGGATCTCCAAGTTCGTCATCCTTGTAGCAGAACTCGAGAACCGGACGCTTCATGGGTGTTCCTTCCTTAAGACCAAGTCTCTTTGCAAGGGATCCTGCCGCAATATTTCTCATTATAACCTCAAGGGGAACTATATCCACAGCCTTCACAAGCATTTCCCTGTCATTAAGGAGTCCCTCGAAGTGGGTCGGTATGCCTTCCTTTTCAAGCATGTCGAAAAGGACTGCGCTCATCTTGTTGTTTATTACTCCCTTGCCTGTGATAGTGCCTTTTTTCACTCCATTGAAAGCAGTCGCATCGTCCTTATATTCAACGATATATCTGTCCGCATCGTCAGTCTTGAAAACTTTCTTGGCCTTTCCTTCGTAAAGCATTTCGAATTTTTTCATTTTTTCCTCCTATTTTTCGAGTCCCATTATTCTATTGTCCTTGCGCTTGACTTCCTCCGCCATTTCAATCCTGTGTTTCTTCAATTTTCCCTTCAACGATTCATCCTTAAGCGAAAGCATTTGAACCGCCAAAAGGGCCGCATTCTCTGCTCCATTTATTGCCACAGTTGCCACCGGAATACCTTTGGGCATCTGAACTATGGACAGAAGCGAATCAAGCCCGTCCATTGTGGATGACTTTATCGGCAAACCTATTACGGGCAGCACAGTCATAGCCGCCAGTACTCCGGGCAGATGCGCAGACTTGCCTGCTGCACCTATAATGACATCAAACCCATTCTCCTCGGCTCCCTTGGCAAATTTCAATGCTACATCAGGTGTCCTATGTGCCGAAATTACTCTAGCCTCATATTCAACACCAAAATCCTTTAAAATATCCAGCCCTTTTTTCACAACTTCATAATCAGAATCGCTTCCCATTACAACAGCAATTTTCATAGTATCTCCTCTCTCGAATTTATTTGTGCCGCTATATTCATTGATACCGACAATCTTTCAAAAAAAACAAAAACGGCGCACAAAGCGAAGCCGTTTTAATAGTTATTTTTGCTTCGCTCATAGTCAGACATTTTTTCGGCTGTCTGGTAGAAACTCTCGGACCCCATACCCGACATTATATAAGCGTTGTATTCAATTTGAACATATTTTCATGTTAGCAAAGGCTCCACTTCAAGTCAATACATAAAACGAAATTTATCTATAAATATTCAAGCTATAGTTCGTCGTATTACGAACATATATCTGTATATTTTCTTTTTCGAGGTCATATGCCCTTTATGGAGCTCCAACGCGTGAAGATATGCGATTCTCATTAAATCCTTTAACCGACACTCAACGAATGAGTATACTCGAATCGAGCAAATCACACTAAAAGTCCCGAGGAAGGGAGGATTTGATTGTATTCTACAATCTTAAAAGGCCTCCAAATAAATGGAGACCGCTTAAGAGTTAGCAATTCTATATAAAAGAGGAGTTATCGATTTATATATGTGCCGATATTTTTATTTTGAAAAATCATTCTATCCTGAAGAGGAAGATCAATTCCTTTCCCTTTATAAGATGCCCTGTCGAACATGGCAACAGCTATGGCTATGTCAACATATGACAGACCAACCGCATTGAAGTATATGTTCTCCAAATCGTTTTCTCTGCCTTTTTTTCTGCCGGAGACTATTTCTATAAGATTGCAATATATGTCTTCGTCAGCAAGTACTTTATCCTTGTACATTCGACTTAATGTCTGTGCCCTGTGCTTTACAGTTTCCCAATCGTCACAAACAATTTTATCGCAACCCAATGCTACTGCATATTCATCTTCCCAGCCACCTATATGGCTATAGAAAACACCTTTCTTGATCCAGTCAGCTTTGAGGAGCGGCGCCTGTGCGCTTGTTCCGGTAACAATTATATCCGAACCCTCTATCGCCGTCTTTCCATTGGTTTCAGCACTCACATATTCCATTTCTGGAAATATATCTTTCATCTCATTGATAAAGCTAAGTTCTTCGTCGTGAGTCTTAGCCGAAACTTTGCACACTTTAAGGTCTGGGAAAACCGTCTTCATGCCTATGAAATGCATCTTCGACTGCTCTCCAGCTCCAATAAATCCTATTACCTCTGAATCCCTTCTTGCCAGATGGCTTGCAGCCAATGCTCCCATTGCAGCAACACGCATGTTGGAGCAAAGAGTTCCGTCCATTACAGCAATGGGGAATCCCTTCTCTATTTCAGAAAGTATTATGGTCGCTGATAAATTTTGGACCCCGTATTTAGCAGGGTTGGGTGGAAAAACAGAAACCCATTTTGCTCCACATATCTTGCGCTCCTTGAATGTAGCCGGAAGGCAATTTATCCTTTCCTGAGTATCCTCGTTAAAAATTTGGACAATCTTTTCCGGAAATAAAACCTTTCCTTGATCAAAGGCTACAAGCCCTTTGGCAGCAGCCTCCATTGCCATCTTGATGTCAAAACAATCCGCCTCTAAAAAATCGGTTTGCGATAGGTACTTAAATTCAATTCTATTATCCATTTTAATCCTCCCTACTGAATTTCCATCAATAATTCATCTATGCTCAAATTGTCAATTCCTAAAGTTTTGAGATTTCGACCGCATTCACGATAATCCCTTCCATGCATAGTGGAAGCGATGTCGATAAGCATGTCCATGTAAGGCGTTTTTACTCCAACCATTTTGCCGAGCTCCGCAAGAGGAGTAAGGCTCATGGGAATATCCTCAGAAATATACCTTGTTCCAGGATCTTTGGGAGCGCTTATTCCTGCGTAAACCTCGTTCATTCTAATTGTCTCTTGCAGTGTCTCTTCCGGCTTAACCCCGTATACTTCTCCCAGCCATGTCTTTGCCGATATGGTATCAATCTTAATCTTTTTTGCTATTGCGACTCTTTCTCCATCGACTTTTTCGAGTATTCTCCCCACACATGGCGTTATGCCTTCGTGGTAATGCTCATAGTCGCTCTTGCATTCTATCCTTGCTATGTTGAAAATTGCCGGACCTGGGTGAAAGATTGCACCTATGTTCAAAAGACTTGTTTCTAAAATGTTTTTTGCCGGAATAAAAGCCTCGTAGAATCTATTGATCTTTTCAATGACCAATGTTGTTCTGCATGTAGGAATAGCAGCAAGTGTAACCTTTTTTTTAACTCCGTGTATGGTGGCACAATTTTCACCGTGTCTGCGGGCAGCGTATATAAGCGTCTGAGCTTCTGCAACCGTGACATCCACTTCAGGGTTCACTTTTGTTATCATGTGTCTGACTTCAAGTGCGCCGCAGGTTCTTCCCGGATGCAGCACTATTATTTGCCCATCCTCAAGTGATGGGGCCATGTTCTCTGCCAATTCCCTATGTGCAAAAGCAGGTGTTACAAACATCAGCATTTCGCAACCTTCAACCGCCTTGTCAAGTTCGGTGGTAACAAGATTCATCTTGGCAAATCCCTCGAGAGATACTCCATCGAGCTCTATGCCTCCAAGTCTTGATATACCTTCAATAGTCTTTTCGAATTTATCGTAAAGATTCACCTCATAACCCTTGAGTGAAAGATATGCCGCCATTGCCATTCCACCGTTGCCTGCTCCCAAAACCGCAATTTTATTTTCACTAATCATGATTTTCTCTCCAGTCTTTATTTTCTATATTTGTATTATTTTGTATCCAAAGGGCGAAACATGCCCTTGGAATACCCCATTTCATTTCCAATTCAGTTCTTTTTTATGAAATCAATACCCTTGAAGTCTCATACTTTCGTATTGCATCCTCATAAACTTCGATTCCCAATCCGGATCTTGCCGATGTTCTGACTATGCCTCCGTCTATTTGTTCGCTAAATGACGTTATGTCCTCTTCAAGGCGCAGGGGTGAAAAGTATGCATGACCGCTTTCCACAAGAAGTCCTCCCGAAATTCCAAGTTGCAGGCTCGCGGCTTGGGCAATTCCTTCCTCAAGCATGGAATTCATAAGGCATGGTATGCCAAAACCCTCGGCCATTTCCATTATCTTCTTGGCTTTAGTTATTCCTCCATGCTTGTTGACTTTAATCGAAAAGGCATCGACTGCTTGGGTTTCAATCAGTCTTTTTGCATCATAAATTGAAAACAGAGATTCGTCAGCCGAAACCGGCAGGTCAGCTTCGCTCTTTACTCTCCTGCTTCCTTCGATATCCCAGGATGCTACCGGTTGCTCGAAATACGCGATATTGCAACCTTCGACTCCCCTTGCAAACGAAAGTGCCTGGCTCACCGTCCACCCTTGGTTGGCGTCCGGAATGAGCCTGAATTTCCCTTCCAGCGCTTCATTTATAGCGCAAACACGCAATATGTCTTCCTCTACATTTTTTGATCCAACCTTTATCATTACAGATGAATAATCCTTGCGCAGCATTTCCCTGATATCCATCAGATTGTTCTCCACGGTATCTCTTCCCACTGCGCCCATTATGTTTATCTCTTCCCTCATTAAGCCTCCGAGCAGGCTGTAAACCGGCAAACCAAGAGATTTGCCCCAGATGTCGTAGCATGCTATGTCGATAGGCGCTTTCGAAAGAGGCATTCCTGTTACCAATCCATCCATAATCTTGTTTATTTCATGAAGATTCGCCGGGTCCTTACCAATCAAATTGGGGGCGTAGTATGTCTCTATCATGCTGAGGACACTCCCTGCGCTTTCTCCGGTAAAAAGGGGCTGGGGATCGCACTCCCCATAACCTTCAATTCCATCATCTGTAATTATTTTAATGATTATTGGAGTAGTCATACTCTGCACTCCATTAAATTCGGATAAATGATAAGGTTTTTTAAGCGGTATTTCTGTTGCTATAGCTTGGATTGTTTTGATTTTCATAATCCATCTCCTATGAAACTTTCTCATTTACAATTGCAAGCTGTCTGTCTTTTTTTATCGATATATACTGTTTGCCAACTATCATAACCAACATCAAAATCCCGGCAATATCTGTCGTAACGCTTGGTATCAATAGCAAGATGGCTGCTATGAACAATGGTATGCGTTCATAAATTTTCAGTTCACCTAATGCATAATTTTCGAGAGATGAAGCCAAGGCATATATTCCTGCCAAAGATGTGAATACAATGATTGTGGTCTTCGCCGGGGTGGAATTAAGCATTAAAAGCTCCGGTGAAAGCGCGAATATGAATGGCAGTATGAAGGCCGCAAGAGCCAACTTCAAACCGTTCAATGCTGTTTTTACGGCATTTCCCTTTGCAATCGCCGCCGCCAAATAAGAACTTAATGCAACAGGAGGTGTTACAGATGCCATGCAGCCATAGTAGAAAATAAACAGATGTGCAGCTACGATTGGTACATTTAATTTAACCAATGATGGCGCCACCATTGATCCCAGTATGATATACAATGCAGTGGTAGGCATCCCCATTCCCATTATTATGGATGCAATCATAGTGAGAAAAAGCGCAGCATACAGATTTCCATGTGAAAGCGTCACAATCAGATCCGAAAATTTCAAGCCGAGTCCTGTAAGTGTCACAGTTCCTACTACAAGCCCCGCTACTGCACATGCTGCTATTACACTCAAAGAAGCTTTCGCCCCTTTTTCGAGAGCAATTAGGAATCCCTTAAATGAAAGCCTTGTCTCTTTCCTGAAAAAACTTGTTATTATGACAATCATGACTGCAGTAAAAGATGCCTTGATTGGAGAATATCCCGCCAAAAGCATGTAAAAAATACTCGCAGGCGCCAGAAGTAGAAATCCACCTCTATTGAGCACCTCTTTTACTTTGGGAAGATCCTTCTTTTCCATTCCTTTCAGTCCCAACTTTGCCGCTCTAAGATCAACCATCAAGAAGACCGAAACATAATACAAAACTGCTGGGATAAGTGCGTAAATAATAAGCTTTGAATAAGGTACGCCTGTCATTTCAGCCATTATGAATGCCGCCGCTCCCATTATAGGCGGCATTATCTGTCCTCCCGATGAGGCTGCCGCTTCAACACCACCTGCAAATTCAGGTTCGTATCCAACACTTTTCATCAGCGGTATGGTAAAAGTTCCGGTTCCTGCAACATTAGCAAACGAGCTACCTGAAATTGTTCCCATAAGCCCGCTCCCGATAACTGCAGCTTTTGCCGGTCCACCGCGGTATTTGCCGGTTGCGATAAAAGCCAGATCGATAAAAGCTTGAGCTCC
>DATFJE010000144.1:0-4760 GCA_035269385.1 Clostridia bacterium
CACATGGTACAGCAGTCCGTCTCCGAGAAGATCGTAAACCGACCCGGCGCCACCGGCTTTGGGATCCATGGCTCCTATGAAAACTTCGTCTATGCGCGCCTGCAGGATTGCCCCCGCACACATCACACAGGGCTCTATAGTAACATAGATTTGCGACTCTGTCAATCTCCAGCCACCGAGCCTTTCAGCGGCCTTCTCTATTGCGATTATTTCGGCATGGGCCAGGGGACTCTTTCCTGTCTCCCTCAAATTATGGCCTCTCGCGATTATTTCATTCCTTCTGACGATTACCGCTCCGACAGGCACTTCTCCCTTTTTGTAGGCTTTTCGCGCCTCCTTCAAGGCTTCTCTCATGTATTCTGTTTTCTCCATTGGGTCCACACCTTCGCAGCTTCTTTTTTGAAATATCGATTTGCAACTCAGTTATTCATTTAAATCTGTCCGGAATCAATGTAATCCTCTGTGAGTGCTTCAGCAAGATTTTTTGAGGCTCCATAAAAAATGGTTGTGTCCATTCCTACGGCAATTAGGTTGAAGCCTCTTTGCTTGAACTTTAGTGCCTGGTCGGCGTTTGCCGCAAAGATGCTCGCGTATTTTCTGTGCCTTGCGCATGCTGCAATTATTTCATCGAGTGCTTTTTCTATTTCCTCGTGTTCCACCTGACCGGGTATGCCAAGCGACTGGGAAAGGTCGAACGGGCCCACAAATGCCATGTCTATTCCCGGGCAGCCTAAGATTCCGTCAAGATTTTCCAGTGCCTGTCGGCTTTCTATCTGGACAGCCACGAGAGTCTCTCTGTTTGCCTCCTTAAAATATTCGAGTATGCTTTTGCTCCCGAATTCCGAGGATCTCGGAAGAGCCACACCCCTCATGCCTTCGGGGTGGTATCTGGCCCATTTGGCTATTTCCTGGGCCTCTTCAGGAGTGGAAACCTGTGGAACAACTATTCCCGAAACTCCCGTGTCGAGGGCCCTTAAAATATCGGTCCTGCTTCCGCTGGTGGTTCTGGCAAGGGCCGTCATTCCCCTCAGCTCCGCCGCCCTGGAAAGGTTTTGCACCGTTTCGAACGTGAAGGGCCCGTGTTCCATGTCGAGTATGACAAAGTCGAAGCCTGCAAGTCCCAATATTTCAACTGCTTCGGGTGAATTGAAGTTGCAGAACATGCCGAAGGCATGCCCTCCCGATTTGATTTTCTCAAGCGTTTTATTCTTCATTTTCTTCTCTCCTGTCAGCAGCAACGGTCTTGTAGAGTTGCCTGTTGTCCAGTGTCCAGACGCGGTCCGTAAATTCTCCGGTTTCCACCTTGTCGAGGCTGTTGAAAAAATCGAACATTCTCGCATCGATCATGTCTATATAATGCAAGAGCTCCGCTTCAGGGATCATCGGCTTTCTCGGGCTTCCAAATTCCGCTTCGTAGTGATGGGAAAGCACCATGTGCTTAAGCAAAAGGACTGTCTCATAGGGTATTCCGAGTTTTTCACCGGCCTTTTGTATGTCGGTTATTCCCTGGATTATGTGGCCGAGCAGCTTGCCCTCCCTTGTGTATTCGGAAACTATTCCCATTTCATTCGATTCCATTTCTTCGGTTTTTGCGAGGTCATGCACTATTATGCCGGCGTAAAGCAAATCACTGTCTATTTTTTGGTATATTGACGCCAATTTTTCGCCGACTCTAAGCATTGTCAGCGTATGATAGAGCAGTCCGCACCTTATTGCATGGTGGTTGCTCTTTGCCGCAGGATAGTAAGAAAGCTTGTCTTTTACATTCTCGAAGAGATATCCGGAAAGCTTCTTAAGATTTGGATCTTTCATGCCTTCAATGTATGAAATGACTTCCAAGTACATGCTTTCAAAGCTTTCGGGAGCGCTCTGCACGAAATCTTCAATGTCGATACCGTCTTCCGGTTCGGCTTTCCGTATTTTCTTTATTGTAAGCTGGGCTCTTCCCTTCCACTGCGAAAGGTCTCCGCGAACTTTCACAACATTTCCAGAGCCGAAGAACGATTCCGCATTCTCTTGGGCATCCCAGATTTTGGCGTTTATTTCCCCTGTGTTGTCTGAAAGTGTCAAATCCGCAAAGAAGCTGCCGTTCTTTGCCTTTTTTACCAAAATCGACTTAATCATATAGAAACCCTGAACGGTTCCTGAGTTTTCAAAATCGGAAATCTTTTTTTCTTCCATCATAAACCCTCCTTCTTGTTCTTTTTCGGGCGAGTCTGTCTTTTATTACCTTTTAGAATCGGAGCGACAGACAGGTGAGGCCTCCGTCTATTTTGCGGAATTCACTCATGTCCGTCTCGATTATTTCGTAACCTCTGTTTTTAAGCACCTCAAGCGTCTTTGGAAACCCCGAAGGAACAATGACCTTTCCATTCACAAGCAGACAATTGGCGGCATATGACTCTTCACTGTCGACAAAGTGCCTCTCCGCGCCATCAAACGCTTTGTCGTTACCAAATGAAGCGCCTGCGAGCAAGAACCCGTCCGGGAAAAGCGTAACCCCTGTCTTTAGGTGTAGAACCTCGCAGACGGGAACAAGCCTTGCCTGGTATCCGTATTTTTCGACTATGGACTTCAGCTGCATTGCGCCTTCCCTGTTTGTCCTTTCGGAAACTCCTATGTAAAATATTTTCCCGTCCTGCATTATGTCTCCGCCTTCAAGGGTTCCGGGTTTCTCTATACGTTCTATTTTTTCGTAATACTTTTTTATGGTCCCTATTATCATCTCTTTTTCAGCGTTTCTTGCAGGTGCCCCCGGATTGGTTATTACTGCGGCTTCATCAAAAAGAACCGCCACGTCCTCTACGAAACAGCTGTCCGGGAATTCCTCGCTCTGCTCAAGAACCTCGACCTCGACCCCGCAGCTTTCGAGCGCCCCTACGTATGCCTCATGCTGCAAGACTGCCTTTTCATAATCGGGCTTGCCCAGACCTTCGGCCGTTGTGATGCCGCTTATAAGGCTTCTGCCCGGTTTTCTCACAATCGCTTTTGTAAACATGTTAAGCCTCCTGTTTTTTTCATCTAACACTATCCTAACACAAGTCTGCGCCTTATGTAATCAATGATTCCCCAATATATGAAAATGACCCCTCAATCAATTGAAGGGTCACTTAGGTCTTCTTCTGTTTACGTTTTTCGCTTTGCCCCGGTCTGTCCCGATTTTAAATTTCTTGTCCCTCATCGGCCTTAGTATCTGCAGCGTTTTCATCCTCTTCGGCATCTTCAGGATCTTCAGGTTCTTTCTGCGAATCATCCTCTGTTCCATCTTCAGGTTCTTCCGCAGAATCGTCTTCGGCATCGGTTTCCTCTTCAATTATTTCAATGTTTTCGCCGTCCCATTTGCATTCCCATCCCATTTTTTCCAATACAAATCTCAATGGTACTACTGTCCGTCCGCCCATTATTTCAGGAGGCACGTCAAGTGGCGCTTGCTCTCCGTTGACCATGGCTTCCATAGAATCTATTCCCAGCACTATTTCCGTTTCGCCCCTTACGATTGTTACCGTCCTCTGCATTGGATCCCACGCAACATTCGCTCCGAAGGCCTCGGATACCGCTCTCACCGGTATCAATGTCCTTCCGTCCTTTATTACGGGAGGAGTGTCAAACTTCATGTTTCTTCCCCTTGCCATAATGCTTTCCACGGGAAGAAATCGGGCGTTCTTGAATCTAAGTGCCAATGATTCACGCATTTCTTCGATTTCCGCCAATTCTTCTTCCGTATAAGACGCTCTGATTGCTGCCTTGGCTTCAAGAATTTTTTCTTTCATAGCCATCTTCAATTCATCCATTTCCGATTTCTTGGTCCTTATGACCTCTGCAATATCTGCGGAAGCTTCTCCGGCTTCTGCCACTTCAAGCTCGTTTTCGAGCGCTTCAATCTCCGCCTCAAGACCGTCTTTTTCGGCTTCCAGAGCGTCCTTTTCACCCAATGCGTTTTCTTTTTCTGCAACAGCTTCAACAGCGGGTTTCCCTTTGTTGAGTTTTTCATTTTTGTTCAATCCGTATGCATTGCCCTGCGCGTGGGAAACTACCGGAATTGAAATTGTCATGACAATTGCCATGATTATAAAATCTTTTGCGATATTTTGCAATTGCTTCATTTTTTCCCTCCTTCTTGGCGCAGCACATGATAAAGGCTCTGCGTTCGTACCCAAGCAGAGCCAAAAATTCAAATGCAACTTTCGGCGGCCCGGCTGCCATAATCTTATGATTTTAGGCCCGTGGCTTTGCGTCTCCGCCTTTCGGCGGATTTGCCCTTATCGGTATGCTGCTGTGGTTGATAGACTTTTCTTTTTATAACAGTATACGAAAAGCCTTATGGTTTTAGGGCATAAAAAAAGAAAGACCTGCGAAAGGCCTTTCTTTTTTGTTTGGCGCACCTAAGAGGACTCGAACCTCCGGCACACGGTTTAGGAAACCGTTGCTCTATCCTGCTGAGCTATAGGTGCATGCAAAATCAATTACTATGATATGATTTTTTATTGCCCTTGTCAACATCTTGCCAGGACTAAATTTTATCCTTTCCCTTGATTTCCCTGTCAAGAAAAAAGCTTATCACTGTCCTTATCAGAACTATGGCACCAAGTATGGCTATTTCCTCAATGGCAGGATTGATTACGGTTTCAATTATATCGGCTACTATGAGGATTTCAAGCCCCAGAAGTATGTAGGAACCAAGGGCCAGCCGCGCCTCTTCGCGCCTGTTTGACGAGTCGGCACCCTTCCGCATGAAAATTTCGCCATGAAGCCATTTGGCA
>DATFJE010000145.1:0-4009 GCA_035269385.1 Clostridia bacterium
TATGTCCTGTCGCTTATTTTTTCTCCTGCTATTATTCCATATTTGGATGTTTCCTCATGTGGCACAGTCTGGACCCCGAGCACTGAATTGCCGTACTTTTCATAAACTTCAGCAAGTTGCCTGAGACATGGCTTCCCTTCGTTGTAGACTATGTCGTCGCCCAAAAGCACCGCAAAGGGCTCGTCGCCAACAAATGTCCTCGCGCAGCCAACTGCATGTCCAAGCCCTTTTGGTTCTTTTTGCCTTACATAATGTATGTCAGCCATATCTGAAATACGAACCATTTCGTTCAGCATTTCAGTTTTGCCGGCTTGGCCAAGCTTTATTTCAAGCTCAAAGGACTTGTCGAAATGGTTTTGTATCATTTCCTTGTTTCTTGTCGTTATTATCAGTATTTCCTCTATTCCCGACGCCACGACTTCCTCGACTATATACTGGAGTGCCGGCTTGTCGACTATGTTAAGCATTTCCTTGGGCACTGCCTTAGTAACCGGAAGGAACCTCGTTCCCAAACCGGCTGCCGGTATTATGGCTTTTTTTACTTTCATCATTTGACCTCCTTTGGATTTGAGCGAAACCGGACAATGATCGAATCCCGGAACATTGTCATTTTTCAATCCTTTCTTTTCTTATTTCCCTTTCAGTCGTATAAGCTATACCAATCGTTCCAGGTCCGACATGAAGACCTATGACGGGTCCTATCGGGATTATAGACGGTTTTATGCCTATCAGTTTTTCAACCATATTTGCCAGCTTTTGCGCCTCTTTCAATTCGTTTATATGATGGACCGTAACGTTTCGTATGCCGAAAAGCTCAGTTTCTTCCTTCAATTTTTCAAGTATTCGTTCAATGGCTTTTTTCTGCGTCCTGACCTTGTCGAAAATGTCAGTATTGCCTTGGTCATTTACGGTTAGTATGGGATTGATTTTAAGTATGTTTCCGATAAGAGCCTGTGCTCCGCCTATTCGTCCGCCCTTCCTTAAATATGTCAAATTTTTCGGGGCAAAAAGAAACCTGCTGCATCTCAAAATATTCTTTGCTATGTCTATGACCTGTTCGAATGATTTTCCTTTAAGGGCTTCCTCCGCAGCCCTTATTGCGGCGTAACCCATATCCATGCAATTGGTTTTGGAATTTATGATTTCAAATTCTAGTTTTCCGCAGCTCTCCTTGACCATCTCTCCGGCCATTACGGCAGTATTGTATGTGCCGCTCATTTTATCCGAAAGAAATATCCCTAAAACCTTTTTTCCCTTTTGGTCACATTCTGAATATATGTCGATAAACTCCTTGACCGGAGGCTGCGAGGACTGCGGAATTCTATTTTCTGCTTCCATAAGCTTGTAAAATTCAACGTTTTCGATTTCTGTCTCCTTGATTTGCTTTTCTCCGAAAGTGAAGCTCAGCGGAATTATTTTTATGTTCAATTCATCAGCAACTTTTTTTGGTATATTGCTTGTGCTGTCTGTAATAACTTGTATGTTCACCTTGTGTCCCCCTTGCTCTTTCAAACAAATTTCTCTGTAATGTTTTTACTTTCATCCACACGATAAAGTCTTTGCGTTGGATAAGCCAAATCTATGTCCGGATTGGCATTAACCATATCCAATACATCCTCCCATATTTTTTCACTTACATCCCTTCTGTTTCTAGGCTTGCAAAGATGTCTTATCGTGAGTGCCACACCGCTGTCCGCCACTTCAGTATATACGATTGGTGTCAAATGATTGTAAAAAATCATGAATTTTCGGGATGCTTCCTTGACGCTCTTGCCCGCCTCTTCCGTCAGATGCATTGTGTGGGCTTTTGCGATTTTTTCCAATATTCCTTTTGCTTTTCTCCAATCGCTTTCAAATGTTATTGTGACTCTGATTTCATTCCATATATATTTGAATCCTTTGCTGTAGTTTGCAAGACTTTTCGTGAAAACCATGCTGTTTGGAATATGCACTATTCTTCCTGTGCTTTGGTCCGCTCCCGCCCAATTGTTTATTTCCAGAAGTGTAAATTGGAAAACCCTTATGTCTATTACGTCTCCCGATATTGAATTTATTTCAATCCTGTCGCCAACTTCAAGCGGTCTTTTGACTACTATGAACAGCCATGCGGCAATGTCCGAAATGGGATCTTTGAGTGCAATCGCCAAGCCTGCCGAAAAAATCCCGAACAGGGTCGTGAATGATTCTATGCCTTGGAACCAAATTCTCGCTATGAGCAGAATTGCAACTAAGTACACAAAATATGTTATCACTTTTCTTATCTTGTAGCTGGCATGATGTCCTTCGATTCGCCCGGTGATCAGTTTTGTCAGCACGCGGCCAAAAAGCCAGGCAATGCAGAATATCGCCAGACTGATCAAAAGTTTTATTCCTGAATCATAGCTTATTCCTGTCGCTTCATTAAATTGCTCAATCAACGATTTCATTGGAATCATTCCTTTTTATCATTTGTTTTGTGTTTCCTTCAATTTAGCCAGCTCATCGATTTTTTTCTCAATCCTCACAAGTGCGTTTTCTTCGCTTTTGCCATTCGCTATGTTTTCGGAAAGTCCCGAAAAATTCTTGTCCAGATTCTTTTTCATATCCTCTGTCGCTTTTGCCATTTTGCTGATTTCTTCAAAGACAATGCTGTTGGCTCTTTCCATTGTACTTTCAAGTTTTCTTGTGGATTCAGTGAATCTTTTTAAAAACCGGTCGTTTTCTGATTCGAGAAACATAGAAAGAAGCCTGCTCGGATCGAGGATCTCGTTTAATCCGTATCCCCTTATCTTATAAGTCCCTCCCGCCGTGCAATATGGTTTGTTCTTGCCCGGCAATATCTCGATTCTGAAAAAAGGCTTCATCTTCAAATTCTCCACATATATTTCCATATCCACCTTGGGAATGCAGCTGTTGGCCTTGCTGAGTATGTTGAGCCTTTCCTGGTCTCCTATATCGCAGCCGATTATTTTCCCTCTCTGCCTGTTTTTTTCACCCGTATCCTCTTTGACTCCTATTAGAATGGTTCCTCCATGCTCAGAGTTCGCAAAAGCCACAATATCCGAAGAGTCAAGCCCTCCGACACTTTGCTTGAATTCTATTTCATAATTTTCCTCGGCGTCAAGGATCTGTTTGGTTCTCTTTGTGATAACGTCGAATACATTGCCGTCTGTCATGGTATCAATCCTTTCATGTCTATGCTTTCCTCTGTTTGACTTCGCCCTTTCTGTAGGCTGCCAGAAGCAGGCTTAAAAGTTCAATCTGTTTCTTGAGTTCTTCTCCGACATCCGTGTCTTCAACGCTTTTTCTCCGTGCCGTCTTCTCCAGAACCGTGGTTGTGGATATCATGTCTTTTTCTTCATTTATGGCCTCTTCTATGGATTCGAAAGGCTCGTGGCAAGCAAGAAGCAATCCATATGAATTGTATATCAATGTATAGCCCGCAGTTCCCGTTGTCGCCTGATACGCTTTAGAAAATCCGCCGTCTATAACAAGGAGCTTACCGTCGGCCTTTATGGGGCTCTCTCCGTCTTTTCTCTTTACCGGAACATGTCCGCTGACTATGTGCGATGTTTGCGGATCCAAACCGAACTCGACGAGTATTCTTTCCGCCGCATCGAGGTCGTCCCTGAGTGCGTAGTAGCTGTTCTTGGCCTCGGCATGTGTCTTTTTGTCATCTATGAAGTATCTTTCAAATGTCGTCATTTTATCTTTGCCGAAGAGCGGTGAATTCTCTCCGCACCACATATACCACATTGCATCCCTGGCGTATGAGCGTTCGGGAGAACCTTCCCTGTTGTAGAAAGCCTGCCTCGCCAGTTCGTCGCATTTGTCGAGAAGGCTCTTGCCTTTGTAGCCGCTGCCTTCGATTGGAATATTTCTAAAGCTTCCGTCCTCGTTCATGGGAATGCATGCATGATAGAGAAGATTTGAGTTGTATTTCAAATACATGCTTCCCTTTGTATACATCAATTCCATGTGCTTTTGCAGCTTCTCGCTGTTTATGAAGGAATGCGCCAGTTTTTCAATA
>DATFJE010000146.1:0-3582 GCA_035269385.1 Clostridia bacterium
ATATATGAAGTCAATCCGCCGAGTGTCGTGCCCCAAGCCATATCTATCAATGTGATTGAAAGAGGCCAGTCCTTCATGGTTGCAAGATTCGTCAAGTCGTAAGTCGCATAAGTGACAAACCCGAAGAACATGCCTGCAAAAAGTGCATAAGACGCGCTTGCGCGCAAAATTGCCGGTTCAACGACAAATACTATCAATCCAACAACGTAAAGAAGATAAAAAACTATTGCCGCCGTCCAGTTGACGTCGCTTTTGAGCAAAAATCCAATTTGATCCCTGTACAATTTTTTTGCCAAAATACCCAGCCAAAGCATGTCGATAACCATAAAGACAACAAATACGACAATATATGTTTTAAAGAATTGCATCATTTGAAATCCCTCCTTTGTAGTATTTAATTTCTACCCAAAGGAGATGCAGAGAAACCATGCATAATAACTGCGCAGCTAAATGGCACTCGACAGTTTGTGTTCAGCATTTTTATTTTCTGCTCTACGTTGAATGGGTACGTAATCTTCAAAATCCCGCACATACTTGTATGCCGGTCTTATGATTTTCTTGTCACTCATGACTTGCTCTATCCTATGCGAACACCATCCCGCAACCCTTGCAGCCGCAAAAATCGGCGTGTACAATTCTTTTGGTATGTTCAGCATTTCGTAGACGAGTCCGGAATACAAGTCCACATTTGCGCATATCATTGCTTCCTCGCCTTTTATTTCCTTGAATATTTCTTTTGTCAATTCCTCTATGTTCTTGTATAATTGATAAGTTTCGCAATTGTCTTTTTCGAATGCCAGCTTTGCGGCCTCTTTCTTCAGTATTTCCGCCCTTGCGTCTGAAATTGTATATACAGCATGCCCCATACCATAAATGAGTCCGGAACGGTCGTTTGCTTCTTTTTTCAAAATGCTCACAAGATAATTTTTCAATGCATCTCTGTCATTGAAGTCGCAATTTCCCTTTATGTCGTCAATCATTTCCTTGACCTTTATGTTGGCTCCTCCGTGTTTGGGGCCTTTCAGGCAGCCCACCGCAGCGGCAATAGCGGAATATGTGTCGGTTCCTGTTGACGACACAACATGGGTGGCAAAGGCTGAGTTGTTGCCGCCGCCATGGTCCGCATGTAGTAGAAGACACAAGTCGAGAACCGATGCTTCGGTCTCTGTGTATTCGTTGTCCGCCCTTATCATGTGAAGTATGTTCTCTGCCGTTCCCACGCCCTTTTTGGGAGAATGTATGAAAAGGCTCTTATTGTCAAAATAATGGGCTTTCGCTTGGTATCCGTATGAAATTATGGTCGGAAATCTAGCCAGGAGCATTATGCTCTGGAGCAGAAGATTTTGAGGCGTCGTATCATCAGGATTTTCATCGTGGGAATAAAGAACCAGTATGCTCCTTTGAAGCTTGTTCATTATATCCTTTGACGGGATCTTCAATATCATGTTTTCTGTAAATGAGATCGGCAACTCGCGAAATTCGTCAAGTACTTCGTTAAACTTTTTGAGTTTTTCGGCTGTCGGCAATTCACCGAACAACAAAAGATATGCCGTCTCCTCGAATCCTCTCCTTTTGTCCTTTACACACCCATTTGCGATGTCCCTCATTCCTATTCCTCTGTAGTAAATCTTTCCTTCAGTCGGTTTTTTTATTCCATCCTCCATGAGATAGCCTACAACGCTGCTTACCTCGGTGAGTCCGACGACAACGCCCGTTCCGTTCTTGTTTCTTAGGCCGCTGTTTATTTTATATTTGTCATAAAATTCAGGATTTATTGTGTTGTTCTCCTCCAGCAAGCCGGACATATCTTCAATAAAAACTTTTGCATCCATCATTTTGTCTCCTTCTTTTACCGATTCATTTTGCATATGATTTCATTCTTCATATCTTCGGTTGAGGCGTTTCCGCCAAGGTCGGCAGTTCTAACCTTTCCTTCCTCTATCACCTTTGAAACGGCTTTTTCGATTTTTTCGGCGGCATCGGCTTCTCCGATATGCCTTAGCATCATTGCCCCCGAAAGTGTCAATGCTATGGGATTGGCCAGTCCTTTTCCGGCAATATCGGGCGCACTTCCGTGTACTGCCTCAAAAATGGCTGTGTCGTCGCCTATGTTGGCTCCCGGGATCATCCCCAAACCTCCAACAAGACCGGATCCCAAATCGGAAAGTATATCGCCGTAAAGGTTCATGGTGGCGATTACTCCGAATTGCGCAGGTTTCATGACCATCTGCATGCACATGTTGTCTATTATGACTTCCTCAAGGCGCAAATCGTATCCCTTGGCCATTTCTCTTGCCACTTCAAGAAAGAGGCCGTCTGCAAGCTTGAGTATGTTTGCCTTGTGTGCAACCGTCAATTTGTCATATCCGTTTTCTTTTGCGTATTCAAAAGCTTTCTTGAGCAATTTTGTTGATGCGCTCCGTGTTATTTTCTTGACGGCCTCAACGCAATCTTCGTCGACAACTCGTTCTATCCCTATATATAGACCTTCTGTGTTTTCTCTGAAAATTGTCATGTCCACGTCTTCATATCTGCTTTCAAGACCTTTCATGCTCTTTACCGGCCTTATGTTTGCGTATAAATCATATTTTTTTCTAAGCGCGACATTGACGCTTCTGAATCCGCTTCCTATGGGAGTTGTGATAGGGCCTTTCAAAACAACCCTGTTTTTTTCTATGCTCTTGAATACAGAATCCGGTATCAGGCTTCCGGTTTCTTCAAAAACTTTTTTACCCGCATTCACCTCTTCCCATAATATCCTTACTCCCGTCGCCTCAATTATTTCTACAGCGGCTTGGGATACTTCCGGACCTATTCCGTCACCCGGAACAAGCGTAATTTCATATATTTTCATCGCTTTTATCCTTTCATCTTCATTCTGTTGATTGTTCCTCCCGCAAGCAGGGTTTTTCTGTCCCTGTCCGATCCGGTCATGACGGCCAAAATCTCATTCCCTTTCGTTATGTTCTCTATTATAACTTCTGAGCCGCTTTCTATGGCTTCACCTACATTTCCGAGATACAGTTCGTCATACAAGTCAATCTTGTCATAGTCATCAGGATTCTTGAATTCCAAAGGCAAAATGCCGGCATTTATAAGATTGGCTTTGTGAATCCTTGCAAAAGATTTCACCAGAACAGCTTTGACTTTAAGATGCAGAGGCACGAGCGCCGCATGTTCCCTGCTTGAACCCTGACCATAGTTTTCACCGCCTACAACAATACCTCCGCCGAACTTGTCGGAACGCTCCTTGAAGTCGTCGCATTGCGTTCCGAAACAATGCTTTGAAAGCTCGGGGACATTGGACCTAAATGGAAGCAGTTTTGCATTTGACGGCATTATATCGTCCGTAGTGATATTGTCTCCAGTCTTTAAGATAACTTTCCCCGCGTATGTTTCATCCAGCTTCTTCGAAAGAGGAAACGGCTTTATATTTGGACCCATGGCAACTTCCGTTCCGTGCCCGCCCTTGCCCGGATATATGAAATAGTTGTCTTCAGAAAAATATTCGTCGGGCAACGTAAAATCGAATACTTCTCCAATTTCTGTCGGATCGGACAGAACTCCATTTATTGCCGAATA
>DATFJE010000147.1:0-2249 GCA_035269385.1 Clostridia bacterium
AAGTAAGGTGAGAAAAATGAGCGATATGAAAGCATATGAAGGTGAATACAGTTATGAAGGCTCCTTTAAACATAGAAAAGATGGAATCAACGAGCTGGAAGTTCGGGATTTACGTATGGCGGGAAATACTATCATCCCAAAGAAACGATAAAATTCATCATAAAAGAGGAACCTGATGATTGGATATCTGTTAAAGATGATTCCATAGCGGTCACTGAAGGAGGTAAAGGGGGTGTAAAATAGAATGTGTAAAAAGCCTATTCAGAAAACAAAGGAGAGTGACAAACCCAAGGGATGGGTAAATGTCACAAATTTCCCTTAATAATTCCGAATATATATACGTTTATTTGTTTCACCTTTAGAACGTAAAAATCATAGTTTTACCATCAACCTCAAATAATTACGAGTAGAAGAATTAGATTGATTGAGTATTTCTTGCGCTTTTTGTGGAACTATACTAGTATTGTTTTCTATATACACAAGTATTTTGTTTATATTTTCAATTTTTTTCTTTGAAAGATTATTTATCCCATTCAAATCTAAAACTTCGCCATTTTTTTCAACAACTTCGCTAAAACATTCAGCTAAATTTGTCGAAGTTTTTTTCAAAGTTTTCTTTTTTCTACTATCCATGACATCCTCAACTTCGCCAATTCCCTCAGTTTTACCATAACGAATTCTTAAATATTCTTCGTTTGCTTTAATTTTCACCAGTGTCTGTTCTGAGCTGTGATCTTTGGGCGAATATTCCAGTTCGGGCGAGTGATTCGCTTTCAATAGCCCTTTTGCTCGTCTAATGCCAGAACCATACGTTTCAGCGAGATCAAGTGGTTTAAAGAGTTTCATCAACTCATTGTTGTAATAATTTCTATTGTCAAAAAAATCCTCTTGTTCTAAATCAGTAATAGTGATAGGCGGTAGAGGAAGATTTTTATTAATAATACTGATGTAATTATAATAAACGTGAATACGAATAGGCATTTTATTCCTGTATTCTTTATGCAAAACAGAATTGTTAATCAACTCACGAACGGCTATGGCTGGAAAATTGGATATTTTAACCGGATTCATTTGTCCTTCTCTAAAGTTAGCGATGGTTTCAACAAAATTTGTTTCGATGTAATCCCCAGCTTGCTTTGCTTGTTTCCAGATGGGGCCTGTAAATTCCAGATCACTCATATTGTTAACGTCACCGTCTTTTTCAATGATCATGTGTATATACGCTCCGTCAATATATTTTGAAGGCCTTGAAGCAAACATCAGAACACCGAGATTGGTAACTCTTGAATTTTCGTTATTCGGTTCTTCCAGTAGATTGAGATGTCTTGCCATCTCTATTTTGCTGGAATTAAGAATATCATCATTTTTTGATGCCTGATAGAAGTATTCTTTCATATAGTCAAAATCAAGATCTCTGAGTGTAGCACCTTTGTTGTTGAAAGAGTTTTCAAATGCCATATCGGAGAATGAACGAACAAGCTCATTCAATTGAATTTGATTTGCAATAACACTGTCTCTATTTATTCTGATATATTTACCCGGTTTTAGTTTAAAATCTTTATACGCTTTTTCGGTTGTATAATAGGGTCCTCTATTTCCAGGCATAACAAAAATTGCAAGACAATATCTACCATCAATTTGAACAGGAATGATATGAACATCTTTTCTTAATTCTATTTGAGGTCTGATATAAGATATGTATTTTTTAATGGCATTTTCAGTCGATTCAATTTGATTTTTTTCGATTCCTGAAATGGGCCTTTTAGGAATTGCTTTTTCACCAGTTACTTTATTGTCAAGTTCTTCTATCCCGATGAAAAGAATTCCGTATTGTCTTTTCATGTAATTATTACAATAGGCACAAATTGTTTTGATTATACCGTAACGATGTTCTTTTGATTTTTTGTATTCTATATAATCATTCTCAATTTCCCCTTTTTCAATAATTGACAACGCGATTTTCTTCATTTGTACATGATCCATTTACTCACCCCAATGCTATGCAGTGATTGATAAACAATATTAAAAGTTGACATATTGAATTATATCATTTGTTGGTTATGTACAATATTCACTTACATGATACCTTTTTTCTTGAAATTCTTGGGATAAAGGAGTACAGAAGTAGGGGCTGTCCCCTTGGATTAAATCTCTTGAGCTGCTCAAAAAGCTATAGAGAGTTATTTTATAGTACCAAATGATTAAAAACGTTTTGAATAAGCCAATGAAAAAGGGAGGATAGAATTCTC
>DATFJE010000148.1:0-16742 GCA_035269385.1 Clostridia bacterium
AGCCTCCACCTGCTGCTCCTCCTTTTACTCCAAATACGGGGCCAAGGGATGGTTCTCTAAGTGCTACCATTGTGTTGTTGCCAAGTCTTGAAAGGGCATCTGCAACGCCTATTGTTGTTGTTGTTTTTCCTTCTCCTGCGGGTGTTGGGTTTATTGCTGTTACGAGTATCATCTTGGCGTCTTTGCCTTTTGTTTCTTTTAGTACGTTGTAGTCTACTTTTGCTTTATATTTTCCGTAAAGGTCTATATTATCTTCCGTGAGTCCTACTTTTTTTGCTATTTCTCTTATGTCCTGCATACTTGCTTCTTGCGCTATTTCTATATCACTTTTGTATGACATCTTTTTCTCCTCCGTTTTTATTAAAATATATATACTAATTTACAATCTCATATTTACAAATATTCAATTTCTGTACCTATAACAATGCAAGCCATGCTTCCATGGCTTGCATCGATGTCAGATGTATTTGAGCCATATTCGAATCAAGAATCCAATCACTCATTTTATACGGTTTTTCTTGCTAACATTATTATTCTTTTTATATTCAACTATCAAACTCTCCTAAAAAATAATCGTTTAAGAAATACCTTATGCTTTTTACTCGAAATATCCACTGTACATTGGAAATTTAAGAGCCAATTCGCTAGTTTTTCTTTTTACATCTTTCATTACTTCCTCATTGTCCATGTTTTCAGCAACGGTGTTGATCATAGCTGCAATCTCAAGCATTTCCTTTTCCTTCATCCCCTTGATAGTCATGGCGGTAGCTCCGATTCTGACCCCGCTTGTTACCATAGGCTTTTCAGGATCGTATGGGATCATGTTTTTATTTACGGTTATTCCGACGCTTGCAAGCGCTTCATCCAATTGTGCTCCAGTTAAGCCCTTTGAGCGCAGGTCAACAAGCAAAATATGATTGTCGGTTCCTCCAGTAACAAGTCTAAATCCTTTTTCCTTTAATGCTTCGCCCAAGGCTTTCGCATTTTTAACAACTTGCCTCATGCATTCTCTATATTCCTCGGTCATTGCATTCTTGAATGTAAATGTCTTTGCACCCATTATGTGAAGATGAGCCGAACCCTGAACTACCGGAAAAACCGCTTTGTCTAATTTTTTCGCATATTCTTTCTTACAGAGTATGAAACCGCCCCTTGCTCCAGCAAGCGTCTTGGTGGAAGTCGATGTGACAAAATCTGCATACGGAACTGGAGACGGTAAAATCTCCGCCGCGACGAGTCCTGCGATATGAGCCATATCCACAAGGAAATATGCTCCCACCGATTTTGCGATTTCAGATATTTTTTCGTAATCGATTTCCCTTGGATATGAGCTTGCTCCAGCAATGATAACTTTCGGCATATTCTCTTTCGCAATTCTTTCCATTTCTTCGTAGTCGATTATTTCTGTTTCTTTATCAAGTCCGTAGGAAACAGCATTGTACATCTTGCCCGACAAACTAACCTTTGCGCCATGAGTAAGATGGCCGCCTTGGTCCAGTCTCATTCCCATGATTGTATCTCCGGGATTTATTATTGAAGCATAAACGCACTGGTTGGCTTGTGAACCCGAATGCGGCTGTATATTAGCATGTTCTGCTCCATAAAGTTCTTTTGCTCTTTCTATTCCCAGCGTTTCCATCTTATCAATCGCTTGGTGTCCAGCATGGTATCTTTTACCGGGAAAGCCTTCCATGGTTTTATTTGTAAGTATGCTTCCTTGCAGTTCCATTACTTGTGTAGGAACAAAGCTTTCAGATGCAATCATTTCGATTCCTGTGTTTTGTCTTTCATATTCCTCTTGCACTATATTGTAAAGTTCAAGATCTTTTTCTTTAACCGTTTTAAGCATTTTAATTCCTCCTCGAATATTAATTTCTCCAATTACATTATTGCTTATTTAGAGAATATAGAAAATCAACTATATACCCCTTTTATTGCACAAAACCGCTACAATAAAACTAAGAATAATTCCCTTTATTTGTCTTTAATTATTTCTTTTACATATTCTTTGGTCTTATCAAATAAATCACGTTGTAATTCTCTACTATCATAAGTATGTCCGGCATTTTTAACATAATAATGTTTGGCCTTTCCTGTCGCATTTAAATAGGTTAAGGCATTTTCAGGCAATACATCTTCATCTTTATCTCCGTGTATAATATAAATGGGATTTTCAAATTTCTTAAGTTCTTTTATAGGATCTATTTGCTTCAATTCAGTGAAGAAATTAGAACTAACCATGTCCCCTAAAAAATCAACATCATTACCCGCTTCACCCTCTTCAAACAATTTATCTCCCAATAAATATTTAAAGTTTTTATATGGACTAGATACAGCTGACCATAATAAAAGTGCATCTGGGTTTGTTTTCGAAGCCGTTAAAGATGCAATACATCCTCCCATACTATATCCCATGATTATAAGTTTATTTATCTTATAATTGTTTCTTAAATATTCAACAACATGAAGACTATCATTGACTTCCTCTGGAATTGTCATATTATGATAATCTCCATCACTGTCTCCTGACCCTATAAAATCAAATCTTACAACTGTTAGATCATATTCTTCAACTAACTCATGGGCTAAATTAACTATCATTCTATGGGGAGTTATTTTATGACCGACAAAACCATGATTAAACAAAAGTATATTTTTACCTTTACTTTCAAGGTTTTTATACTCCATTATGCAAGCCATATCCATCCCTCTACTTTTCAACTTAAACGCGTCAATCATATCATCATCCTTTCAATATATAAGCAATAAATACCATTTATAAGATTAAATTCTATTTCTTTTATGTAAAAATAGTACTCATTGATGTCTGACAATTTTATGTAAAATTAAAACGAATGCCACCTTATACTGTGATGCCTCCAAGGTAAACAGACTAATCAATTTAAATTAGTCTGTCTACTCGGAGGTATTTTTATTGTGAGAATAAATTCAAAGATAAGATAGTCTGATAGAAATTATGCTATTCTCAAACCACCTTTTTCCAAATCTTATCTGCATTTGGCAATCCAATTTTCTCAGGATCAAAAGATATTTTTTCACCTGTTTTCAACTGGCGTTCGTAGTCTTTCAGAATACTAACACCATGTTTTGAAAGAAGAAAGATTGCAATCAAGTTAAGCCATGCCATTAATCCAATACCTAAATCAGCCAAATTCCATAATGCTGCACCTGCATCAGATACTCCAATATAAGTAGCTCCTACGAACACAATCCTATATATCCATGTAGAATATTTCATTATTTTAGAATTATCTTTCGGAAGAATATAAACCAAAGCACTTTCAGAATAATAGTAGAATGCTACTATTGACGTAAATGCGAAAACGAAAATGGAAATCGCTACAAAAGCTCCGCCAATACCGGGTAAAATACTGTCAATTGCAGCTTGAACATAGCCAACTCCACCTTCAATACCCGGAACGTTTTCAACTATAAATTCTCCGGTTTTTTCATTAATAACATTGTATGAATCGGTAACCAATATTAAGCTTGCTGTTATCATACAAACAACTAATGTATCAATAAATACAGATAACGATTGAACCAAACCTTGTTCAGCAGGATGAATTGTATCAGCAGATCCAGCAGCTATAGCCCCTGAACCCATGCCAGCTTCATTTGAATAAATACCCCTTTTCACGCCCCAGGTAATAGCGGAACCAATTACCCCGCCAAAAGCTGCATTTGCTCCGAATGCACTTGAAAAAATAATGTATATGACATGTGGAATTGCAGTAATATTGAAAGCAATAATAACAATACTAAACAACAGATATCCCGAAGTCATAAAAATACTAAGTGACTGCATGGCGCTACCAATACGTTTTAATCCCCCTAAAATAATATAAAGCAATAACGCACAAATAATTGCACCAACAATATATTTGTTTGCTCCAAATGCATTATTCATTGCTTCTACAGTATTGTAAGTTTGTAACCCAGGGACGCAAATCCCAAGACCTATCACTGTAGATATTGCAAACAGGATTGCATACCATTTTTGCCCTAATCCTTTTTCAATATAATCTGAAGGACCTCCTCGAAATTGCCCTTCCACTTCAACTTTATAAGCTGAACCTAATGAGGCTTCCATAAAAGCAGTTGCTTGTCCAAACATAGCCAAAAGCCCCATCCAAAAGATTGCACCCGGGCCTCCGTACAATATTGCAACAGCAATTCCTGCAATATTTCCAACCCCTACACGTCCACCAACTGTAAGTGCTAAAGATTGAAGGGCAGAAAAGCCCTTTTGACTGCCATCTTTGGATTGCTTTTTTAAAACAATCTTCCACATTCTCTTAAAGTGACGTAACTGAGGAAAGCCCAAACGAACAGTAAACCATATTCCTACCGCAAAAAATGCAATTACCAAAGCATCAGACCAAATAATTCCGTTTAACCAATTTACAACATTCATCATATAAATAATCTCCTTTTATTAATATGTATTGCCGACTCAAAATTCTAACGTCTATTTTATTAATGCACTCTCTGCAACAATAGTTGCAGCATTACCAGCTATACTTCTTCGTTTTTTATCATTTTCATGAATTTACGAAGAATCTAGACATTAACATTTACTATTTGCGTCACCACCTTTCGCTCATTTTCGTTATTTTTGACAGCTTCATAATTACATAGCTAGCAATTTTATGATTCACCTACAATTCTTTTATAACGATTTGCATCTTTACTTCTATATGTTTAATTATTGTTTATTTTCAGAATTTATAAAATCAACTATATACCCCTTTTATTGCACAAAACTCGCTTTTTTTGTGCAATAAAAAAAACAGCAACATTTAGTTGCTGTTTTTTCTATATGTACTCGGTGTAACTCCGGTACTCCCCTTGAATTTTCTGTAAAAATAGTTCAGGTTGTTGTATCCCACCATGCATGAAATCTCCTGTATCGTCAAATCTGTTTCCTTTAGAAACTCTTTAGCTTTGCCTATTTTCATATCGTTCACATACGTTGAAAAATTTGTGTCAAAGTGTTTTTTGAACATTTTAGCGACCTGGTTAGATGTTGTATAATGCAATTTCGCACATTCTGCCAATTCAATATTCATATGGTAATTGATACTTATGTATTCAAGTATCTCGTTTAATACCTGATTGTCCGTGTATCTGTAGCCTATAACCCTCTGCATAGTTTCTACAAACTTTTTGGAATCTATAGGCTTAAGCAGTATGTCCTTTGCGCCCAGTCTCAATGAAGCTTGCGCATACTCAAATTGACCGTAGGCGGTAATTACTATGAATTCAATTGCGCCCGAGTATGAATCCTGCACCTTCTTCATAACTTCAATCCCATTGTAGCCCGGCATCTCTATATCGAGATAGATAATATCCGGCTTCAATCTTTCAATGCTATCCAAAGCTTCATCGCCTGAAGCAGCATATCCAACGATTTCTATTGGTAGTTTGCTTTGTTCTATCAATGCCGTTATCAGCTTCCTTGATAATTCCTCGTCATCTACAATAAGCGCCCGTTTCATAAGCCACCTCTCTTTCTAGACCCTTTGTTTTTCTATCAATATTTACCGGTCAACCCTCAGTTTTTGGCAATAAAACTGTTACGCAAACCCCGCCTTCGGGTCTGTTATCAATATCAACAGTGAATTCCTCTCCGTAAAAAGCCCTAATCTTGGAATATATCATCATCAATCCGCTATTGCGACCCCTACCTTCCTTCAGTCTTGCCAAAAGCTGTTGCAAATCATTCTTTTCCATCCCCATTCCGTTGTCTTCAATCACAAGTTTCATGCATCTTTCGCCCGCTTCCGCGCGTATATCAATTCTTATTTTTCTCTTCTTCTTCTTAAAACCGTGTTTGAAACAATTTCCCACAATCGGCTGAAGGCAATTGAACGGGATCTTCACATTTTCAAGTTCCTCCGGTATATCAAAAACAACCCTCAGATTATCCCCGTACCTTAGTTGTTGAAGCGCGATGTAGTTCTTTAAATACTCGATTTCATCCTTAAGAAGTATGCTACTGCTTTTGTTCCTCAAGCTATATCTGAACATTTTGGACAATTCGATTACGGCATCGTAGGTCTTCATCGAATCGTCTTGCACAGCCATGCTCGCAATAGCATTAAGCGTATTAAAAAGAAAATGGTTGTTTATTTGGATATCCAGCACCTCGTCCTGAACCATCTTTAAAGACTCTTCAAGCACGCTTTCATTTTGAGCAATTTCCTTAATCAATCTTTCTTTTTTACTCAATTCGGTCTTTGTATTCTTAATGACACTATACTCTGCAAAGCTCTTTGCCATATCTTTCATTATTCTCATAATGGCATTTACCCGACTTTTGGGAAGCACCGGCATATACTCAAAATTTTCCTTATATAAATCTCCATGCAAATTATTTTTTTCGCTTGAGGAAAATTCATTCCTGTATGTTCTAATATGGCCACCCTTTATCCAGCCTATCGCCGTTTGATTCACTACAATAGGAACATTCAAAACCGTCAATCCAAAAGGGCATACATAAGCGGAAGAATCATTGTATATTGGCGGAGCATATTCGTCATGTATTTTATAAATACGACAATTTTCAGTGTTTTTATGCACTCCGCAAGCGAGTTTGCATAGTTCCGGATAGTTCCCCCCATCAATGACAGCTTTTCCGTTTTTGTCGAAAACCGACATGGGTATTTTCAACGACTCCATGGCCGATTCATACAAGCCCTTTATTTCATCCTTATATATATCATCCCTATATATTTCATCCGAAACCGTTTCATAAGCGTCCATACTTTTTCCCATTTTGTATATAGAAAGTTCTTTGTTCTGGACCGCAGGAATCGATATTATCAATTCAACAATCGGTTCCATCTCTATATTCATGGTTTCATGGATTGATCCCGATTCTATATGATGGATTGAACCTGCCTTTATTGTGTGTATTTCGTTCCCAACCTGCTGCCTTCCCTTTCCTGAAATCACATAGATAAGCTGTTCATCACCATAATGAACATGCTTGTTTTGTCTTTTCTCCGGGTCAATTGTCACTATCCCAACATTCATTACATTCAGCGAGCCGATAGAATCCGCTTCATAGATCCATTCGATATTTCCCCAATTGAAAAACTGCATGTTGTTTTCTCCCAAATCAGGCACCCCCCTTGAATTACTCTTAAGCTTTTAGTCATAATAGCTAGTAGAATCATTCCCGACTTTTAATTTTGATTCTATCACATACCATCAATTTGAACCACTTAATTATAAGACCCAAATACCGTAAACGTTGAAAAAAAATAGATATAGAATATCAGTCGACTAAACCAATTATCCTATATCTATTTATTACATTTAAAGTTTTTCAGAGCCTTATATATGCATTCAATAATCAACTCTTATTGTCTTAGCAAGCTCTTTTATATCTCAACCATCGGATTTTCCTTGTCTAAAAAGGCTACTTCAGTGCTTATCCCGAATGTTTCTTCAATTACCTTAGCAAGTTCATTGGCAGCTTTGTTTACAGCTTCTCCGTTTTGGCTCTTGAACCCGTCTATCGGCATGAAGAAGTTTTTTGTTTCTTCGACCGCTTTTCCAATCTCGCTTTGTCTCCATATCCAGCGACGCGTCTTGATTCGATTTCCACTTGCATAAACAACTTCGCCCACATCGGGCGGGTCATTTTCTTCGCTTCCGAAAGGCACGAAAACATCGCCTTCCTTCGCATAGCGGACCCATATGTCACTGTCGAATGCGTCTATGTCATGACAACCCATGGGGAGCACATTGTTAAGACTTATTGTGTTTACAAGATCGACCATTGTATTTATGGTCGGAATCCTTCCGCCTTTTGCTATCCTTTTTATCAAAGCCTCTATTGAACACCTGAATTTATTCGGATTTATCCCAAGAGTCTGGAAGGCTTCTCTATAGGGCATTATGCTCGGATCCTTTTTAAGATCGACTTTCGCAAAACGC
Source organism: Clostridia bacterium (assembly GCA_035269385.1). Classification (GTDB taxonomy): domain Bacteria; phylum Bacillota; class Clostridia; order Peptostreptococcales; family BM714; genus BM714. The sequence goes on from DATFJE010000148.1 coordinate 7,972, forward strand.
TCTTCCGCTTTTTTCTGGGAATCCACAAAACCGGCAAGCAGATTATCCTCAAGGGCAGTATTGTCTATACCTCTTGCAATGACAACACCAAAGTACAAATCAGGCAGTGTATCAAATATTTTATCTTCTACTATAAATTTCATTTATTTCCTCCAATATATCAGCTGGATTCCCCACTGCAATCACATACTTCCAATTCTTTCTTTTCGGGTTTCCCGTATATGGCTTCTATCAAGGCGTCTGTAATCAGTTCTTTTGGCGGTGTATCCATCTCCATGCCCATGTATATCCAGCCCTTGATGACTTGGTCTGGATGGCATTTGCATGTGTTTTCCTTATAACCAGGTTGTATGTCGGTTCCGTTTATAAGAATCGTCGGCAAATTTTCAAAGCCAAGCAGTTCCGCCTGTTCCCTGTTTATCAGCTTGACTGAACTGTATTGTATCTTGATTCTATTTTCATTAAGAAAATCGCGCATACTTTCAAGAGCTTCATTCACGGCCCCATCCATTGCATCGCATTTTTCAGAATCTGTCTCGTCGTCAAAAACCATGTTAAGCTTTAGCATCTTTGTTATTTCAGGTTCGCATGTTCCGCCTCCGCAGGTGCTGCAAGAACTGCATCCGCTACAATTACTCATAGATCAATACCATCCTTTCGTTTGACAAATCGTCATACTATTCTTCCATTACTTCGACTTCATCCGTTTCCACAGGTCCGAAAAGGTCATAGTATACTTCCGCCACATTGTAATATTCCTCGTCTTCTTCGATTCGGTCGAGCTCAATTTCCCCGTCTTTTTCAAAGAATCTGTACAGGAGAACGTCTTCATTCCCCTCGGGAAGAAGAGCTATGTACACTTTTTCCTCAACTTCGAATTTGCCTATCACATCACATTCCATGACGGTGTTGTCATCCAAAAGAAGCCTCATCTTTTTTTCATCCACGTTAACCACACTCCTTTTCAGTTCGTCTCAACACGTCTATTATAACATCTATCGAACCGGGTCTTTCAATTGAAAACCGGTTTTCAACAACAAAATACGGAGTTTTTCCGACCCCCGAATCCTTAGCCGCCTTGTGTATGCTCTGGATTCGTTCGGTGTAAAAATTTTCGTCAAGCTTCAATTCAATTTCTTTTCCATCCATCCCGCAATCATGGGCCAATTTCTTTATAACGTCTTTTTTGCCTATGTCCACAAGATTTGTGAAATGTTCATAAAAGACCTTTTGGTGAAAGTCTTCAAATTTTTCGGATTCCTTAGCGTACTCCGATGCTTCAAGCGCCAAACGGCTGTTCGGCATAAAATACAAATCCCCGAATTCAAGACCGTATGGATTCCCTCTTTCTCTCAGGCCTTTAACCATGCACCTTGTCTTTTCTTCTCCGAATCTGTCCGCAAGAAGAATCCCGCCGACGGGCGTTTCTGGATGAAGCTCGAAGCTTATCCATTCAACTTCCAAATCCCATGTTTTCTCAAGTTCTTTTACATATGCATAAGCCAAATAACAAAATGGGCACATATAATCCGAATAAATTTTCATTTTTATGGGCACTTTTCAATCCCCCTTTTTTTGCCTTGTTCTGCATTGTTCCGTACATCTGCATTATATATCATTTGCCGTCTGCAATAAACCAATGTTCCGATTATGTCTAGTCAAACAAGGGTGCTTTTTCGGGGTTTTCCAAAAAATCAAAAATTTTCTCGATTTGTTCCTTCAAAATCCTGTTTTCAGAAAGCTCGGGCAATTCATCAATTCCAAAAAAACCTACTCCGTCTGTTTCAAGCCCCCTCATGGGCGTTCCTCCAGTTATTTCGCACTGAATGAAGACCTTGTATACATGATATGGAGACGGCGGATGTGCATGTTTTCTCCTATCCATAACCGCAATGAGTTTGACCGGTCTTGCCTTGAATCCCGACTCTTCGCCGATTTCACGAACGACATTTTCTGATATGGAATGCCCCACTTCGCAATAGCCTCCAGGAAGCGACCATTTATTGTCGGCCAATTCCCTCACCATTAGAATTTTTCCTTCCTTGAAAACCACCCCCCGGACCTCTACCTTTGGGGTTTTATAGCCCGGATCCGATGCAAACAAGGTCTCTATCCTTTCAAGTTCCTCGCCTGTATAGGCTTCCATGAAACGAATGCTAAGGCTTCGGAGTTCCTCATAGCGCTCAATATCATATGGATTTCTGCAATTCGTCAAACCTATCCTTGAAATGGCTTCGACTCTTTTAACATAATCTACCCATTGAGGCTTCATATACCTATCTCCCCGCTTCCCGTCAAAACTTTGGCGTTATTATATCATTATATACCTTTCGAGGCTATGCATAAAGACCCCGCATCCTTTTTATTCGGTGCGGGGTCTGTCAAATCATCCGGTTTTATGTTACTCTATTATCAAAACAAAAACAGGAGACTTGAGATGAACAAATTCGGACATATTGGAATCAACGCTATAGACATTGATGAATCGATAAATTTCTACACCGGAATCCTTCAATGCAAAATCATCGAAGACAGGCACCATCCGGGAATGAGGCTTGTATTTATGGATGCCGGAGGTGCCACGATAGAGTTGGTGTACAAAGAAGGAAACAGTGAATTGCCCGACGGACCAGTCAGCCACATCGCATTCGACGTGGAAAACCTCGATGATGAAATAAAAAAATTGAAGGAAAAAGGCATCTGCCTCTTGGGAGCCCCTTTAGTTGTCGGAAAATCCAGAATCGTTTTTTTCAAGGGACCAAACGGAGAAAGAATAGAATTTGCGGAACAAATTTAGAATCATTCAATCAACCGAACAATGCATTAAATTATTCTACAAGCTTGAATTTTTTAGCTGAAGCCGGCCAAGATGCAATTATTGCCTTGGCCTTTTCGCTTTTGGTTTCTTCCTCGTATCCCTTAAGTATCTTCAACAGTTCATCAACTTCTGCATCGCTCAATTCCCTTCCTATAGACCTTTTGTTTCCTGCGGCCTGAAATTGCGCTTTTTCGTTTAAAACGAAGGCTTTACCCCCTGTCATTCCGGAAGCAAAATTCATTCCTGTTTTGCCCAATACGACAACAGTTCCCCCGGTCATATATTCGCATCCGTTGTTGCCAATACCCTCGCAAACCGCAAGTGCCCCGCTGTTTCTTATTGCAAAACGGTCTCCGACCACACCGGCTCCATAGAAGACTCCTGATGATGCTCCGTAAAGAACTGTATTGCCGGCGATCATGTTGTCTTTTATACCGCTCTGCATTTTAGAATCGGGAGTTATAACAATCTTGCCTCCACTGAGCGACTTGCCTACATAGTCGTTGGCATCTCCAGCGAGCCTTATGGATATACCCTTTGCAAGGAAGGCTCCCAAGCTCTGCCCGGCTGAACCCTCAAGCCTTAGTTCCACCGATTCGCTTTTCAGCTTGTCTGCAACTCCTTTTCTTGCTATGCAGCCACTCAAATAAGCGCCTATTCCACGGTCCCTATTCGTTATTTTGTGCTCAGATTCATGATTAATTCCTTTTGCCAATGAGTCCATTATTTCATCCGCGACGGCCATATCAATACTCGAAGCCGCCAACTCCTTTTGCATCGGCCTATATCTTCTTGATATTCTGGAAGGAAGTTCGGGTCTGTAAAGCACAGAATCGAGTTCGAGCTTTGAGGCCTTCAAATCGAGGTTTTCTTTCTTTTTGAGCAAATCGCTACGTCCAATGATTTCATCCAGACTGCCAAAACCGTTTTCTTCAAGTATCTCGATGGTTTCTCTTGCGACAAATTCCATATATCTTTCAACATGGCCCGAAGATCCTTTAAATCTCTTCCTAAGTTCTTGATCCTGCGTCGCAATCCCTGCAGGACAGACGTTGTCCTGGCATTTCCGACACATTTTGCAACCCATGGCAATCAAAAGGGGCGTGGCGAATCCGTACGATTCAGCTCCAAGCATTGCCGCCTTTACAACATCCCGACCCGTCAACAGCTTTCCGTCAACCCTTAGTTCGACACAATGCCTGAGGTCGTTCAATAGAAGCGTCTGGTGCACTTCGGAAAGACCCACTTCCCATGGAATCCCTGCAGACCTCGTTGATGAAAGCGGCGCGGCGCCGGTCCCTCCATTTCCACCGCTTATCAGTATCCTGTCGGCTCCGGCCTTTGCAACACCGGCTGCAACGGTTCCAATTCCCGCCGATGCTACAAGCTTGACGGCTATGGCCGCAAATGGATTTACCTGCCTTAGGTCATGAATCAGCTGTGCCAGATCCTCAATCGAGTATATGTCGTGATGTGGAGGAGGCGAAATAAGAGAAATGCCCGGGCTTGCATTTCTTACTCTTGCTATTTCATTCGTAACCTTCTCCGGAGGCAGATGACCTCCCTCTCCAGGCTTGGCGCCTTGAGCAACTTTTATTTCTATCTCTCTGCAATCCGCCAAATAAGTCACGTCGACCCCAAACCTGCCCGATGCTATTTGCCTGCTTCCGCTCTTTTCGGATTTCTTTCTCGTATCGTCTTTTTCTCCCCCCTCACCGGAATTGCTTATTGCACCCAACCGGTTCATGGCTCCGGATATTGCAACATGGGCTTCCGGGCTTATGGCTCCATATGACATTGCGCTTGCGCTGAAACGTTTGATTACAGACTCTTTCGTCTCGGTGCAATCATCGTTCCTTCGGACGTCATGATTTATTTCCAAAAGACTTCTTATTGACCATGTTTTTTTGTTTATTTCATCAGATAAATCCTTGAACAATCCATAGTCGCCTGCGGAAACGGCTTTGCTCAATCTTTTCACATTCGAACTGCTATACAATACGGCTTTTGTAGAGTCTTTCGCTCTTTCATCGATATCCTTCTTTCGACCATATGCATCGGAATGTCTCTTCAGTGTTTCCATCTGCAATATTTCCATATCTATTCCTCCCATACAACCCGGAGTTCCATCGAAATATCTGGAAACGAATTTTTCCGACAACCCTACCGTTTCAAACAACTTTGCGCCTTGGTATGCCTGAAGTGTTGTTATTCCCATTTTGGCAATTATTTTAAGAATTCCCGACGCCATCGCTTTCTTGAAATTATCTATGGCCTCATTTTCCGATTTCAGGCTTTTATCGGCCCTTTCCTTAACAAGCTCGAGTGCAAACCATGGATTCACCGCTTTAGCTCCATACCCCAGTAGAAGAGCCGTTTGTGAAACATCCCTTACCTCTGCAGTTTCAACTATAACTTCAACTTTGGTTCTCTTTTTGGTTTCAATCAAATGATTGTGCAATGCTCCCAGTGCAAGCAAGGATGGAATTGGAGCATAGAGGGGATCCACCCTGCGGTCGCTCAAAACAAGCAAATTATAGCCTTTGTCTACACAGCTTTCACAACTCTGCAAGAGCTCATCCAAGGCTTTCTCCAGACGGTTTTCAACCCCATCGGCAGGAAACAACATCGGCACAGTGACCGCCCTGAAGTTTTCGTTGTCCAGTTGCTTTAGTCCCGACATTTCCTGATTGTCAAGTATGGGTATCTCAAGCTCCACGAAGGGCATCTCACGGTTCACTTCAATCTTGTCCGCACGTTTCCCGGGAAATCCAATTATTTGCTTCAAGGATGTATACATTTTTTCCCTTATAGGATCCATCGGCGGGTTTGTCACCTGTGCGAAACGGTGTTTGAAGTAATCAAACAGAAGGTGGTTCTTTGACGAAAGCGCCGGAAGAGCCCTGTCAAGCCCCATGGAAACAATGGCTTCCTTCCCTGAATCGGCCATAGCCGGAATGCCCTCTGCCAATTCAATCGAGTTATATCCGCAAAGAATCAGCTTCCTTTCCTTTTCAGATTCAGAAAGAGGAGTTTCATTGCATGGCATTCTTAGGTTTTTCAATTCAAGCCTGTTTTCATTTATCCATTTACCGTAGTCATGCTCCGCCGAAAGTTTCTTCAGGGTTGTCTTTCCGTCGGAGAAATTGCCGCTTTGCAGATCAAAGCAAATAACATCTCCTGGCGCAAGGCCTCCTTTTTCCTTTAATTCAGCCCTCTCTTCCACCACCCCTGATTCGGAGGCTATGACAAGCATTCCACTCTTGTCGATGTCATATCTGAGAGGTCTGAGTCCATTCTTGTCTCTTACTGCGCAAAGATGCCTTCCGTCATAGCTGACTATCGATGCAGGTCCGTCCCACGGCTCCATGAATCTTCCAAAATAAGCGTAAAAGGATTTTTCAAGCTCGCTCAATTCGGGATTGCCGTCCCAGGCCCTCGGAATCATCATTGAAAGAGACTTTGCCGGTCCATGTCCGTTTGCAGTAAAAAATTCCAAGGCGTTGTCAAAGCACGCCGAATCGCTTCCTCCCGGTTCGATTACAGGCAAAATATCTTTAAGCCTGTCTCCAAGCACTTTTGATGTCATGACGCCTTCTCTCGCCTTCATCCAATTGACATTCCCGCTCACAGTATTTATTTCTCCATTATGCGCAACCAACCTGAACGGCTGTGCAAGCTCCCATGAAGGAAATGTATTGGTGCTGTATCGTTCGTGCACTATTGCAACCCTTGTCTTATAGTCTTTGTTTTCCAAATCAGTGTAGAATTCACCCAGGAGCCTCCCGGGAACAAGCCCCTTGTATACAATGGTGTTGAACGAAAGACTGCAGATGTAGAATTTTTCAGTGTAAGGAACTTTTGATTCAGAAATGAAAGCCTGCATCCTTTTTCGTATTATAAGCAGAGTGTTTTCACAAACATTATCCGTAATGGGCTTAATGAAAACTTGAACGATATCCGGTCTGGTTGCAGCCGCAAGCTTACCGCATACAGCTCGCTTTTGTGGAACGTCCCTCCACATAAGAACTTCAAACCCCTCTTCTCTCGCCACCCTCTCAAAAGCCCCTTCGCAAAAAAGGCGCGAAGACGGATCCCTGGGCAAAAACAACATTCCAACAGCATATTTTCCGGCTTCAGGCAATTCGAGACTGTTTTCCTCAAATACCGCCTTGTGGAAATCATAAGGCAAATCCGTCATTATTCCGCTTCCGTCGCCCGATGCCTCATCAAGCCCCAATGATCCCCTGTGGCTTAAATTTATCAATATGTCAAGCACATTCATTACTGCTTCGTGGTTGCTTTTCCCCTTTAACAACGCCACGGCACCGACACCGCAATTGTCCTTTTCCATCGAGGGTTTGTACAAGCCCTGTTTAATCGGCAAGTTATGATTCATTTATATTCCATCCTTTCATTTTTTCATATTCAACAAATCTGAAGACACATAAGTGTTCTTATGTTTTTTTGAATACGGTTTGTAATTTTCTGAATATTTAACATCCATTATACATACCCCGACTCCCATTTGCAACGTTTTTTTAATTATAACTGAACATTTTTTATTTTAAATACATTTATTGTTCGGTTTTCTTTTGTTCGCATACATAACATTATAATCAGACTTGTCAAAAGCTGATTGCTATGCTAAAGTATTTTGGAAGACAGTTCGCGAGCCTCCTGTCTATAAACAAAACTACGGCATGCAATAAGGTGATTCTCACTCTGTTGACTATGTCGCCGCCCTTTTAAAAGGCGGCTTTTTATGGCTTGCTGATATTTAAAAATATTGGGAGGTTTTTTTTATGCAAAAACATTTCAACACACGATTCATTGCAAGGACGGCCGTAATTGCAGCCATCTATGCCGCACTCACAGTCGGATTGGCTCCTATCAGCTACATGGCCTTGCAGTTCCGCATTTCCGAAATTCTGGTTCTTCTGGCCTTCATCAATCCGGCATTCGCACCTGGGCTGGTGCTCGGCACTTTCATAGCCAACCTGTTCAGTCCGCTTGGTATTATTGATGTCATCTTTGGAACAATGGCTACAATAATGAGTATTCGCTACATGATTCTTTCAAAAAACATATGGATTGCTTCTCTCTACCCGACTATTTTCAATGGAATAATAATAGGCGCAGAGCTGCATTTTGTGTACAGCCTTCCGCTTGCGCTTACAATGCTCCAAGTGGCAGCCGGAGAATTCGTAGTAGTTACTATTCTGGGCGTTCCGGTCATGAAAGCACTTCTGAAAAACAAAGCATTAAAGGAAAAACTCGAAAAATAACCGGAACAGCTTGCAGCAGGCAGTGGGCAGTAAGTACAATGGAAAGAAAAACAAAGGAACAGCCGGGTAAATCATCCCGGCTGTTCCTTTGTTTTTTGCAACATTTACAGTCTAATGCATTATTCAAATTGAGAATTCACCATACTACTTCCTCGATATCTGATAACATACATCTGTTCTTGCCTTTCGTCCCTTTGTTTTTCCCTCCAACAAAAGGATTATTCCCCTATGCGGTCAAGGCTTCATATTGCGAAACATCGTCCGAGACTTGCATATCAGAGCTTGGGATAAGGCATAATCGTAAAGAAATCTGCTTTGGCCTTGGCCCGATGCGAAGCGAGTTTGCAGATTTTAGATTCTGCCGAAAGACCGAGTTCAATGATATGCCGTCGCAGGATGCAGTGAGCTGTTTGATGCTTGACCGCATAACTGAATGCCGCCCACTGCAAGCTTAAACTTGTAAAGTTTCAGCTTGCTACTCTGTAACGTACAGGTATTTTGCAAACTCGGAGTCTGCCCCTATAACAATTTTCGTTTTGTCTCCGAGTGTTTTCTTGTAGCTTTCAAGCGTCCTGTAGAAGGCGTAGAACTCGGGATCCTTGTTGTATGCGTTTGCATAGGTTTCAAGTGCCAATGCGTCTCCCTCTCCCTTGATAGCCTGGGCC
>DATFJE010000149.1:0-3830 GCA_035269385.1 Clostridia bacterium
AATTATTGGAAGGCCTTGCTTGTAAGTTTTTTGATTGTGATTACAGGAGGCAACCACAACGGAGGAAGCGGTGGAAACGGGGCGGCCGGTGGCAAAGGAATAACCGGAGGAATCTTAGACATTTTTAATTACAAGTTTATAATGCTTATTGGTTGCATTGTGTTTATAATGGTGCTTATTCGGATGTTTGTTGGCTATGTGCTTGAAGTTGGAGGCAGGCGATATTTCATAGACTTGACTTCCGGAAGTGCCGATGTCGGGGCTTTGGGATACGGATTCAGAGAAGGCCGATACATAAACATACTCAAAACCATGTTTGTCCGGAGCATATACATATGGTTATGGACTCTTCTTCTTATAATACCGGGTATAATTAAAGCTTACGCATATAGAATGGTTCCATACATCCTGGCTGAAAATCCAGGCATGAGCAGCGGAAGGGCGATTCGGCTAAGCAACGATATGACAATGGGAGAAAAATGGGACATATTTGTGTTGGACCTGTCCTTCATAGGTTGGTATATTTTGGGTTCCTTAGCTTTGGGAGTGGGAGTTTTTTTCGTGCAACCATACTATGACGCAAGCAACGCAGAGCTTTATATGAAGTTGCGGGGAAAGGCTATAGAGGAAGGCTTTATTACGGAAAAAGAACTGGAGCAATAGTACACTGGTCGAGGTTATTACGTAAAACCCTGTTTTGCGGATTACGAAACTTTTGTGGAGCGCCGGTGTGTATTGCCGCCGCGAGTATGATATAATCGAAAAAATATACAAAAAACTGATGCGTTGAATACATTTGCCCAATATGCCCGGCTGCCGATTTTTTGGGAAAGCAGCGGCGTCTGCGCGCTTAGGAGGAAACAATGTTTAATCTTGCAGCATTTATCGGATACATGGTTGCGGTGACATTTACGCCGGGACCAAATAATATTCTCGTCATGACAAATGCCGGTACATACGGCTTCAAAAAAACTCTAAACTATATGATGGGCGGGGCAATCGGAGTTTTGCTGATTGTTGCAGCAAGCACATATTTCAATGTGGTGCTTTTCGATGTCATACCGACGGTAAAGCCATTCATGGGGATTGCGGGAGCGGCATACATGACTTATCTGGCGCTCAGGATTATAAGGTCGAAACCCCCTGAAGCCGGAGAATCGGGTGATCCGCTCAAATTTCATTACGGATTCATAATGCAATTTCTCAACCCCAAGCTTTTGATATTTGCCGTGACTGTCACATCCAATTTCATCGTGCCTTATTTTGACAGTTCTTATTATGTTCCCTTAACACTTCTAATAACGATGATTTTCATATTGTCCTGGGTGGTATGGTCACTTTTCGGGTCCGTATTCAAGCTGTTTCTGAACAGGCATTACAAGCCCTTCAACCTTGCAATGGGTTTGATTCTTATTTACAGTGCAGTCTCAATCTCGGGTTTGATTTAAATTTAATGAACCTCTATCATAGCAAGATTGTTACAAATTAGCGGGGACGGTTTTGTTGAGTATATCGCTGTGTCTTATGATATGACTAATAGTACAGCGTTAAACTAAAATTTGTGAGGAGGATAGTTTAAATGGATATAGGAAAAGTTTCTCGTGTGCTTAAAGGTAATGGTTATGCTGTTTCTTATTTCGAAAATGCAAGGGAAGCCGCTGCATATTTAAATGAAGAAATAGATAATAAATCGGTTGGCTTTGGAGATTCGGCTACGTTACTAAGTATGAAATTATTTGAAAGCCTTTCTTCCCATAATGAGGTTTTTGATCCGCAGCATTGCACGTTTGGAGAGAGCTTCACCGATACCGCAAAGAAATGTTTGACAACACAAATTTTCCTTACGTCGCTAAATGCTTTGTCGGAAACAGGTGAGATAGTGAACATTGATGGCACCGGTAATCGCGTGGCGGGGTCGCTATTTGGGCATGAGAAGGTTTTCTTTGTTGCCGGAACCAACAAACTGATTCCAACTCTCGAAGAAGCAATTTGGCGAGCTAGAAATATTTCGGCGCCCAAGAATGCTATGCGACTAAAGCTAAAAACACCCTGCGCTAAAAGAGGGGAGCGTTGCTATGACTGCTCTAGCCCGGATAGAATCTGCAACAGCATGGTCATACATTTTAAAAAAATGAGTAATATTGATATGGAAGTAGTTCTAATCAATGAGAAACTTGGCTATTAATTATTGGGAAATTTCCATATTTAGCATAATTCTAGCTTGGGGTACAGATATATAAGGCTGACCGTATACCAACATTGATGACTTTGACTTCTGAAAAACACTTTTTCAATTCATTGACGCAGTTTTTCAGTTCGGATTCAGGGTCTTTAATGAAATTAAAATATTGTCCTCCTTCAAGCCATTCGATTATGGTTGTCAAAAGAGATCTTTTTTGATTATAGTCATATATTAGAACTGCTGATTTTGTCACCCTCTGCATTTCGGAATACATAAGGCCTCTATCGCTTGGTTTCATTCCATGCGCGACATATGAAGCAATTGAAATGTCGTAAGATTTATCATCAAAGACCTGTTTTTCAAGAATATTTGCGCGCACAAAGCGGACCGAACTGTTTTCGGGTTTCTTTCTTGCGACACCGAGCATCTTTTCCGCTGAATCGACTCCGGTCACAATTAATCCTTTTTCGCTTAAAACTGCACATAAAGCTCCCGTTCCACAACCCACATCAAGTATGGTTTCAAATGACGAAAGGCCCAGCTCTTTTTCGGCACTTTCCAACATCTTCGAAAATCCCTTTTTCTGATATTCGTAAAACAAGCCATAAATTGGTGCTATCAAGTTGAATACAGATTCGCTTTTTCTTTTTTTCACAAATACGCGCCTTCTTTCTTTGGCTTTTGAATTTAGAAAACAGAGTCTGTAATAAACGATTTGCTATTTCTTATTCAGGATAATCGCGGCTTCGAGAGACAAGTCATCGTGTCCGATTCAGTTTGATTTGGAATAAAACATTTCAACATGGGGTATTCCATCTTCCAGATACATGTCAGAAACGACTTTAAATCCGAAGCTCTCGTAAAATCTGGTCAAATACTGCTGAGCAGAAATCCTTATTTCGTATTCATTCAATTCGCTATCTATGAATTCAATTGCCTTTTCAAGAATCATTTTACCCAATCCCAGGCTGCGATATTCTTTTTTTACAAGTACTCTGCCTATAGATGTTTCTTCAAAGGAAACTCCTTTTTCAAGGATTCTCAAATAAGCCATCACCTGACCGCTTTCCATGCAGACAAGGTGAAAGGCATTTTCATCTTTTCCATCACATTCCTGATAAACGCAATTCTGTTCAACAATGAATACTTCTTCGCGGATTTTTATTATTTCATAGAAATCTTTCAAACTGTATTCTTCAAATTTTTTTGTTATAAACTCCAATCTGTTTACCTCCCCAGTACTTTTTATTTCAAATAGACGACGCTTAGAATCATACAATTATACCATATGGATATATTTATCTCCTGGAGTGGACCATTCGATTTCAATGCACGGTGTGCTGGGGGCTGAGGATCATAATGCTTTGTTTTGAAATGATTTTGATTGGTGATAGAATTTAAATAAACAAGACTATTTGCGAAAAACATCCCGACTTGGGACAAAAAAATCAGAAGGTGAATAAACAGCATGAAAATAAAAATTCTTGGAACGGAGTCTCTTGGAGTCCGGGGACTAAGTTGTCTTGTCAAAATCGGAGACAGAAAAATATTCATAGATCCTGGGATAGCGTTGGGTTTTATCAGAAAAGGATTGATGCCCCACCCTGTCCAAATCGGAGTCGGGAGAATCATACGCGACAGTATAATC
>DATFJE010000150.1:0-5170 GCA_035269385.1 Clostridia bacterium
CGCACTAAAAAGCGACATCATAATAACGGCGACACCTTCGAGGGAGCCCATGATATTGAGGGAGTGGGTAAAGCCCGGAACACATATAAGCTGCATTGGGGCGGACATGTCAGGAAAGCAGGAGATAGACGAAAAGATATATGAAACCGCAAGGGTGTTTGTAGATGATTGGGGGCAGGCTTCATCTGTCGGAGAAACTGAAACTGCATTGTCAAAGGGCATAGTAAGCTTGGCCGAACCGCTTCCTGAAATAGGGGAAGTAATCGCTGGCAAAATTGCGGGCCGGGCAAAAGATGACGATATAACTGTTTTCGATTCAACAGGAATAGCCCTGCAGGACCTGATGGTTTCCAAGTTGGCTTTGGACATGGCGGAATCGCTTGGGATAGGCGACACTATAGATTTGTAAAAAAAGGAGGAAATTAAATGAAAATCAAAGATTTTGGCGTTGAGATGTGGATGAACAAATACGAAGACGACTGCGAGTGGAATTTGGCTGAAACCTGCGTGAAATCATTTTTTGTTGAAGAGCTTATTGAGCTTTCTGACGAGACGAAGGAAAAAGTTGTTGGCGACATAATGAAAATGCACCTTACATACGGTGCGATTCTTGGATCGGACCGCCTGCGGAATCAAATAGCCGGCCTCTACGAGACCGCCAAAACAGACAACATAGTAACCACCCACGGAGCAATCGGGGCAAACAATCTTGTCTTGACCGCTATTGTCGAGCCGGGGGACAAGGTGGTTTCTGTGCTTCCTACATACCAGCAGATGTATTCTATACCCGAATCCATTGGCGCGGATGTGTCAATTCTTCAGCTTCGCCAGGAAAACGGATTCCTTCCGGATTTGGAAGAACTTGAGGAAATGACAAAGGGCGGGGCGAAACTAATATGCATAAACAATCCCAACAACCCCACCGGCGCTTTGATGGACGAGAACTTTCTCAAGAAAATTGTTGCCATAGCTGAAAAAGCGGGGGCCTACATTTTGGCCGATGAGGTCTACAGAGGACTGAATCATGAAGGCAATCCCTTCATGACATCGATTTTCGACCTCTACGAGAAGGGGATCAGCACGGGAAGCATGTCTAAGACATTCTCTCTCGCGGGAATAAGGACGGGCTGGATTTGCGGACCAAAGGAAGTGATGGATGAAGTTGCGAGGCACAGAGATTACAACACTATAAGCTGCGGAATGATCGACGAGTACATTGCAGCTCTGGCACTTGAGAACAAGGACAAGATTGTCGAAAGGAATCTTAAGATTGTGCGGGACAACAAGAAGATGCTTTCTGAATGGGTTGAGAAGGAGGATAGATTCAGCTTTGTGGAGCCTTCTGCCGGAACCACGGCTTTTCTTAAATACGATCTGGATATCGATTCGGAAACATTCTGCAAGAGGCTTCTCGAGGAAACGGGGGTAATAATTCTTCCCGGAAATGTTATGGGCATGGAGGGCTATCTGAGAATAGGCTATGCCAACGACCCTGAAATAATAAAAGAGGGATTGAAAAGAATATCCGAGTTTGCAAAAACGGTTTAGGCGAATATATCAAATAATGATGGAATTTAACCAATTTTAAAACCCGGCTCAATTGAGCCGGGTTTTATGTTTTGCATTTTTTACATTTCCCTTCTCCAGAATTTGGGAGTCATTAGGGCTATCACTGTGAAAAGCTCAAGCCTTCCGAGAAGCATGAAGAATGAAAGCAGCAGCTTGCTCATGACCGAAAACTCCGAATAGGTGTGGGTGGGTCCTACGAAGCCGAAGCCGGGACCAATGTTTCCGAGTGTCGCGGCGACGGCGCTGGTTGCGCCCAGGAAGCCTATTCCCTCGAGAGAAATGGCTACCGAACCCAGTATGAATATGAGCATGTAAAGCATGAAGAAGCCCGATATGTTGAGCAAAGTGCTTTCCGCCACAGGATCATTGCCCAATTTGACTGCAACAATCGCCCGCGGGTGAAGAATCTTTGTAAGCTCCCTTTTTATCAGTTTGATCAGTGCGAGTATTCTTATGACCTTGATCGATCCCCCTGTAGATCCTGCGCTTCCGCCGACGAACATCAGCAAGAACAGCACGCTTCTCGAAAAGGCCGACCATTTTTCATAGTCGAAAGTGGTATAACCAGTTGTGGTCATTATCGAGCTGGCCTGGAAAAGGGAGTGGGTGAAGGATTCGAACCAGTTGTGGTATATGTGGAAATTGTTGTCTATCGTTATGGCAAGAACGCTTACGAAAAGGATTCCCAAATAGAACCTGAATTCCGAATTTTTTATTACGTCTCTCCATTTGCCCTTGAAAAGGCTGTAATATAGAGAAAAATTAGCGCCTGACATTATCATGAAGATTGATATGACATTGAATATGTAGGCGCTTCCAAAGGCTCCTATGCTTGAGTTTCTGGTCGAGAATCCGCCTGTTCCGAGGGTTCCGAAGGTGTGTATCGCAGCCTCGAAGGCCGACATGCCTCCAAGCATCAGGAGTGCGAACTCCGCAAGGGATATTATTATATATGCTCTGTAGAGTATCTTCGCGGTTTCCATTATTCTGGGAGCTATCTTGTCGGCTATTGGGCCGGGGCTCTCAGCCTTGAAGACGTGGAATCCGCCTGTTCCCATTATGGGCAGTATGGCTACAGCAACCACGAGTATTCCCATTCCGCCGACCCAGTGAGTAAACGAGCGCCAGAAAAGAATTCCCATTGGGAGAATTTCTATGTCGTTTATTATTGTCGCTCCGGTGGTGGTAAAACCCGATACGGTTTCAAAGAATGCGTCCACATAAGAGGGTATAGATCCCGAAAGGTAGAACGGTAGAGCGCCAAGAAGGGACGAAAAAAGCCATCCGAATGTTACTATGGCGAGGCTTTCTTTAATCTTGAGCACTTTGTTTTTTAAAGGGATTCTAGTCAGTGCAAAGCCTGCCGAAGCCGTTATTGCTATGCTCGCCACGAAAGAGACTGTGTCGCTTTGATGGTGGGCAAGCGAAATTAGCAGGGGCGTAACCATGCCGAGAGCAATTATCAACAATAAATAACCTAAAACCTTGAATATCATTCTGTGATTCATCAGCGGCCGTCCTTTAACTGGAAGAATTTTTCAAGCTTTGGAACTTCAGACATGAGTGAGAAGACTACAATTCTGTCTCCTTCCTGTATTATCGAATTTCCCTTTGGAATGACAACTTTTCCATCGTGGACTATTGCCCCGATTATTATGCCTTTTGGGATATTGATGTCCATTATGGGTTTCCCCAGGAAGTTCCAACTTTTTGATGCGATTAATTCGCTTACTTCCGCTTGGCCGTCGAGCAGCAGTGAAACTGAAACCACCTTTCCGCCGCGGATGTACTTGAGTATATCGCTTGCAGTTATGTTTACAGGGTTTATTGCCATGTCTATTCCCAGCCGTTCAATTATATGGATGTAGCTCTGCCTTGATATCTTTGCGATCACTTTCCCTACGTTTAGCTGCTTGGCCCGAAGGGACATGAAGAGGTTTTCCTCATCAAAGCCTGTGACGCCAATGAATGCATTCATTTCTGAAAGGTCTTCTTCTTCCAGAAGGTTTGCTTCGGTGCCGTTTCCGTGTATTACAAGGACATTGTCGTTTAGGCGTTCTGAAAGTGTTTTGCACCTGTCCAGATTTGCCTCGATTATTTTTACGGCAATGTTCTTTTTTGACAGCCGTTCGGCAAGGTAGTAGCCCAATTTTCCTCCGCCTAGAATCATTACCTTCTTCATGGCTTTGTTTCCAACCACCTGTTGCAGGCTTTTGGCTATGGTGTCTATCTTGCTCTTTTGTCCCATTACATATATGATGTCGTTTTCCTTAAGAATTGTTCCTCCGTGCGGAACTATCACTTTGCCTTCTCTTGATATGGCGGCAATTAGAAGACCGTCCATGTAGCTGAGTTCGCTTACGCTCTTGTTCATGTATGCAGGAAGATTACTGATGTTGAAGTTTACAAGAGAAACCTTGCCCATTGCATATTTGCCGAAGTAGAAAGTGTAGCTTTCCATAAGGTATCTCAGTATTTCGTTTGCGGTGGCGAGGTCGGGATTCACCACATGGTCTATTTTGTAGGTTTTTTGTATGAATTCAAGCTGATTGGAGTACTCGGGGTTTCTTATCCTGGCTATGCTCCTCTTGCAGCCGAGCTTTTTGACCATTGAGCTTATGAGTATGTTGGTCTCGTCATCGCTTGTTACGGCAATAGCAAGGTCATATGTCGATATGCTGAGTTTTTCGAGTATTTCCTTTCTTGCTCCGTTTGCGTTTATGGTCAGAACGTCCATGTGGTCCTTGAGTTTTTCGAGGACAATCGGGTTGTTGTCCATTATGGCGACATGCATATCGCTGCTCAGCATTGAGGTTGCGAGTTTTGTGCCAAGTTTGCCGGCTCCGATAATAATTACTTTCATGATCCACCAACCTTTTTCCTTATTGATTGCGCCTAAAAAGATGAAATTTCTTTGAAATTCTACCATCCTTATCGAATATATCATAAGTTTATCAAAGAGCAAAAGGGATATAAAGGAATAATGAACATTTTACATGCATTTTTCGCTCGGAGGCATTGATTGAAAGGGAAAGAGGTGCCAATTTCAATAAAAATGGGGCGTAAAAAAGTGTCTTGAGGGTATGTATGGACCAAAAGGAAATCGATTTTATTTAAGAAGGGAGACAAGGACATGAGAATGGTACCTTACATAAGACTGAAGGGCAATTGTGAAGAAGCTTTGAATTATTACAAAAATCTTCTTGACGGAGAAATAATCTACATGCAGCGATACGGGGAAGCCCCGAGGGGAATGTGGAATGTCGAGGGTTCGGAAAAAAGGATTCTTCATGCAAGCATTCTTGCGGGCGGTGTGGTACTGCACCTTTCGGACATTCCCCAAGGCATGGGCGAAGTATCGGGAGGGGCTGTTTCACTTTCGCTTGAGCTGGAACCGGAGGAAGATATGGATTTCATATATGAAGCTTTGGCGAAGGATGGAAGTGTTGAAATACCCATACAGGATGCTTTCTGGAATGCCAGGTACGCTTCTGTGACTGACAGGTTCGGAATAAGGTGGATATTGAATCAGGACAGGGGGCAGTGATCCTTTGCATAACTGCCGATTATTGTGGAAAAGTGGCTAAAAAAGAAAAAGACT
>DATFJE010000151.1:0-3117 GCA_035269385.1 Clostridia bacterium
CAGGACTCACATTCATGCGCACATTGTCTGCCGACCCCTTGTCGCTTTCGGTGAGCGAAAGGACAAATACAAGTTTGAGTTATGTAATCGACAGTTCCAACCAGACCGATGGAACGGACAACAAGGTTATTTTGTCAAATGACGGAAAGCTTGTTTCAGAAACAGCTTTTGGCCGCGATAAATTCGGCAAATTCGACGGCCTTTCAGAAGGAACGGAATATCAGATCCAAACAATAACAAGAAACAGCGACGCGGTTGAAAATGATCCCCATCTTTTTTGGGGCGGTACAACAAAACATATGCCAAAGGGGGAAATTGTTTTTCCTAATGAAGATATATATCTTAAAGACGGACAAACTTTTACTCTGGAGGGAACATATGAAGATGATGATGGAGATGATGTGGCAATAGAGGCCTCTATAGGTGGAATTGCAGGCGATGTAAATGTGGGAAGCACCACTTGGAGCGCAATTTGGAATTTGGACGGCTTGCCTGAAGGCATCCAGTCTGGGATATCGGTATCTCTGTCGGACAGCGGAGGTAGGGAAAAAACTGTCATAAATTGGATCAGGGACCTTACTATAGATAGAACTTGTCCCCGATCCCCGGAAATATCGACGGATCCGACCGGCTTCACAAGCGGTTCCGTTCTTGTTTCCATTTCAGGCGAAGAAAATGCAAGCATATTCTATAGTGTGGATGGAAATACGGCCTTGCCTTATGAAAATGCGTTTTTATCCCACGAGAATGCGGAAATAAGAGCATTCCAAAGAGATAAAGCGGGCAATCTTAGCTCTGAATCGACCATTGTAATCAACTGGATAGACAAAACAGAGCCTTCAGGGAGCATATCCTACAGCACATATTTGCCGACCAATGAAGCAGTCGCAGCGACGCTTACAGCAATTGACGAAAATGAAGTGGAAATAACAAACAATGGGGGTTCGAGTCAATATGAATTTACTACAAATGGAAGCTTTTCATTTGAATTGCGCGATGTGGCAGGCAATACCGGCAGCGTTGCAGCTCATGTGACATGGATTGATGCCCTTGCTCCCAATTCGCCTTCAATTCATTTAAGTCCCGAAAGCGGTATTTCAACCGACAGCGTCGAAATTTCTGTTAAGCATGAAGAGACAGAGGAAGAACTTTCAATTGAATATAGAATAGCGGACGGTGGAGAAATAGAATGGCTTCCCTATGAAGCCCCCTTTTCCGTCAGCGAAAAAGGTTCCTGGCTTGTTTGTGCGAGAACAGTTGATAAAGCTGGCAACACGAGCTTGGAATCAGGCAAAAGACTGATTCTGAAAAACAGGCGAAAAAAAGAAACCGTTGAGCCTTCAAGTACTGTGGATCATTATGACATCAGCCTTCCCTATCTTGTCGCAGAAGGAACAAAAATGGCAAAGAGCGCAATCGGTTCATTCTACGACATAGACGGAAATCCAATCGACATGTCAGGCTTTGAATTGGAAAGTTCCAATCCGGATATTTTGAAAGTAATGGAAGACGGATCTATTATAGCCAAGAATGTGGGAGTTGTAGAATTGACCGTTTCCTATCCCGAAACAGGTGAGGTCGTTAAAATTGAAGTTGAAGTTGAGGGGCCGATAGAAAGAAGTTCATATATAGAATTCAATGACACAAAAAAACATTGGGCGAAAGATTCAATAACAGACATTAGCGAAGCGGGATATGTATGCGGATATGGTGATGGATCCTTCAGACCCCAAAGCAATATGACGGTGGCCGAATGCCTGACAATTATGGAAAGAGTCCGCCTGGACAATTCAAACATATCCAGACTTGCAAGGCCTTGCCAAGAGCCTGTCATAAATGCCGAAGACTGGAGCCGCAATTATTGCCTTTCAGCTTTCAGCCGCATGGATATGGATGAAGTCAATAGCGCATTTGGGGAAAAAATAGACGCCGATGTTCCCGTAACAAGAGGGCAGGTTGCGTTTTTACTTGCTGAAGGCGAAAACTGGGCAGATGCATTTGAAAAAGAAATACCATTTACAGACATAAGGGACAATCAATACCTTGGCCCCGTACTTTGCGCTTTTGAAAAAGGAATTTTCGAAGGATATCCAGACAAAACTTTCCGTCCCTATGCTTGTATAACGCGTGCCGAAATGACAGTGCTGTTCAACCGATACATAAAATACCTGCAAAACTTGTAAAAGAAACAATAATGGACCCACACCCTTTTGGTCAATCCCCTCCGCCACATTGAAACTTGCTGCAAAACATGGTAAAATTTAAAAAATATAATGTTCCAGAATTAGGTATTTTTCAATATTGTTGCAAAATAGATAAAGAGCGGAGGAACAATGAATTTTTCAATTAAGAAAAAGATGTTTTTATGCGTAATTTCAATTTACATATGTTTTGCATCGCTTTCTGCTAATGCCGCAGTAGAAGACATTGTTTTTGGAGATGTATTTGATTCCCATGGTTCCGTAATGCTTCTGATAGATGTCGATTCTGGCCGCATTGTCGAAGCCAACAGCACAGCCGTAGATTTTTACGTCTATTCATATAAAGAACTGACTGCGATGACAATACAGGACATAAATATTCTTTCGGCAGAAGAAACCAAGGCTGAAAGACTACTGGCGGAGAGCGAGGAGAGAAACTATTTCAATTTTGAGCATGAGCTTGCATCTGGAGGAATAAGAAATGTGGAGGTGTATTCATATCCTATAGAGGAAAACGGGAGAATTCTGCTTTTTTCAATAATACATGACGTAACCGAAAAAACGGTTCTTGAGAATGCGCTCGAAAGGCGTAAGAAAAACATGTATATGTTGGGAACCATATTTATAATTATACAAGCCGCTATAATCATAATTCTAAAGAGGAGCCTTTCTGAAAACAAGCGGATTCAGAAGGAGCTTTTTGAAAGCAGGGAAAAGTACCGATCGCTCTTCGACAATATGCAAGAGGGTTTTGCGCTGCATGAGATAGTAACCGACAGAGGCGGCAAGCCTGTAGACTACAGCTACCTTGAAGTAAACAAGGCATTCATGGAAAGTACGGGTCTTGGAGATGTGAGAGGCAAGACAATAAAGGAAGTACTTCCCGAAACCGAGTCTATATGGATAGACAAATTCG
>DATFJE010000152.1:0-6478 GCA_035269385.1 Clostridia bacterium
GTATATCGCAACACCATAGATACCTTCACCTGTCAGGAACATATGCTCAATGACTCTTGTAAACGTAAATGCTCTGTGTCCCAATTGCCCAGATATCAAGTGTCCGAAAAAAGCATAACCCAACGCCGCAAGTCCAACTACAACGAGGGCCCATCCCATTGTTCTGCGAGTTGCCTCCAATATAAGGAGTATAAGGATTGTTCCTAAGATTATGTCCATTCTCGTAGGATCACCCAATCTATAAACGATATCCATATAGTTTGTCACCAGATAGTATCCGATGTATAAGCTTAAACCCGAAAAAATCCAATCATAAAACGGCATTTTGTTCTTCTGTTTCTTGGATGCCGGATAAAGCATGAACGTGAGGGCCAACGCCAAAGCCAAGTGAATGGCTTTGTGCTGCATCTGTGGCAGCATTTTCACTCCTGAGGAATATAATTGATATAAAGACATCATGATTGCCACAAACGCAGAAATTTTCAGAGCATAACCAGTCAATTCCCTTTTCTTTTCCATCTGTTCATCTATTTTCTTTTTCATTTTTTTTGTTTTAGTTTCTTCATCCATCTTTTTTCTATTGAAAATCATCCGTTTCACCTCTAATCCAATATTTTATAAATGATACCTTTTCAACTCTAATATCCATTCTTTCATTATTGTCAAAGTAATTATTGAGCTCAACAATTCTTTTTCCTTTTAAAAACAGCTTCGAATTGTTGATGCTTGACACCCTGAAGGGCAACCAATCTATCGGTATATCCATATCTTTCAATTCAATCATTCCATCAGCAAATATTGTTTCGTATTCATATGTCGAGGGAACTCCCCAACCCAAATCTACAAATTTGGTCCCTGTAAGAATTATGTCGCCATCTGTATTTATTTCATAATACTCGTAAACCGGTGTCAGATGAACAGAATGTTTTATCAGCGTTGCGAATGTAAAACCAGGCTCAACTCTTTCCTGCAGCAAAACTCGATTATCGTGATGATTTTCAACTACAAGCACATTTACAGTAAGCTGTGTCCCAAGAAGTACAATACATACACTGATTGCTATTAAAATATATTTTTTCATTCTCCCACCTCGATTCGCAATTATATTTCTGTTTAATCTATCATGCAGGGCGCTATTGATTGCCCTGCATGATAGATTATTTGTTTCGATTCTATTCTATGACGCCCATTTCTTTATAGTATCTTTCTGCACCCGGATGAAGAGGGATTGACATCGCGCTTGTGGCATTCTCAAGCTTAATGTTTTTGCCTTGTGCATGAACAGCTTCCAAATCTTCGATGTTTTCATATATGGCTTTTGTCATCTCGTAAACCAATTCTTCGTCAAGGTCTTTACTTGCAACCATGAGTGCCGGAGTGGCTACAGTCAATGTATCATGGTCTACACCATTGTATGTGCCTTCTGGAATAGTCTCATATCTAAAGTAGATTGCATCACCCATTAGTTTGTCTGTTGCTTCTTTGTTTACAGTAAGAAGATTGATATCCAATGTAGCCGAAGCGTCTACCACAGAAGAAGTAGGTATACCGGAACCTACGATAGCGCAATCAATCAATCTGTCTTTGAGTGCTGTAATGGCCTCTCCAAATCCGAGGAATTGTGCATCGATGTCGTCATAAGTGATTCCATGTGCATCAAGAACCATTTTTGCAGTTCTCTCTGTTCCGCTTCCCGGTGCTCCTACTGCCACTCTCTTTCCTTTGAGCTCTTCAATTGATGTCAACCCTGATTTATCCAATACTACAAACTGAAATGTTTCAGGATAAAGAGCAGTTATTCCACGGATATTGTCTATCGGAACTTCAAATGGTTCTGCTCCCGTATAACCGCCCAATGAAGTATTCGCAGCGGCAAGAATCATTTCAACTTGTCCGTCTTTAATCATCTTGAGATTTGCTACTGATGCTCCAGTTGATTCAGCGGTTACTTCAAGTCCTTCAACATTCTTAGTGAGAAGCGATGCAATTCCTGATCCTACCGGATAGTATGTTCCGCCTGTTCCTCCTGTTGCAAGTGAAATCCTTACAACTTCCTTTTCCGGAGCGACCGCCTCTTCTCCGCTTTCCTTAGCTCCGCAACCCGTGAATACGGATGCCGCCATTACCAATGTCAAAACAATTAGTCCAATCTTTTTTAATTTCAAAATATTCACTCCCTCTTATAATTTATTTTCGTCTCTGTTTATTTGCAAATAACATGCCACATAATTCAGAAACTTCAAAAACATGATACGAATTTCCCTAATTCCTTGCAATTGCAAACAAAAGCAAGGATTCTTTTTTTTCTATCGAGAATCCTTGCTTCACTCAGTGATTTTCAATTTGTCGCCAAGCGGAAAAATTTTCCGCTTGGCGACAAGGTTTCCGGAATGTTTTTCCTCAACTATCCATACTGTATGCCTTTAATTTGTTTCTGAGAGTCCTTTCGGTTATTCCCAAAGCCTCTGCGGTTTTTCTTCTGCTTCCACCGAAATATTCAATCGCCTCAGCAATAATCTTTCTTTCCACAGTCTTTAGATCCTCACCCGAAAAATACGACTGTTTTTCAGACGCCGTAGTGGAATCTACGAGATTCCTGCTGAAATCGCTTGGCGAAAGCCTTTTCTTGTTTGTCAAAACCATAGCCCTCTCTATCATATTTTCCAGTTCTCTTATATTTCCTTTAAAGTCATGATTCTCTAAACAATCCAAAGCTCCCGGCTCTATCCCTGAAATACTTTTATTGAATTTGCCATTAAACCGGTCTATGAAAAAGTCTACGAGAAGAGGTATGTCGGTCTTTCTTTCCCTTAGAGGAGGCATTTCTATCTTTATGACATCCAGCCTGTAATACAGGTCTCTTCTGAAGGTTCCATCAAACACCTTCTGCTCAAGGTCGCAATTCGTCGCCGCAATTACCCTTACGTCCACCTTCTCGCTGTTTTCGGCACCCAGTGGAGTAATCTCCTTTTCCTGAAGCACCCTGAGCAGCTTTGCCTGCATTTTTATGTCCATATCTCCGATTTCATCAAGAAAAACGGTTCCTCCGTCAGCCAAGGAAAACTTGCCTTTCTTGCTCCTCGAAGCCCCAGAAAAAGCTCCTTTTTCAAAACCGAACAATTCACTCTCCAAGAGCGTATCCGGTATGGCAGAACAATTTATGGCCTCAAATCTCTTTTTCTTTCTGACCCCCTGAAAATGTATGGCTTTTGCAGCCATTTCTTTTCCTGTGCCGCTTTCTCCCAAAATCAACACATTCGAATCTATATCTTTCACCTTGTCAATTATTTCGAAAACCTTCATCATAGCCCTTGATCTTCCAACTATGCCCTTGACTCCGTACTGTTCATCCAACTGTTTGCTTAGTCTATCCACTTCTTTGCTTAGCGAATTATATGTCAGTGACTTTTCTATCAATATTTCAAGTTCTACAGAATCGACTGGCTTTGTAATATAATAGAATGCTCCAGCCTTCATTGCATTAACAGACGATTCAATGCTTCCAAATGCAGTCATCATAATAACGGCCATATCAGGATTGATACCCTTTACATCCCTAAGAACGTCTATACCATTGATATCGCCTATCCTGAGATCCAATAGCATTATATCGGCATCTTCCTTCTTGAGATATTCGATAGCCTTTTCAGGATTTTGAAAAGAAATAACTTCGTATTTCTCCTCAAGAAGAAATTCAAGGGATGTGCAAAGATTAGATTCATCATCAAGTATAATTATCCTATTCATAGCGCCTTCCTTTCATGCTTTGCATTGGCAGTGATAAAATAGCAACAGCCCCTTCGCCATATTCGCTTTCATAATGTATGTCCCCATTGCATTCCTTTACAATCTGGTAGCTTACGAACATACCGAGCCCGGTCCCTTTCGCTTTCACAGAATAGAAGGGGTCAAAAATATGCTCCATGACTTCCTCGCTCATTCCCACCCCATTGTCCGAAATCCTGAGTACAGCCATTCCCGAATCAATCTGTCCACTTATTTTTATAGTTCCTTTTTCACCCACTGCGTCAATGCTATTTATTATCAGATTAATCAAAACTTGCTTTATTCTTTCGTCATCCCCATATGCTCCAAGCTCGGCAGGAACCTTGTTGAATATTTCTATTTTCTTGCTTGAAAGAGCATCCTCAAGCAATTCAATGCTTTCATCGACAAGATTGAGAAGTTTCATCCCTCTCACTTTCGGAACCTTTATCTTCGAAAACTCAAGAATCTCCTGAATCATATTATTCATTCTGTTTATTTCTTTTGGCACAATCTCGAGAAATTTCCCCCTGAATCTTTCCTCTTCAATCCTTCTGGGCATTATATCTGTAAAGGTTTTTATTGTAGTCAAAGGATTTCTTATTTCATGTGCAAATCCGGCAGCCATGAGTCCAAATGAATTAAGCCTGTCCTGCCTTTTCAGCTCGCTCGCCAATTCCTTGTCGGCTGAGATATCCCTTATGCTGATTATCGATCCCTTAACTTCACCGTTGCTTTCGACAAGAGGGTATATGTGGTAGAGAAAAGTTATTCTTCTGTCCTGCACCCCAATCTCAAGTTCCTTATTCCTGAAGCTCAAACCCTCCAAGAATACCTTGTTGAAATCGTTGGACATAAAAATTCCCGAAATTACAGTGTTTTGAATCTTTTGTCCTATTTTTGCCTCTCCGATACCGTCAAGCACATATTTCATTCTTCGGTTCAGGAGGGTTATGCGTCCTTCTGTATCCAGTGCTATGATTCCTGCCAGAACGTTGTCAAGTACATCCTTCCTGAATTTGTTGCTATTCTCAAGTTCCAAACTTTTTTTGCTTATTTCCTGCGTCCGCTTTTCAACTTGATTCTTGAGTTGATAATTCCAATAGATTATAAGCAGGAAAGCAAACGATAAAACGAGAAGCCCTATCTTCAGAGCGGCAAAAAGCCTTTCGTCGAACTGAAAATCAGTACTGACAGTCTCGCCAAACCATTTTTTGTATATCTTGTCATATGAACCATCCAACGTTATTTTCCTAATCCCCGCGTTCATTATCTTTATATGTTTTGTGTTCTCATTTCCCGAGATGAAATAGTATTTGCTTCCTTCCGCGTCGCCACCAATTACCTTTATAAAATCGTCCTGCTTCCATTTCTGTATCGTGTATAGCCCAGTCAATTTATCTCCTATGAAGGCTCCGGCATTTCCGTTCATTATCTGCAATATGCCCTGTTGCTGGTTGTCAACATAAGTCAAATGTTCAAGATCTATGAATCGAAGGTAACGATTATTAACACTTCCCTTCTGAATGGACACATCGGCATGTTTCAAATCCTCGGGCTCTATTATGTAATTGTTGTCCAGCCTCACGAAAATAACTTCGGCGCTGTCTATTATTGCATCCGAAAGAAAGTAATTGTCATAGATGACCCCATGGTCGGACCCGATTATAAGATCGAGGTTCGAATTTGCAAGCTCCTTTCGGGCATCATACATGGGCATAGGTCTGATTTCAATATCAATTCCTCTTTCGATGGCAATTGCATGTATAAGGTCAATGTAAAATCCCTTCAGTATTCCATTGTCATTAATATATGAATATGGAGGCATGTGGCTGTCAACACCGATTTTTATCGAAGTGTCTATGTCGAGATTTTCATCGACCTCTTCAGCTGAGACCGGAACAAACCAGATAATCACCATCACAGCAACCAAAAGAATATATTTCAAAACATTCTTCATATCAATCTCCTTTAATAATCTATGACTCTTATTATACACATTTTACAGAATAAGCAACAATTTCATATATCACCTGCGTTTTCGATGAAAAGTACCGGGGGATATGTGTTCGGACAAAACAAAGCGGCTCCCATTTAAGGAAACCGCCCGTTTTTTTAGCTTTTAAGCTTTTATCTTTTCTTTCCACTTTCTACTTTCTACTTTCTACTTGCTGCTTCCCGCTTGCAACTTTCCGTTGTTCTTTACTGCCCACTGTCAACTGCCAGCTGTATTTCCACTTCCTACTTAAAATACCCTACTCCGGCCTCAAATATCCTCTGGTCTTTGTTTCCCGGGATATTCTTGGCAACATTGCCGCCCATTCTTTCAGAATGTCCCATTTTACCGAGGATTCGTCCATCCGGACTTGTTATGGCTTCGACAGCATGCAAGGAACCGTTGGGATTGAAGTACCCGTCGTATGACGCCTTTCCCTCCAAGTCGACATATTGCGCGGCGACTTGTCCGGTCTTTGCGAGTGCGTCGAATTCTTCATCGCTTGCTACGAATCGTCCCTCTCCATGTGAAAGAGGAATCAAGTGCACATCGCCTACATTAACATTGGAAAACCATGGCGAAAGATTCGAAGTTATTTTGGTTCTCGCCATCATTGCGACATGGCGGTTTATTTTGTTGAATGTAAGTGTCGGAGCGCTTTCATCCATTTCCCGTATTTCTCCATATGGGACAAGTCCAAGTTTTATGAAAGCCTGG
>DATFJE010000153.1:0-11156 GCA_035269385.1 Clostridia bacterium
CGTGAGACTGCCGAGAACTATTGACAAGGGAATCAGCAGAACTTTAGGTCCCAAAATTCTCAAACGGTGAAAAACACTTCTGTTGTATCCCAATTCTATCCCTACAGTGAGTATCAAAAAATATAGTGCGAAACCGGAAGCATTTTCAATGAAAGGTTTGATTTCCGCAGGGAAAAACAGAAATCCGAATAGAATTCCAGTACACACTGATATGATTATGCCTATAGACATGGATTATCTCCCTTCAAAGAATCTTTTTGTTGTTCCGTAAACAAATAAAACACTGAAAAAGGCAGCGCTTGAGGCATATGCAAAAGAATCAATTCCGATTGTTTTCAGATTGGATAAAAGACTTTTGTTCATGCCTATAGAAGAGCCCATAAAAAACAACAGCAGCATCAGTCCGAAGAATTGAAGTTTTGAATTCAAAAGGACTGCTTTTTTGTTTAGGTTTGCGAAAGAGCCTATCATAATTCCAATAAATAGAAATATCAACACATTGATCATATCAATTCCCCCAGT
The DNA here is from genome assembly GCA_035269385.1 of Clostridia bacterium. Taxonomy (GTDB): domain Bacteria; phylum Bacillota; class Clostridia; order Peptostreptococcales; family BM714; genus BM714. Next base: position 523 of record DATFJE010000153.1, read on the forward strand.
TCTTGTTGAAATATTGATAGTAGTAGCTTTTTATACGGCCGTTGTACAGTTTTCTGTTTTTATCCGATTTGATTCCGAAAGCCGATTCAAAATGCTCGTGAGCCGTTATTATGAAATAAGACCAATTTTCCAAAAGCATCAGCCTTTCTCCTAAAAGCCTGTAAAGTCTTTCGGATGATTCTTTTGTTTCCAATCTTTCTCCATATGGAGGATTCGTGATTAAACAACCTTTTTTATCGCTTGAACTCAGTTCTGAAACATCTCGCACCTGAAAATGTATGGATTCTTCAACACCAGCCTCTACGGCGTTCGCCTTGGCGGCTTTTATGGCGCGTTTGTCTATGTCGTAGCCTTGTATATTCAATGGTTTGTTCAAGTCTATTGATGAATAAGCTTCCATACGAACCGATTTCCAAATCGATGAGGGGATGAAATCCCATGTTTCGGAAATGAATTTGCGATTCAATCCGGGTGCAATGTTTCGAGCAATCATTGCAGCTTCAATCGGGATGGTTCCCGAGCCGCAAAAGGGGTCGATCAATACCTTGTCAGGATACCAATTGCTAAGCAAAATCAATGCCGCAGCCATAGTTTCCTTAATCGGTGCGAGAACAGGCTCAATGCGGTATCCCCGCCTGTTAAGGCCTTCTCCACTGGTGTCGAGAAGCACTGAGGCCTGGTCTTTCAATATTGAAATATGTATTGGAAAACGAGAGCCGTTTTCTTCAAACCATTCAACATTGTAATTATTCTTCAAAGATTCAACAACAGCCTTTTTTGAAATGGATTGTATATCGGAAAGGCTGAAAAGTTTTGATTTGACAGATTTTGCATATACAGGGAAACAGGCGTCCTTGCCCAGATACTTGTTCCATTCAATGATTTTGATATTTTGAAACAATTCCTCAAAACTTGTTGCCTTGAATTCAGAAATTTTAATAAAAACCCTGTCTGAAGAGCGAAGCCATAAATTGCATTTGCAAATATCTTCCTTGGTTCCTGAAAACTCAACGCCCCCATTGAAAATTTTTAAATCCTCGAAACCGAGTTTTTTTAATTCTTTTGCTACAACGGATTCCAATCCGAAAGTTGCAGTCGCAATCAATTTGTATTTCGACATTGTAAAACTCCTTTCACGTTCGTCACAATCCATTATAGCAAATCAGGACGCATTGTAGGCAATTGAGAAGTATTTTCATTGAAAATATTATCGTATTGTACTATAATTAGCATATGCTATTTATAGGAGGGGTACTATGGAAATTCGAAAAGAAAGAACTAATGACAGCAGCAATATTAAAAAAGTTATCGCAGTAATGAGTGGAAAAGGCGGAGTAGGAAAATCATCAGTAACGTCTTTGGTGGCTATGGCTCTAAAAAAACAAGGATATAAAGTCGGAATAATGGATGCCGACATTACAGGTCCTAGCATACCTAAAATATTTGGAATAAACAACCAACGTGCTACAGGAGATGAAAAATCAATAAACCCGGTTGAAACTCAAAACGGGATAAAAGTAATTTCTTTGAACTTGCTTATAAAGGACGAAGATTCCCCTGTCATATGGAGAGGCCCACTTTTGGGAAGTACGGTAAAACAGTTTTATACCGATGTAAACTGGGGAGACTTGGACTATCTCGTAATCGATTTACCACCGGGAACCGGGGATGTGTCTCTTACGATAATGCAATCTATTCCTGTTGACGGGCTTGTAGTTGTAACTGCTCCTCAGGATCTTGTAACGCTTATTGTAAAAAAATCAATCAATATGGCAAACATGATGCATATACCCGTTTTGGGAGTCATCGAGAACATGAGCTATTATGAATGCCCTGACTGCGGCAAAAGACATAATATCTTTGGCACCAGCAACTTGGATAAAGTGGCAGAGGACATGGAGTTGGATATAATACATAAACTTCCAATCGACTCTCAGTTTGTTGAACTTTGCGACGAGGGGAAAGTGGAATTGTATCCGGAAATGGGTTTCGGTATTTTTGATGATTTAAATGAAAAAGTAAAGAAATTCATTGTAGAAAAGAAATAGGCTAAATTGTAGAGCATGCAATTGAAAAAATGTTATCGAACAGATTCTTGTATGAATATAATTTCTGAAAAGCGCAAAAGCAGAGAAAAGCAATGGGGGGTGTTTTAAATCAGAATAGCGGTGGCTAAAAAAGACGAAATGATTTCAGAGCATTTCGGACATTGCGACGGATATGAAATCTTTGATGCTGAAGAAAAAGAAATCGAAGACACAGGCTTCATTCCTTATCCTGGGCATAAGCCGGGTTTTCTGCCTAAATTTCTTGCCGGAAAAAATGTCGACACGATAATTTCAGGAGGAATGGGAGCGTCAGCACAGGAGTTGTTTAGGAAAAGAAATATAAATGTTGTTATCGGAGTAACAGGAAATGTTGAAGAAGCCGTTAAGAACTATATCGATGGTGAAATCGAAGCAGAAAATTCTTTTTATTGAAATCAAAACAAGAAAGCGAGATTTTTATCTCGCTTTCTCCAATAAATAATGGATGTGATGAAATGAACAATAAAGTAAGTATGATTGAAGATATACTTAGAGGAAAGAACTTCAAGCTTACTACTTCGAGAAAAGAAATTATTCGCATTTTCTTAGGTAGCGACAAACATTTGAAACCTGAGGATGTTTATGAATTGGTCAAAGCCAAAGGAATAAGTCTTCCAACGGTATACAGGACTATAGACATACTTAAGAAAAACCAAATCATAGAAGAGATTGCAATAGGCAAACACAGATATTATGAGTTGAAAATATTCAGCGGGAAAAAACTCCACATCCATTTCAAGTGTGATGTTTGCGGAGAAATTTTTGATATCGACGATCAAAAGCTTGTTATGGACCTCATTGACATAACAAACAATGTTGAAAGTGAGTATAAGGTTGAAGTTGAAGATTTGCTCATGGTGTTGCATGGTGTTTGCGAAAAATGCAAAAACAAGATTATCATATGATTTCGGGAGGTATAGAATGAAACTTGGACTGGTGCAAATGAGAGTGAGCTTAGACAAACGCGCAAATATAGAAAAAGCTTGCCAAATGATTGAAAAAGCTTGCGGCAGGGGGGCTGACATTGTAATTCTCCCTGAAATGTTCAATTGCCCATACGACAACAAATATTTTCGTGAATACTCAGAAGATTCATCAGGATTTACCATTGAGTCAATCAAGAAAATTGCTATTGAACAAAGCATTTATATTGTTGCCGGTTCTATTCCGGAAATTGACGGGGAAGATGTTTATAACACTTCATTTGTATTGAACCCGAAGGGTGAAATAATTGCCAGGCATCGAAAAATGCATTTGTTTGATATAGATATCAAAGACGGAATAAGATTTTTTGAATCGGAGACGCTTTCGCCAGGACAAGACGTTACGGTTTTTGAAACACCTTTTGGCAAAATTGGACTTGCGATATGTTATGACATGCGTTTTCCGGAACTGATGCGGCTTCTTGCGCTCAAGGGTGCAGGATTGATTGTCATTCCTGCTGCATTCAACAGAATCACCGGTACTGCTCATTGGGAAATGACAGCAAAATCAAGAGCGCTTGACAATCAGGTCTATTTTGCGGCAGTTTCTCCTGCTGTTGATTGGAATGCTTCATATCATGCTTTCGGACATACCATTTTCGTTGATCCATGGGGAAGAGTGTTAGATGAACTTGGCGATGAAGAAGGGTTGCTTATGTGCGAGGTTGAAAATGATTTAATTGAAAAGGTAAGAAACGAATTGCCGCTTATGAAGCACAGGAGAACTGATCTGTACGGCATAAAATTCAAAGGGGATGAGGCGGAATAATGGATTACAACGATGTTAGAATTGAGGCCAGGAAAAAAATAGGAGATAAGTGCAAAGTGTGTTCCGAGTGCAATGGCATAGCATGCAGAGGACAGGTTCCGGGAATGGGTGGAAAAGGTTCCGGAAACTCATTCATAAGAAACTACGAACAATTGAAAAACGTGAAAGTCAGAATGGATACGCTATATGAACCGGGAGAAATCGATGCGAGCACTGAAATATTTGGAAGAAAATTCAAATATCCGTTTTTTGCCGCTCCGATTGGCGGGGTGAAAGTAAACTATGGTGAAGGGCATACAGATACAACATATTCCGACGCTGTGGTGAAAGGCTGTTACGAAGCGGGGACGGCTGCATTTACAGGAGATGGTATTCCGGAAGAATCATATGTAGGACCGCTGGATGCGGTTGGAGAAGTGTCAGGATGCGGAATACCGACAATAAAGCCGTGGGATGTTGAAGAAGCCATAAGAAAGGTGAAACTTGCCGAAAAAAGAAATGTGGCGGCTGTTGCCATGGATGTCGATGCAGCAGGGCTTACCGTGTTTGCAAAGCTTGGCAAACCATTGTTCCCGCAGTCTGTTGAATCGTTGAAAAAAATAATCGAATCAACTGAATTGCCTTTTATTGTAAAGGGAATTATGACTGTGGAGGGAGCTTTGAAAGCAATAGATGCAGGAGCAGAGGGCATAATTGTTTCAAATCATGGGGGAAGAGTATTGGACGATACATTATCGACCATAGAAGTGTTGCCTTCAATTGTTGAAGCCTGCAAAGGAAAAATCAAGATATTCATAGACGGAGGATTCCGCAAGGGCACGGATGTTTTCAAGGCAATCGCTTTGGGAGCAGATGCGGTATTGATAGGAAGGCCGTACGGAGTTGCAGTTTATGGAGGGGGAATTGAAGGGGCAAAACTTTACACCGAAAAAATAGGAGCAGAGTTTGAGGATGCAATGAGGATGACAGGAGCTAAAAATCTGAATGAAATAACTGTCGATAAAGTTGAATTCTCAAAATAAATATTTATATATCTAAAAAAGAAGAGACGGCTTGAGGCCGTCTCTTCTTAATGCGACAAAACATAAAGGCTTATTGACAATTACTTTACACCAAAAAGATTTCTCTTGTACACCGAATACAATGTTTCAAGTTCTGCCATTTTTATCTGCATTTCAACTTGAAGTTTTGAAACGGTATCGAAGTCTTTTTTATCAATCGCTGATCTTAATTCCTCGAAAAGCGATTTTTTGCTAAGTTTGTTTTTCATTAAATCATGTCTCAATTGATTGATTTTTTCCCAATTGACAATATCGTAGTCAGTTGCATTTTCAATGTCATGAAGTTTCTTGGTCGATCGCACCATATTAGTATTGGCTTCCAATATACGGGATTTCAACTCGTTGATCCATTGGCAGGTTGATGCAGTCTTGAGAGACTTGATGATATCCTCGGTGAAGACTCCGTCATTCAAAAGGACTTCAACTTTTTCAGGATACAAATCCAAAGCCTTTACATTCTCGTAAACTGTTGCAGGAGGCACCCCGAACATAGAATCTCTTTCCTCGTCGGTGTAATCCTCGAATACGTCTTCCTCACTTCTGTATGCTCTGTCATTTTCAAGATAGAATGCATCATCTCCCGGCTTTTTGGACAGTTCTTTTTCAATATCGGTCAAACTAAGTTCCGACGCTGAAATTTTGAGAATTCCGTCAAGCATTGCCTGATATATGGCTGCAACCGACACATAAGTGTTTGTTGTGGGGTTTGGAGACCTGACTTCAAATCTTGTAGCCATCGGGTTGTTCATATCCCTTATCAAACCGGCCAGTATTGTCCTGTTTCTTGAAGGAGTTTCAACAGTGTGTCCCAAAGAAGTCACTATGCATACAGGAGCCTCGAAACCCGGCTTGAGTCTTCTAAGAGCATCGTTTGTGTCGCTTATGAACGGATTCACGACCTCGTAGTTCTTGAGGAGTCCCATTATGGATTCGAATCCCAATGAACTCATATATGAAGATTTTGGGTCGAGTGGTGAAAAGAGATTGAGCATTTTTCCGGATTTCAATTTTAGAGCGAGTCCTATGTGTGTGTGCTTGCCGTTGCCGGCTACGCCTTCAATGGGCTTGGCAAGGAAAGTCACATCAAGGTTCTTATCCACAAAAGTGTCTTTGATTATATCCTGCGCGAACATTTCATTGTCGCCTGTCTGCATTTCTGAACTGTATTTCCAGTCAATTTCAAGCTGTTCCATGATATAAGTGAAATTACCATCGCTATCCATCGCTGAAGGTACTCCGCCAACTTCTTTATGGCCCATTTCAACATCGAAGCCGTACTTGTTGAGTTTTAGCAAAGATTCTTCCAGCGCTGTTTTAACAGGGCCGATAGTTCGCTTCCAATACTGTTCTTTCAAAACCTGTGAAGTTGAAAGTTTTTCGATATCAGCCTGTTTGCCGGGAGTTTTTACCCAGAATTCCAATTCGGTTGCTGTAGTCAACATTATTTCTTCAATCATGTCGGCATTTTCAATTCCGAATTCTTTAAGCAGCTTGCTGTTGGTCTTGAATAAATCGAGCAAGTTTTTTTTCAGAGATTCAGCCGACCTCTTTAAAACTGAACGAGAACATACCAGTTTATCTTCGTGACAAAGGAAAGCGGGAATAATGAGAGTTCCGACAGGCAATGAATTTGAAGGATCTGTCAAGTCGTAATTGTAGTCGATGAACCATTTGACATCTTTGTCTGGAATCAAATCGACCTTAGCATTGCTGAGGTCCGCGATTTCCGGAAGCACAACGCTTGAACCGTCAGTTTGGACGCCTTTGAGCAGGAAATCGGAGACATCTTCCTTGAATAGTTCGATTGGGATTTTTTCATCTGTGTGATTGTTTCCCAAATCAACTGCTACAAGCGATACGAATTTGATTTCCGGATGGTTGTTGAGAAGCTCCAATAAACCTTGATCGTCATATGTTCCAGGGTTGATAAAATAGAGAAGTTCGTCATAAATTTTTGAAACCATATAATCACCTCTTCTTAAAATATTTGATAATGAATAATTATAGCACAAAAAATTTTAATGTAAAGATAGTAAAAACCCGAAATATTATTAAAATATAGCAATAGCAATATATTGAGGTGATAATAAATTATTTATTAAATTTATTAATCGAGACAATGATACGTGTTATTACGAACATAAAAGCTGTACACGTAAAATATGTTCGCATTTATGAAACTTGTGCAATTTATGAATATCGTTTAATATTTAGCTATGAATAAATACTGAAGGAGGATACAATGATTGACTTAAGAAGTGATACTGTTACAAAACCAACGGACCGAATGAGAACCGCAATGCAAAATGCCATTGTGGGGGATGATGTTTACGGCGATGATCCTACGGTAAATGAATTGGAACGTTTGGCGGCAAAAATTGTCGGAAAAGAAGATTCGGTTTTTGTACCCAGCGGGACTTTTGGAAATCAGCTTGCCGTATTGACCCACACGAAAAGGGGTGACGAGGTAATACTGGGAAAAGGAAGTCATATATTTCAGCATGAAGTTGGTGCCGCGGCGGTTATTTCAGGAGTACAGCTCAGATTGGTGGATGACAAAAAAGGTTACATGATGGTTGATGAAGTAAAAGAAGCAATAAGAGGCAAAAATATACATTTTCCTGATACTGGTTTGATATGCTTGGAAAATGCGCATTCAAACGGTATGGCTATATCTCCTGATAATTATGAAGAGATACGAAAATTGGCAAAAAAGAATAAAATACCTATACATATGGACGGTGCACGCGTTTTGAATGCGGCAGTATCATTGGGTATCAATGTAAAGGATATTGCGAAATATGCGGACAGTGTCATGTTTTGTCTTTCAAAAGGACTTGGGGCACCGATTGGATCCATTTTAGCCGGAGACAAGGACTTTGTTAAAAGGGCGAGGAAGAACAGAAAACTGATGGGCGGAGGAATGCGCCAAGCTGGAGTGGTTGCTGCTCCAGGAATATTGGCATTAGTTGAAATGGTTGAAAGATTGCAGGAAGATCACGACAATGCCAAGATGCTGGCTTCAAAACTCGATGAAATTGATGGGATAGACGTAAAGCATGACAGAAACGATATTAATATGGTTTATTGCACAATACCAAAAGAATTGATAAAAGAAGAAAAAATGGTCAAGGAAATGAAAAAGAACGGGATTTTGATAAATGGATCAGAAAATGAAGAGTACAGATTTGTGACAAACAAGGATGTGACCGGTTCGGATTTGGATGTTTTCATGGGCGTAATCATGGAATTGATCAAATAAAGCCGTAGAATTAACCGAGTGTCAATTTATGGGTTAATGTGTTATCATATTTAAAGAGATTTTTAATTGACACAGGAGGTAGCCATGCAACCTGCCATTTATGAATTAAAAAAAGAGATTTTAGAATTGGAAAGAGCCGGTTATATTAAAGACCCGGAACAGATAAGAAAAATTTTGATTCGCATAAGGCTGATTTGTGATGAAATTGAAGAAGGGTCTGTTGAAATTCCGGAGCATCCCATTGAATATAAAGTAATAAACAAGCTTCCTTTCCTGCTGAAGCCGATTCTTAGAAAAGACTACTTCAAGGGCGATTATCTTGAGAAATTTGCAGTGGAAAGGACAATGCAGCTTAAAGAAGCCGATGCGCTTATAACCCATAACAATTTTTGGAAGGAACATGAAGATGTAAAGGGGAATGTTTTCGGGTCTTTGCCAATTGAAATGATGACTGCCAATTCGGTTTCCAAGCTGTTGCAAATGGGATGGCGTGAAACAAGTGTTAATGTAATAGACTTCAAAATGAAAAACATTAAAGAAAAAGCCATTTCAAGATTTTGTGAGAAAAATTTCGAACAATTTATTCTCGTTAAGGAAAAGGCCACTGGAACATATCTTGCTCTTGAATATGAAACGAAAAAAACTCATCTGTAAGATGAGTTTTTTATAGAAATTTTTCCTTTGCCTTATACCAAAAATTATAGTTGTTCATTCTGAGCAATTTGGTGCCGACTTCAGAATACCTTATGCTTATGCTCTCAATTTCCTTGTAATTGTATTCCATACCGTCTGTTACTATAAGTATGGAGTTTTCATAGGTATACTCCGGTTTAAGTCCTATAACTGTAGATTCGGGAAGTATTACGCTTGAAGTGAAGGAACGGTAGGCTGTAGTGTTTATTGGCGATACGGGCGTTATTTGAAGTATGTTTATTTTTGGATGTACGATGCTGCCGCCAAGTGAATAGTTGTATGCGGTGCTGCCTGCAGTTGTGGAAACAAGAATGCCGTCTCCGCTGAAATTTTCAAGTATGTCGTTGTCTAAAGTTATAAGCAAGTGTATTGTTGCTGATTTATCGCCCTTTATGACTATTTCGTTGATGCCAATTACATGCATGCAATCAGTAAGCGTACATATTTCGGCTTCTATGTGTTTTATTTCATCAATTTTATATTCCTTTTTTTCATATTTATCTACAAAATCCTCGATATTTTGGGGGAGGAGTTCTTGAAAGAAACCCAGATGACCTGTGTTTATGCCTATGACGGGCATTTCGGGGAAATTATATTTATGCATTGTTCTTAAAAAGGCTCCATCTCCGCCGATTGTTATCAATAATTCGGAATCGGGATCATACTCTGTTTTTACCTTGAAATTTCGATCTAAAAGTGTTTTTGCTAAAACTTTTTCCGCGTATAGAGACTGCGAATTGTTGTTTGATATAATGCTTATGAGTTTTTCATCCATTGATATGTACTCCTTGCAAATTTGATTATCAGATAACACTACTATATACTAAAAGCTTTGATTTTGAAAGGTGGCAAGACTTCATGGCAAGCAATCCGGATTTTAAATTTATAATTGATGAAAAACATGCAGACAAAAAAATAATCGACATTATGTATAAGGAAATGGGTATGTCGGGAAGATTTGTAAGAAAGCTCAAAAAAGGAAAAGCTGTAAAACTCAATGGAGAAAAAACTTCGATTTACAGCCGGGTTCAACCTGGAGATTTGATAGATATATATATTCCAAAAGAACCATGCGAGGATATTCCAAACGAAGAGATTGAAGTTGTGGTTCTGTTTGAGGACAAATGCTTGTTGGCTGTTGAAAAGCCGGCCGGCCTATTGGTACACCCGATAAAAGAAGACCAAAACGATACATTGTCGAATGGAATAGCTTCATATATGAAATCTAAAAACGAGGAATATATAGTAAGACATGTAAATCGCCTTGACCGCGACACATCGGGCGTGGTTCTTATTGCGAAAAATCCATATATACATGATCAAATTGCTGTACAAATGAACAATGGAGAAGTTGAAAAATCATACAATGCAATCGTCGAAGGCATTATGAATAAAAAATCGGATTGTATTGATTATCCAATAGGGAAGCCGGATATATTGAATATCAAAAGAGAAGTAATGGAAAATGGAAAACCTTCGAAAACGATATATGATGTTGTTTCAGAATCTGACGATTTGAGTTTTTTGAGAATAAGACTTTTGACAGGCAGAACACATCAGATAAGGGTGCATATGGCGCATATAGGCCATCCTGTTTTGGGAGATGATTTATATGGCCTTTCCAGTGAATTGATAGGTAGACAGGCTTTGCACGCAGGCTCTTATTCATTTAGGCATCCAGTAACGAAGAAAATTGTAGAAATAAAATCGGAATTGCCAAAAGACATGCGGGAGGTTCTGAAAGGAAAAAATTTTGAATAATTGCGACTATGATATATA
>DATFJE010000154.1:0-31200 GCA_035269385.1 Clostridia bacterium
AATTTTTGCTTGGATCCCGACTCTTATCTTGACCACATACGTTCCTCAGCTTTCGCTTTTCCTCCCGAAATATTTTGGCTTGATGTAGTAATAAAGTACAAACAGCAATAGTATGAAATATTCTGCCATCCAAACGACAGAAAAACATAAATATATTTATAGGAGGGTTTAATATGAATTGGGAACGAATGCTTACACTTTATGGTGTTCATTGTGAAGGAGAGGTTGGCCGTGTAATAACCGGGGGTATCCTTGACGTGCCAGGAGAAACGATGGTTGACAAGATGGTCCATATAAATACAAAGGATGATTGGGTTCGCAGATTCACATTATACGAGCCTCGCGGATGTTCGCAAATGTCTGTGAATCTTCTTTTGCCTCCGGTGAATAAAGAAGCCGATGCGGGATTCATAGTATTGCAACCGGATCAGGCACATGCTCTTTCGGGTTCAAATACAATGTGCGTAACAACGGCTCTTCTTGAAACTGGAATACTTCCTATGCAAGAGCCCCGGACAAATTTAACACTTGATACAGCGGCAGGTCTCATTTCGGTCGTAGCGGATTGCAAAAATGGAAAAGTAGAGTACGTTCAGGCGGATATGTGCCCGAGTTTTGCGGAGCATCTCGACAAAAAAATCGATGTTGAAGGTTTAGGGGAACTTACTGTTGATGTTGGTTTTGGCGGATGTTACTTCGTTCTTTGCGATATCAATCAACTTGGCATAAAAATAAGTCCCAAGCACTCAAGAGAAATGGTCAGACTTGGAAAAATCATAAAGGAAGCTGCAATTGAACAAATTGAAGTGCAACATCCTGATGAAAAATCTTTCAATCATATCGAGTACGTAATGTTTACCGACAAGCATGAAAAGGAAGATGACGTCTATCAAAATGCTACAATCATATACCCGGGTCGAGTGGACCGTTCACCTTGCGGAACAGGCTCATCGGCAAGATTGGCAATAATGCATGCCAAGGGTGAACTAAAGGAAGGCGAAGTAATCTACACTGAATCGACAATTGGAGGAAGATTCAGGGATGAAATCGTAGGTATCACAAAGATGGGAGACGGAAGAACAGCTGTCATACCTAGACTGAAGGGACGCGCATGGATTTATGCGATAGAACAAATAGGAGTCGATCCGACAGACCCATACCCAACAGGATATGTAATGGCGGACACATGGGGACCTGAAATAGAAGAATAGAATCTCTTGATATGTTATATGGGAGAGCAAGAGCTGCGTAACTGGATTTTTTGCTCTCGGTTCTCCCATAATATGATTAATATGTTAAATTATAAAAAACACAAGGAGGCATTTAAATGAGTGAAAACAAGATAATCAGGAATTACGGTTATATAGGTAGCAAGGGCGATGACAATAAAAGAATCCATATCACGAAAAACCAATGGGTTTCTGGCTATACAGTTGGAATTATGCTTCTTGACGTACATTATCCGCTTTTGCCCGGAAACGTTGTGAATGCCTATACATACGATTTTCCTGTCAGACATATGTGGGTTCCAGGAGCCAATCAAGACAGAATGCACAGTGGTGACGACACATTATTGCCGACACTTATTGAATCTGCAAAGCAATTGGAGCTTGAAGGATGCAGGGCAATTTGCGGTGCATGTGGTTACTTTGGGCATTTCCAGAAGCGTGTAGCTGAAGCCATGGATATACCGGTGTATCTGTCCAGTCTTGTGCAGGTTCCATGGATAAGGACAGGACTCAAAAAAAGCCAGAAGATTGGAATACTCTGTGCCGACGGACATAATCTGACAGACGAATTATTCGCGGCTTGCGGTGTGCATGATACAAGCATAGTAGTTTCAAAATCTGCGGGGCATTTGCCGGAGTTTTCGGCCCTCATGGAAAGAAGGGGACATTTCGATAACGAAATTTTGCGCCAAGAGCTTATTGATTTGGCAAAGGAAATGGTTGAAGAGAATCCGGATATAGGAGCAATCCTTTTGGAGTGCAGCGACATGCCTCCATACGCTGCGGCAATTCAGGCGGAACTCAATCTTCCTGTATTCGACTTCATAACAATGATTAAGTTTGTCCATAGTTCGGTTGCACAGAAGCCATATTATGGTTTCATGTAGAGAGGGGAAAAAACAAATGGTTAGATTGACAGATTACGAGCAGGAAATGCTTGATGGAAAATATGGAAAATTAAAGAAGAAAGCAATGGAGAATATAGTGCAATATGCTAACGTGCTTGGAGCAGAGGAACTTTGCGAAGTTACAAAGGCTCATGTGTTTGCCGGAGCCCATTCGTATCTTCACGCGGTCGAATCGGATGATATCGAGGAAGTCATTTCGGAAATGCAGTTTTGCTCAAAAGAAAAGCTTTCGATGGAGAAAGTAGGGTGCTATTGCCAAACCGACTGCGGCCCAATGGACCCGATTAAGTTCAAGTCTATGGGATGCACAGAGGCTGAAGGAATAAAAAACAAAGAATATCTCGATTATTACAGCAAATTCGGAATCAACAAGGTTGGCACATGTGTCCCATATCTGACAGGATTCATTCCTCTCATGGGAGAGCATTACGTTACGAGTGAATCACATGCCGTTTTGATGATGAATTCTCTTTTCGGTGCATGCGGAAACGCAGACGGCTTGGAAGTGGGTTATTGGTCTGCCATATGCGCAAGGATTCCCAAATGGGGCAATCACATAATGGAAAATAGAAAAGGCACACATCTATTCAATGTGGATTGTGAAATTAAGACGAAAACAGATTGGGATTTGCTGGGATATACTATCGGCAGATTTCTCCCTACTCATTCGATTCCGGTGGTTCAAGGAGACCTTAAAAGCATCGATATAATGTATCTCAAGTATTTCTATGCTTCGATGGCTACGACAAGCGGCCCCGAGATGTGTCATATAGTAGGTCACACTCCGGAAGCAAAGACACTTGAAGAAGCTTTTGGAGGCAAAGAGCCACTTGAGATGAAGACAATTACTAAGGCGGACATTGATTGTTCTAGAAAGCTTTTGAACGACCAATCTGAAGGAAAGATAGATTATATCAGTATTGGCTGCCCTCACCTAAGCATAGGCGAAATGCAGCAAGTCGCGGAATTCATGAAAGGCAAGAAAGTTGCCAGAGATGTGGTATTCCATGTCTGGACGGCTGCATCAATAAAGGCTTTGGCGGACATGAACGGCTATACACAAATGATTGAAGAGTCGGGCGCTATTGTGCTTACAAGCAGTTGTCCTCTTACTAGTGAGAAGAAACCTGAGAAAGCTGACAGATTGGCTTTCGACAGTGGAAAACAAGCTCATTACATTAAACCGAGCACAGATGCTCCCGTGCATTACGGAGAGATGGAAGTTTGCATGCAGGCTGCAATCGATGGTGAATGGAGGCTGATATAGATGGCGAGTAAAGTGTATAAAGGACGAGGAGCAATCCCTGGAGTTATCGAGGGTATTGCAATGGTCAGCAAAGAAACTATTCAGGGATGGGCCGGAGTCGATGAAAATACAGGAAAGATAGTTGAAAAGGGACATCCCTTCGAGGGTATGAGCATTGCTGGAAAAATTCTCATACTTTCAGGCGGCAAGGGTTCGAATGGATGGTCATGCCATTTTCATTCGGCTAGGGTAAGAGGGATTGGTCCGGCAGGATTTGTTTTCCCGAAAATGGACTCGAGAACAGGTGTAGCGGCTGTTGTTACAGGAGTTCCAACTGTAACTGATCTCGAAGTGGATCCGTTTATTGCAATCAAGACTGGTGATAGGATTCGCATAGATGGAACAAACGGAACTGTCGAAATCCTGAGCGAATAATCAAAGGCGAGGAGCGGAAAATGCAATTAATTGATAAAATCAACGAAAAAAAATATTGCAGCATATTCAATGAAGTATTGGGACCGATAATGGTCGGCCCCTCCAGCTCGCATACGGCTGGTCCTACGAGAATCGGGAAATTCACCGGGTCTTTGGTAGGGGGAGTCGTGAAGGAAGCTAAGATAATTTTTGATGAAAATGGTTCGTATCCATTGACCTACAGGGGGCAAGGCTCAGACAGGGGCTTCTTGAGCGGTCTTCTTGGATATGAAACAAGCGATGAAAGGATAAGGGATGCTTACAAATATGCAAAGATGGAATTTGCATATGAATTGATTTTCGAGGATCTTGATGCGACCCATCCGAACACTGCAAGAATCGATGTCGAGTCGGAATTTGGAATTCACCACATAGTGGACAGCCACTCCACCGGAGGCGGAATGTTTGAAATCGTAGGCATAGACGGATTCGATGTTTCATCGAAGGGTGATTTCCATGAGTTGTTTGTGTTTGCAGAGTGTAGCGGAAACGCAGAAGATTCGGTTAAAGAAGTGGCCGAAGCGAAACTTGGAAATTATGAGCTGATAAAAGTTGTACAAAATGGCAAGTGCTTAATTCACATTAAGACTGATAAAAAGATTGACGAAGCAGCGATGGAAGAAATGCGAATGATCGGAGATGTGGCGGAAGTCGCATATGTGGAACCAATATTGGTTTCCCCATCCCAAATAAAGGTAGATATACCGTTTTACAATGCAACAGAGGCATATGAATACGGAGAAAAGAACAATTTTGAATTTTGGGAGCTCGGTCTTCGTTACGAAATGGCAAGAAGTGGTTTGTCGGAGGACAAACTTTTCGAAATAATGGGAGAGGTTTACGATGCCATGAAACGCTCTGCTGAAATCGGGATGAGTGGAGACATAAATATGCAGGGTTATCTAAGTCCGTCAGCTCACAAGATTATAAAAGCAAAAGAAAAGGGAAGCCTTATGGATGCCGGACTCATCAATACAGCAACCGTTTGGGCAGTAGGCGTCATGGAAATGAACAGCGCAATAGGCGCCATTGTGGCGGCGCCAACAGCAGGATCCGCAGGGGTAATACCTGGCAGCATAATTGGTGCCGGATTGGAAATTGGACTGACGAAGAAAGAAATATGCAAGGCGATGTTCGCGGCGGCTACGGTTGGAATATTCATTCAGCATCAAGCTACCTTTGCAGCCGAAGTTGCGGCATGCCAGGCGGAGAATGGTTCCGCAAGCAGCATGGCTGCGGCAGGAGTAGTCCATATGATCGGTGGAACAATGGATCAGTCATTCAAGGCGGCTGCATTAGCGCTTCAAAATTTGCTTGGGCTTGTATGCGATCCAATAGCAGGGCTTGTAGATATACCATGCATAAACAGAAACGCGGTTTCCGCAGCGAACAGCATAGTTTCGGCCAACATGGTCGTAGGAGGTTTCGATCCTTATGTGCCACTGGACGAGGTCATTCAAGCTATGGCAAATGTAGGGGCGGCCTTGCCGGCATCTTTAAGATGCACCGGAGGCGGTGGACTTTGCACAACGAAAACAGGAATAAGAATCAAAAAAAGATTTTCTGAAACCGGTCCCCAATAGGGGCCGGATTTGCAAATAGGAACATTCGAACTCATAAATATATATAGGGAGATACCATGGAAAACAATACTAAAAGAATGTACTGCTTTGATTGTTGCATATTGGCAGGGCTGACAGCCTTGCTTATTTCAATAATAGGTTTCGTTCTTTTTAGCCTTGGACAAGTGCCGAGCTCTGGAGCCGTTCGCATAGCCATAATTGCATCCGGAATCCTTGCGCTGGCTTTTGCTTTGACCGGAATGACAACGGTAATGTCCCATCTCAGGCAAAACAGCAATGAACTCTATTCGGTAGAGAGCGAAATAGAAGGGATTCGAATAAATACGGAAAAAATGGAGGGCGAAGCAGTATGAGCAAAAAAAGTGGCTGGATGCATGAAGCATTCGACATATTATTTATCATGATACTTTGCTTTGCGACACTTCTAAGTGCAATGCTGATAAAGGGAAGCAACCCATTGAAGATGGAATACGTGCTTAAACCGGTGACTTTCATACTTACATTCGGAGCGGTAATGGTCTACATTTGGTATGTGGCTCGAGAGTCGGAGAAAGGCCTGAAGGCGATGGTTGAGAAAGTTTACGGCCAAGAGTGAAAGAAGTGAAACCAAGGGACTGAAAGGAGTCGTTGAGAGTTGAACATTTGGAGCATAATAAACATATCGGCGTGGATAGCCTGCGTGGCGATATTGGGATTTCTTGCATACGACGTCGCAAGAGTTGAATTGGAAAATAAATAAGGACAGGGTGTTGAATGATATGAAAACAGAAAACAACAGCGAAAATTCACACTCCAATACCCTGGGCCCCATTCATATATGGGCCCTGGGAGTCGGAGTGGTTCTTGTCGGGCAATTCATGGGCTGGAATCTGGGCATAATGAAGGGCGGATCAATAGGATCTCTTCTAGCCTGCTGGATAATAGGCATACTCTACGTGTGCCTCATAATGGTTAACACCGAAATGGGTACATTCATACCTGAGGCGGGCGGACAGTATGCAATGGCAAAGTACTTCATGGGGCCCCTTGCCGCATTCAATATTGGTCTCATGCTGGTCTTTGAGTACGTAATGCTAGAGGCTGCGGACGCCTTGGTGGTAGGCGAGCTTTTAAAGAGCATAAGTAACGAAATACAAGTGCTTCCCTTTATACTCCTTAGCCTCCTCTCGCTGACCTATCTCAATTACAAGGGATCCCACGGAAGCATGAATGTAAACATAGTACTGACAGCGGTAGCCTTCGCCACAATACTGATACTTCTTGCAAGCACAAAATTCTACAGCCCGGGGGAAAGCCTCATCAGGCTAAGGGAAAATATAAACGGACTCCCTTACGGGTGGATGGGCATACTGGGATCATTCCAGTTCGGCTGCTGGTTCTATCTCGGGATAGAAGGGACGGTACTCGCATCGAGCGAGTGCAAATCCAAGAACAGGGCAATTCCGGTCGGAGCGATGGCAGGACTCATGACACTTATGATAGGAGCAACAATAACATGGTTTGTTTGTTCGGGACTAATGAAGGCGGAAATTCTCGCGGATTCCATATATCCGCTTTTTGACGCGGCAAAGATGACAGGCATTCCATTTATCGCTCACCTGCTATTCATAGGCACAATGCTTTCTTGCCTTGCGAGTGCAAACGGATGCATAACAGACGCGAGCAGAGCCTGGTGCGCGATGTCCGAGGACACCCTCATACCAAAATTCTTCTCGGCCAAGCATCCTGTTTACGGCACTCCTTACAGGGCTATAGTGTTCCTGTTGCCTATAGCCATAGCATTCGGCTTCACAGGGCTTCTTGACCAGGTCGTGACATTCTCAATACTCTCGGCACTTCTTGTCTACCTGTTCACGGCCTACATGATGGTGAAATTCAGGAAAATGTATCCGCTGGGTGAAGTAGAGAGGGGATACACATCGCCGCTGCATCCCTTGCCGTCAATTATATTGGCGGCGTTGGCAGGCGCCACACTGGCAGGCATGTATTTCGGATACTGGATCAACATTTTCTCAGGAATTGTTTTCTACATGGTGGCTTCAGTCTGGTTCGTGAAGCACAGGTCAAAGCATATGAACATTGAAGAATTCACGGCGGAAGGTGCCTCCTATCTGCCGAGGCCAAAAGGTTACTAGGGGAGAGTATAATCCTTGAAATTCAAACACAATAAATGGTTTATACTTTTTTCGGCCATTATAGTGCCGGGTTCTGGGCATGTGATGTGCGGCAAACCTGTTCGAGGACTTGTATATGTATTTTGGATTTTATCAATGGGATATATATCATGGATGATATCTGACCAGTCAGTCAATTTTGTGCTCAGATCCACTGGCGGACTGCTTGTGTGGATTGCATCCGTGGCTGAAATGAAAATACAACTGATTGAAAGGAAAAACCATGAATAATTCAGAGTAAAAGGTACCGTCAAAGCCAAAAATTACAGAGAAATGGCGGAGAAGTGCGATGTGATTTGCAGCGCTTTGATAATCCTGGAGAAACCCGAGCCGAAATTCAGGGATGAGTGGTTTCGCAGAGGGCAGTAGTAAGTTTAAAGAAAGAGACAAAGATAAAAAAAAGCAAAATCGACCACCTGATATGCATTTGCATTTTGGGTTTTGATTTTGCTCTTTTGCTTTTATCCTTTTCTGCCTGCTGCCAACTGACCACTGCCCGCTGTTTTTACTATATCTCCACAGATGCGTCCAAATGGTAGATGATGTCTTTTCTTTCGACGATTATTTTCATTCGTTCGCTAAGGTCTTTTCTTGCCTTTATTCCCAACAGGAGTTCTTTGGTGGGGTTTATTGCAACGGGATGTCCTGTCATTTCAAACATTGAAATGTCTCCGGCAGTATCTCCATATGAATAGCTTTTGTCCAAATCTATGCCGTATTTTGAAACGAAAGCCCGCATTGCCTTTTTTTTATTTTCGGAATCCCACATTTGCCGTATTTCGCCGGTAAAACGGTTATTCGAATCGGTTTCGTAGACGGAAGCCTTGAAATCGTCTATTTCGTACCTTTCCGCCATTTTGCGAACAAGGAAGGAAGGACTTCCTGAAATGAACAGTATTTTATGACCCTTTGCCTTATGCCAGGCAATTCTTTCTCTCGTGTAAACATATACATTGTCGCCTTTAAGGTCTATCACTTGATTTGTTATGAATTCAAGCATGTCCTTGTCGAGACCCTTTAGAGAATCTATATAGACTTCGGCCAGTTCAAGCAGATAGTCGTCATAGTTCCCGCGGCGTTTTTCCCAATTTTCGTAGGTCTTTCGCACTTTTGTGTGCCAAAGTGCGGGATTTATGACTTCATATTTCATAAGTTTTTTGAAATGTTCTATCATAAGGGAATTCCTGTAAAGAGTACCGTCGATATCGAAAAATGCGCCTGTTGTGGACATAAAGCACCTCCTCATTCAATGCCTTTAATTATGTTGGCGAAGTTGTTGACCATTCTTGCAGTCATGCCCCAAATGACATTGCCGCCATATTCATAAAAATGCACCGGGTAATGACCGTTTTTCCAGTTGTAGCCTTTTCCGTCCTGAATCTTGTTAAAGGGGAAGTCATCGGGAATGTCGAGTTTCATGCCGATATAGTGCACGCTGGGCTCATTCTCCATGAAATAGTCAAGGGGAACGGTGAAAACATCTTCAACCTCGTCTCGGTTTATCGACAAGCCATCAACGCTTTCAATATCCAAAAGCCCCACATAGCAATAAATGAAAAGATTGAAAGGCGTGCTGATGCGGTCGATTGCTCCTATCAGCCGTATCTGTTTTTTAGACAGATTCAATTCCTCCATTGTCTCCCTGATTGCCGATTGGCTTGGAGCTTCGTTTTTTTCTATTCCGCCGCCCGGAAAGCATATTTCACGAGGTTGGGTTTTAAGATTTTTAGAGCGAATTTCAAAAAGCAGGCATATGCGTCCGTCTATCTCAATCAAAGGCAAAAGCACAGAGGCCAGCTTGTTGTCCCCTTCAGGAATCGGGAAGTGGTCGTGGAGTTTTTTTCTTATTATATTGAAATCCATATTGAACACTCCTTGTTTTCTTTATTTGTATTATACCACTTTCAAATGGTGAAAAAATGTTTAGGATAAAATTGCAAGGGTAACATAATAATATAAAAGAACTGTATCAAGCTCCTTGAAAGGGGCTTCATATAGAGGCAGTGTAAGGACTTAATAACAGGCTTGGCAGTCTGTAAAAGCAAGAAATGAGATTAAGAAGTTGAAGAAGTCCAACATTTTCTTAAGTAGAACCAAAAGAACCACTTAGGAGGTATGTGCGATAGAAAATAAAATTTCAACGAATACAACTGAATATAAAAAACATTATGAAAGTGCTTACAACTGCTGAATCAAGCTATCCGAAAAGATGATGGATGGCTTGATTTTATTTGTTTAATGTTTGCGGGCGATATGCCGAATACACGCCATATCGGGCTGTTCAGAAAACAGTCGTGTTTGAAGTGCCGCGGATTGTGGTAGAATATATAAAAGTTTTAAGGAGGATAAATCAATGAAGATATTAATAAACAATTTCAGACCCCATATGGTGATGCCCGAAATTTTCATAGAGGAAATGAAAAGCGCCTATCCTGATGGTCTGTTTGTCGTATGTGAAAACAAAGAGGAACTTATGATGGAACTTCCGGATGCGGATGTATTGTTTGGTCTGAGGTTCACTAAGGAAATGCTTGAATCGGCAAAACAGATAAAATGGGTTCAAAGCCTCAGTGCTGGAGTCGACCACATGCCAATGGCAGAAATGGCAAATCGGGGCATTTTGCTTACAAACGGTCGGGGAATCCATAAAATCCATATGACAGAGTATGCTGTTGCGGCGATGATTATGATGGCAAGGAACTTTCATGTAATGTCCAGAAATCAAATCAAGGGGAAATACGACAGGAATGTTTCGCAGGGACAGATACACGGATCTACGGTCGGAATAATCGGAATTGGGAGCATAGGGACAGAAATAGCAAGGGTTTCGAAATTTCTGGGAATGAATGTTTTGACTGTAAAAAGTTCAAGCGGAAATGTGCCAGAATATGTGGACTGCGCATATGAAAGAGAAGACATGGCTAAGGTTTTTGAGGAAAGCGACTATGTAATAAATCTTCTTCCATCCACAAAGAGTACAATAAATCTGATTGATGAAAAATATTTTGCCGCAATGAAAGATACTGCTGTGTTCATAAACATGGGAAGAGGGAATACGGTAAACGAAGAAGACATGATAAGGGCTCTTCAGTCAAAATCAATAAAAGGTGTAGTGACGGACGTCTACAACAAGGAGCCGCTTTCTGAGGAAAGTCCCTTATGGGGTCTCGACAATATTATAATGACGCCTCACATATGTGGAGAGAACCCTAACTACATGGAAAGAGCGTACGGGATTTTCAAAGAGAATCTAAAAGTATTTGCATCAGGCGAGGGTGAAATGGTAAATATTGTAGATGTAAAAAAAGGATATTGAGCCAATAGGGTAAAACAATAATTGATATAAGCCAGAAAACACAAAAATGAAAGCCCTGAAATGGCTTTCATTTTTGTGTTTTTGGGTATTATGAAATTGAAACGCTTGATTTTCAATTGGACAGAGTGAATTCGCCGGAAGACATCTCAAAGGAATCCTTAAGCCCTGGTGTCGTGTAAACTTTGAAGTCCCTGGTTATGAATACTCCTTCTACACCGGGAAAAGATTCAAGAAGCTCAAGCCCGTCATACAGTCCGAGTGCAAATGCGGTTGTTGAAAAAGCGTCGGCATCTATTGATTTATCAGCAATTATTGAAACTGCAGAAAGACTGTTTTCAAAAGGGTATCCGTCGAAGGGGCTCAGTATGTGGTGGTATGAATTTTCTCCAGATTCGAAGTAACGTTCGTATATTCCCGATGTTACTACAGACTTGTTGCTTACACTGGCAATGCCTATATAATCGCTTCTTTCGGCTTCCGGATTCTGTATGCCTATATGCCAGTCGTCTCCGTTTGGATTTTGACCGTGGGCGTAAATGTTTCCACCCAGATTGATTATTGCATTTTCTATGCCTTCATTATCGAACATTTCGGCAAGCGCATCGGCAGCATAGCCTTTTGCGATTCCGCCTAAATCAAGCATCATTCCCGCATCTTTGAGAAATATCGTTTTGTCATCAGGATTCAATTCGATTTTTGAATAATCTATGTGCAATAGCGCTTCGTCAATTTCAGATTGATCCGGCAATCTTGCGTTTTCTTTGCCGATGTTCCACAAATTTACCAAAGGGCCTATTGTTATGTCAAAAGTCCCGCCGGAAATTTTGCCGAAGTATATTGCTTTTTCAATCACTTCATAGGTGTCTTCCGAAACATGGACCGGTTTTTCGCCGGCCGATTGGTTGATGAGGCTTATTTCACTGTCAGGAAGATTAAGGCTCATTTTATTTTCGATGTTTTCAATTATTGTGAAGGCTTTGTCGAAGATGTATTCATCGGCCGAATCGTATATTTTTATTTGTACAACGGTACCCATAAAAAGATTCGTTTCAGTTGCCGGGAAATCGCTTGCGGAATTTTCGCCGCAGCCTGAAAATGAAACTACAGCAAGCAAAAGAATGATAAAAATCAATAAACGTTTATTTGTTTTCATAAAGGCCTCCAAGTTGGACATTGTAGCTTTATTATATTAGAATTGTGTATTATAAGCAAAAAAATCGGAGGATTGGACTCCATGAAGAAAATGGATTTTATCATAATAATATTGTTGCTTGTGGTTTCTGCGATTTCTCTTTTTGCTTTGGGCATTTACAGGGAAAGGCCTGTAGACATAAGGGTAGTTGAAATTAAAGTTGATGGTAAAGTATACCAGTCATTCGAGTGGACAGATGGCTTTGTCAAGGAAATAAATATTGAAACGGAATTTGGCGTCAACAGAATAGTAATCGATAAAAACGGCCTTTACATGGAATATTCGAATTGTCATAACCAGGTGTGTGTGCGCGACGGTATAATAGATTCTCCCGGGGAGATACTTGTTTGTCTGCCCCATAGGCTTATCATTGAGATAAAAGGTAAAAGAGATGGAGATGGTGTTGATGACTTTTCATATTGACGGGACTGACAAATCTGTGTTTGCGGGGGGAGTTGCAATCGGCGGTGGAAATGTTCCTGTAAGGATAGCCGGTCCTTGCGCAGTTGAATCGAGAGAACAGATAATAAAAATTGCTCAAATAGTAAAATCAGCAGGTGCCGAATTTTTAAGAGGCGGAGTTTTCAAGCCAAGAACAAGTCCTTACGATTTTCAAGGACTTGGATGGGAAGGCTTGGAGTATTTAAAGGAAGCCGGCAATCTGACAGGTCTTCCAATTGTTACGGAGATTCTTGATCAAAATCATATTGACAGACTTGTAGAGCAGATAGACTTGATTCAGATAGGGTCGAGGAACATGCACAACTATGCATTGCTCAAGGCTGTTGGGGAAACAGGGAAACCGGTCATGCTGAAGCGGGGAATGAGCGCTACGCTGAGGGAATGGATACTTGCGGCTGAATATCTGGCGGCAAGCGGAAACGGTGATATTATTTTATGCGAAAGAGGAATACGAACATTTTCGGACTATACAAGAAACACTTTGGATTTGTCTGCTGTGCCTATAATGAAAAAAGAGACAGGCTTGCCTGTTGTTGTTGATCCCAGCCATGGCACGGGCTTGAGGGAATTGGTGCTTCCTATGAGCAAGGCTGCGCTGGCATGCGGTGCTGATGGAATAATGGTTGAGGTTCACAATAATCCTGAAAAGGCGCTCAGCGATGGACCGCAGTCCCTTATGGAGGAAGACTACAAGAAACTTGTTTCTGAAATGGAGATATTCAGGCACAATGAGAATGTTTGAAGACATTGATACTTGAAGGCGGTCGATTGAATTGTTGAGAAAAAAGAAATTTTACGCTTTCGCATGGAGGGAACTGATAAAAAGGGTTGGCGAACACAATATCTTTGGATATGGAGCCCAAATGGCATATTTTTTTGTTTTGTCGGTTTTTCCCTTCATGATATTTCTATTTGGAATTCTTTCCAATTTATCTATGTCCTATAGCGGATTTTTTGACGGAATCGCCAAAATAGTTCCAAATGAAGTGGTGACAGTAATGGATGATTATGTTTCTGACCTTGTTCCGCAGGCAAATATAAATTATCTTTCCATATCGGCACTTATTACAATATGGTCGGCGTCCAGAGGCATACATGCATTGAGACAAGCCATGGACAGGGCCTATGGTGTGATATCGGTGAAAAAATTTTGGAGGAAGAGGGTTCTTTCAATTATATACACAATGGCCTTGATGATGGCCATAGCATTTGCATTGACGCTTCCGAGCATGGGCAAGGATTTCGTACATTTTATTGAATATACATTCAGCCTGGATTTGGGATTTGTGAAAATACTATTGGCCTATAGATGGCCATTCATAATAGGTTTCTTCTTTATTGTAATTTCGTTTTTCTATTATGTTTCATTCGACCGGCACGACAGATGGAGAGAAGTGATACCGGGGACGCTTTTCGCCATGATCGGATGGGTTGCCCTATCGGTTTTGTTTTCTGAGTTTGTTAACAACTTTGGTAATTATACATTGATTTACGGCAGTTTGGGCGCAATGGTTGTGTTAATGGTCTGGCTTTACATGAGCAGCATTGTACTTATGCTTGGTGGTGAAATAAATTCCATTTACCATTCATTCAAGTTTTTCAAGGGAAAGGAAAGCGACACGGAGGTCGATGATGAAAATCCCTGCGGTAAAGAAAACAAGGTATAAATGAATTAGAATCGATGTCTTGATTAGCAATTATAAAGTAATGGATTGGGGAGGAAAGGCATGGAAAATTTATTTGAAAGCATAGAAAACATTATAGAATCGAATCTAAACAGCAATCCATCATTGAACAACCGCATCAAATCCATGGTCATGGAAAAAATACGTGGCGGTGTTTTCCGAGCAGAGCTTGAGAGGATAGAGAAAGAGAAAGACTATACATGCCAGGCTGTACTTTCCCTAATGAAGGAGATAATGCTTGGTTTTTCGGGTGGTTTCGAGCCTAAGGATTGGCTTAACTACATATATCAGCATGCACTTGAAAAATCATTTCCAAATGCCGTCCAGATAGAAATGAACAACGAACTCGACAGCGCCTCTGAATTGTATATTGATGTTTTGTCGGCAGTCGCACAATGTCAAAAGGAATCAGATGACGGAACATGGCAGAGCAAATACGCATTTGAATTTTTGAAAGAGACTGAAATAAAGGATTTGGAAAACAGCTATGAATACGAAAAGTTCATGGACGTATTCAAAAGTGACCATGTCTACGAAATGATGAAGCTGAATCAGGAATTGTTGGGATACAGCACTTTGGATCATATATTGGGAGTGCACTATTTGGCTCTTTTCATAGCAAGACAACTCAAGGAAGCCGGAGTTGCGATAGATTTGGGCAGGGTTTCCGGAGCGGCGGCGGGCCACGATATAGGCAAATACGGATGCAAGGGCTTGGAAATGAAAAGAGTGCCGTATTTGCATTATTATTATACTGACGAGTGGTTCAAGAAGCATGATATAGTATACATCCGAAACATCGCGGTGAACCATTCGACCTGGGATTTGGAGCTTGAAGCGCTTCCAATAGAATCACTGGTGCTCATATACAGCGATTTCAGGGTGAAACAGAAAAAAGTCGAGGGAAGCCTTACGGATATGCATGTGTATTCTCTCGATGAGTCTTTCCGCGTCATTCTGGGCAAGCTTGACAATGTCGACAGCATGAAGCGAAAGAGGTATGACAAAGTATACAAAAAACTGAAGGATTTTCAGGCCTTCATGCGGAGCAAGGGTTTGGAGCTTGATGTTGAAAAGTCGCCGGCTGAATTAAGCAGCGGGGGATTGGAAAGGAAAAGCGATCTGGCAATGCTCCAAGGAGATTCTATAATAGAGAGCATAAAGATGCGCTCTATAGACCACAACATAAAGCTGATGCATTCATTGAGGGATGAATCGTCATTGAACGCAATTCTTGAGCATGCCAGAAGCGAGTCGGATATAAACAATCTTAGGGGATACCTCAATGTTATTGAGGAATATTCGACATACTTGACCCAAAAGCAAAAGCTTTCCACTTTGAATTTTTTGTATGATCAGCTTACACACAGCGAGGACGATATAAGAAACCAGAGCGCGTCGCTGATGGGTGTCCTCATTGCCACATTGGATGAAGAGTACCGAAAGGAGGTTCCGGAAAGTGTAAGGATAAATCCTCCAGAAATTTCAAGCTACCAGATTTTCGACAAGTATCTTCAAATGGCATTGTATCCCGACATCGAGACTGTACCGGTCCATCAGTATTGGATAGGCTATTCGGCACGCAAGATGATTGAGTCGCTGTTTATGAGATGCAGGCCGATGCAAAAGAAAAACTATCTTGAAACCGTATCCGGAATCTGCGCGCAGCTTGAAAAAGAAACAAGCGTCAACAAGCGCATGTATTTCATAGAAATACTTAAAAGGATAGGGCTAGGTTCGTGCCAGTATGAAGATGTTGAAAAACCATATAAATTTTTGGGAAAATGCATTTATGACGATGATATTCAAATCAGGGTGTCGGCAAAAGATGCTGTAAAAAACATTTTGGATAGCGGAGAGGATTCCAATCCGTTTTTTGACAGGCTCAAAAGACAAATCCATGACAAGTTCGGATATTCTGAATTGCCTGCTGAAAATTTCCTCAATCTCAGAATCGCAATGGGGATGGGAATGCCTGAAGAAGTTGTCAAAGTCTTTGAATCGCACAAAAAAAAGGACGATGAAAAGCTTTCATATCTCTTCCTAAGCAATCTCAAGACTGCAACCCCTTGGATAATCAAGAAGATACATGTAGAGGTGATGCTTGAGAAAACCATGGAGGATATGGAGAAGAACGGTCTTCATACGGCAATGCATTATTGCAACCTTCTCAAGGTTTCTGCAAGCCCAACTGTGCGCAACAAGGCGGGGGAGTCTTTGGTGAAAATTTTTCACCATCTTTCATTTGACCAGCGAAATGACATTGCAGTGGAATTGATTCGTGCGCTTGAAATAGAAAATTATCAATTTACAAAGTATATACCCGCATATCTTGGAAGACTGGTGTTGTATTTGAAGCCGGTTGAACTTGACGAATTTATTGACGACATGGTCATAAAAGCGAAAAGCGCAAATCCTCAAATCGAATCCCTTCTTTTTGAAACGATAGGCGTGACTATAGAGAATTACGCTGAATACAGGAGACACTTCCCGGAGAATCGGGAGGCATTTGAAAACCGACAGATAAGGCTTCTGGGAATATTGATGAACGGGATTGTAAGTTTCAATCAAAGGGTCAAGTATGTGGCTTTCGGGGTCATTGGAAAAAACATTTTCAAATCGAATGGTTTGGACCTGCAAAAAACGCATAGGATTTTCGAACTTATAGCCAAAAAGCTTTTGACTCTTCTCGATTTGGACGCCAAGGATGAAAGCATACTTTTTCTTACGAATGCAGCAGGGCTCAATGACATTTACAGATTCATATCGGACTACACCCATCTCTTCGGAGGCATGCATATAAACAAGAACAATAAAATAGCGTTTTTTCCCGGGACATTCGACCCGTTTTCTCTCAGCCACAAGGAAATTGCGAGAGAGATAAGGGACATGGGGTATGAGGTATATCTTGCAGTTGATGAATTTTCATGGTCGAAAAGAACCCAACCGAATTTAATCCGTAGGAATATAATTCGCATGTCTGTTTCGGACGAACTTGGAATATATCTTTTCCCTGAGAACAGACCGATAAACATTGCGAATCCTGAAGACCTCGAAAAACTGTCTGAAGTATTCGAAGATTCCAAGGTTTATCTTGTTATAGGCAGCGACGTGCTTATGAATGCAAGCGCTTACAAAGCAGACGGTCCGATTCGCTCTTTCAACCATATAATTTTTGAAAGGAAGGGACTTATAGAGTCGGTTGAGGATGACCGAAGACTGGACGAGGCATGCAAAGGCTTGAAAGGCGAAGCGGTGCGACTTGTTCTGAAACCTGAATACGAGGACATAAGCTCAACATTGATACGCAGGAACATAGATGAAAAGAGGGATATATCCAATTTGATAGACCCTATGGCTCAAAAGTATATTTATGAAAAGGGTTTGTACAGAAGGGAACCCCAGTACAAGACAATCATGAGGACCAAATCAAAGCAGGTGGAATTGCTTACCGAATTCGATGGCGAGCTCCTGAAAGAGTTGTCAAACAGCTTTTTTGACGACAGCCTGGACGCATTTCAGAAACTTAAGCTTTTCACTATGGAAAACAGCCCCAAGATAATACTTATCAGGGATTTGAACGATGAAAACAGGATAATTGCGTTTTCTTTGTTCCATTTGGTGAAATCAAGCAGCCTTTACAAGGAATTTATGCATGACGGGGTTTCTGAATACGTCCGTGAGAATTCCATGGGCCGAATAATAATTATTGACGGCCTTTTCCTGGATCCAACAAGAAAAGACGGAACATACAGCCAGATCCTTTTGACTGAAACTTTGGGAGTTTGCTTGAAGA
This sequence comes from Clostridia bacterium, assembly GCA_035269385.1. Lineage (GTDB taxonomy): Bacteria > Bacillota > Clostridia > Peptostreptococcales > BM714 > BM714. The sequence goes on from DATFJE010000154.1 coordinate 18,066, forward strand.
AGGACTACAGCTACGCGATATACTACAATAAATTCAAAGAGCATGAAACGTCAAAGCTTCATGAAATCCTCGTTCTGAATGGCTTCCAAAGGGTGCCGTACAGTATAGGCGACAGGAGTGTCTTTGTAGTAAAAATGATATCTCCAAGCATAATAACACTCGATGCGAGCAAATCCATAAAAGAGCCGTATCAAAGCCATCCTATGGTGCAGAAGACCATTGAGAAAGCAAGGAAAAAGCTTCTCAAGTCTTTGACAGGACTATACCCTGGACATCTGATGCTTTCTTTCGACAGGAATATGATTTATGACAAAATGATTGAGATGATATGCAAGGAAAATGGAGTCAGCGTAAATCCGGTTTATCCCAAAAAGACCGGTGAAAACATGTGTGTGCCTTTCGGAAAGGTGTTGAACGGTCAGATAGTTCCAAATACCGTAACCAAATCAATGCATACAGAGAGATACTTCGAACCTTTCATGAAGACTAATGAGATGAAGGCGTATCCCTACTATGTTGAATTGGAAAACCAAGTTAAAATAATCCGTTCTTTCAATCGCCCGGTATTCCTTATAGACGATCTGCTTCACAAAGGATATCGATTCAAGGTTGTAAATCCTCTGTTCGAAAAAGAGAACATAGAGGTAAAGAAGATAATTGTAGGGATACTATCGGGACGTGGAAAAGAACTGATGGAAATAGAAAACAGGGATGTTGAAACAGCTTATTTCATACCGAGGCTGAAGACATGGTTCAATGAAAATTCACTATATCCTTTTCTTGGAGGAGATACTTTGTGGAGAGGGGAATATCACGAGAGGAACATGATTCCGTCGGTGAATCTCATTTTGCCTTTCATGTCGCCATACTATATAAGGGGAGCATCCAAGCAGGCGGTATATGAATTGTCAAAAACATGCCTGGAAAATGCTCATGAAATCGTGACAACAATAGAGGAAGTTTATCAGATAGTCAACGAGAGAAGCTTAACAATGGCAGCTCTGGCAGAAGTTTTCATGTCTCCAAGATTTCCAGACCATGGAAGGGACATGCATCATGACTTGAACTTGAGCCCGTCGACTTATCTGTTGAACGACATGGAGACACTCGAAAAGCTTAAGAGGATAATAACGGAGAAATAGGGGGGCTGACATGTTTTATTACAAATATGATGGAATGGTGCTTTTCACGGAAAAAGAAATGAAGGAGAATTGCCTGGCGCCTGTCGGTGAACAGCTCGCCAAGAAAGAAGGGGATGCTCTATATTATTTGTCGAGTGCACCATTGGGAAAAACAAGGAGGAGCTTTTTGCTCAACCACCCGGATTTGGTGGACACCCAAAATGAAACCGTCGATTTGTTTGACGAACCTGCAAAGCGGGATTATCCCGATTGGCCCGACTGGATTTTGGAAAGAATAGAAAAAGGACTCGTAAAATCGGTAAACACTTCATATCCTGATTGGACGGATTGCATTCATACCGATACCAACGGACCTTACAGAATAAATCTTGTCGGCTTGGGCGATGTGGGGGGTACCCTCTTGACCGGACTTAGGCTTTTGGGAGGAGATATTGTCAAAAGCGTAGGAATTTATGACCCAAAGCCGTCAAACAAGGACAGATGGTATTATGAAACATCACAGATTTACGGACCGTCAGGAGGAATGCCTTTTCCTGAAATAAAAAAAATAGATGAAGCGGATTTATTTGATTGCGATGTGTTTGTATTTTGCGCCAGTCGGGGAGTTCCGCCGGTGGGAGACGAGAAAAAAGATGTAAGGATGGTACAGTTCGAGGGCAATGCGGCAATATTGTCAATCTATGCGAAAATGGCTAGGGAAATGGGTTTCAAGGGAATATTCGCAGTTGTGTCAGATCCAGTGGACCTTTTATGCAGGAAGGCATGGGACGTTTCCAATACGGACAAAAATGGGAATATGGATTACAAGGGCCTTGGAACAGACCAGATAAGAGGATACGGATTGGGTGTAATGCATGCCAGAGCGCGCTTTTATTCCATGTTTAGAGAAGAAACAAAAGGATACGAGATGCAGGGAAGAGCCTTTGGACCACACGGGGAAGGGCTTTTGATTGCAAACAGCATAAGCGGTTATGACGAGAAACTTTCCGATGAACTGACCCAAGCGGCAAAACATGCAAACCTGAGAATTCGCGAAACGGGTTTCAAGCCTTTCGTTGCTCCGGCGCTTTCATCTGGTGCGTTGTCAATACTTGCCACACTAAGGGGTGAATGGCACCACAGCACACATTTCATAGGAGGCGTATTCATGGGTTCAAAAAACAGGCGAAGCCTTATGGGGATAGAGCCCGAAAGAGTAGTTTTGCCGCCTTCTTTAAAGAAAAAACTTTATGAAACGTATGAAATGCTGGAGGAATTATATGAATAGACCGATAATTTTAATACAATCAAAAAAAACTTCCGCCGTATTGGAAGAAATGGTGGAATACTCGACTGAGGGTTTTGACATACTTAAAATCCCAAGTGGAATGGATTTGCCTGATTTAAGCAACTCAAAGATAATCTTGGCAGCAGAGCTCGATTGTGCAGGTTATTGCCAGGATTTATTCGAGATAGTCAACACGTTGGTTGCCAGGGGAGAAAGAGCGCTTGAAAACAGCACGGCAGTGCTGATGCTTAGAAGCAACTCACAATTCAATACAAAAAGTACAGCTCAAAGCATGATATTCAATCTGAACAGGGCGGGTTGCCGTTTCCCGGGACATCCCCTTGTCGAATCCATTGAGGGATACATGAATTTTGAAACATGGAAAAAACATATGGACATGTCGCTTCATGACATATGCATGGCAAAATCTCGGGAATTGGTGGAAAAGCTTGACAGATACGAACCAGAAACCATAAAAAAACCAAAAATACTGGCGCTTCATGCAAGTTTGAGAAATTCATCGAACACATTGATGCTCTGGAGGATGGTAAAAGAAAATATTGTTGGGGCCGAAATAGAAGAATTGCACGTGGAATCGGGCCAAATCCTGGATTGCAGAGGGTGCTCATTCAAAGAATGCATTCACTATGGGAAACAGGACAGCTGTTACTATGGAGGTGCAATAACAAATGAGATATTGCCGGCGATAGAAGAGGCGGACGTTTTGGTTTGGATTTGTCCCAATTACAATGATGCCATATCGGCAAAGCTCATGGCAATAATAAACAGGCTTACCGTACTGTACAGAAAGACCCAATTCGACAAGAAAAATCTTTTTGCAATAATTGTTTCAGGCAATTCAGGGAACGATTCAGTGGCAAGACAGCTTATAGGAAGCCTAAATGTGAACAAGAACATACAGCTTCCACCCAATTTCGCATTGACTGCAATAGCGAACGATCCAGGAACTGTCGTCAATTATCCCGGAATAAAAAGTGCAGCCAAGGATTATGCAAGCCATATATTAGTGAATAGTAAATCATGAGGAGCTGGTTTAATGAACAGAATAATGGAAGAGGAAGGCTACATAAAGAGAAGGACTGAGGAAGGTCATGAATTTGAACCGTTTTCAATAATAAAGCTTGACATGGATGACGTTGATGAGATGAAAACCCTTGAATCGGAAATAATGGCGGGATTGGAATCTCCAGATGCTTATTCACCCGATGAAAAAGAGGACATACTCGAAGACATGAAGAATGGGGCGATGATTTTCGGTGTATTTGTGAAAGGCAAGCTTAGAGCTTATCGCTACATATCTTTTCCGAAAAGGACAGAGGCGAATTATGGAAGGGATATTGAATTAAAAGGAAAAGAACTTGATTCAGTGGTCAATTTCACATCTACAATTGTACATCCCGAGTACAGGGGTAACCGCTTGCAGAGGAAGACAATGAAGCATGCCCTTGAGCAGCTCCGGGGAACCGAATACAGATATCTCATTTCAACGGTTTCGCCGATAAATTACTACAGCCTCAAAAATATGATAAGGTCAGGCTTCGTAATAAAGAAAATCAAGAGGAAGTATGGAAAAATAGCTGATGAGATAGACGGAAAAATGAGATATATATTGTTTAGGGACAGAAATGACGACATGGTAAAGAGATACAGCAAGACCATCGTTGTAAACAACACAGAGATAGACCTGCAGAAAAATCTGATAAAGAATGGCTATATCGGATACGATGTGGACGAACTCGATGAATTCGGTGATTACAAGATTTTGTTCGGCGTTCCCAAGGTTGTAGACGTTTAAAGAATTCGAGATTCAAATAAAAAGGATGCATAATTGAAAAAATATAAGAAAGCCCGGATATTTTCCGTATAATGGGATTTATCCGGGCTTTTGCCCTTGCTTTTATTTTTGGTTCCTTGTTTTTCTGACATCTGTTATTGTCTTTTGTATTTAAGCATTTCCTGCCTGCTGCTAGTTGTAATCAGTTGTCAGGAAATACAAAAGCATTTAAACCCCAAATGCCTTCAGAACTCAAATGCCTTGCAATAATTTTTACTTTTTTTCTGCCTTTAATCTTTTACTGCAAACTGACCGCTGCAAACTGCTTCCACTTTTTACTTATACGAGTTGATGTCCAAATCGTCTATCCATATCCTTGACGACATGTTTGAAAATATAATCTCCATTCTGTCGACATCGTTTGTTTCCTGGCTGACACTGAGGAGCTCCCAATAATTCTTGCTGCTTGGCTTGAAATTTACGCTTCTTTTGAAAGCCTGTGTCTTGCCGTTGTAGCCCAAAAGCTGAACCTTGAACGGTTCGGTTGAATCTGAAAGAACCCACATCGATATTACAGAATTATTGTCCATTACAAGGTCGCTTATGGTCAATTTGGATTCCTCATTGGAATTGCGGCTCTCGATTTTAAGAGAATATGTGCCGTTCCTGAATACGGTGTCGTCTTTAGAAATAGAATCTTCAAAAGGATACTCAACTGAAAGGGAATCGAACTGTTCTTTTATCTGTTCGGGATTGGAATCGATGTTTATTGAATCTATGTCGTTTACTATATTGTAATAGTTGTTTGAATATGTTCTTTCCCAGTTTTCGTCATCATTTTTTATCAAAAGGTAAACGGTGAACTCTCCTTCTTCAAGAAACGACTCATTGAACTTGAACACCGGTCCGCTTGCTGCCAATACATCTTTTCCATTTTGCTTTACAGTCCATTCGTACGATTGTATATCTATTTCAGCATCTTCGAGCTGGAATATCCATTCATCGTAAAGACGCTCGTGTTCGAATGATGCGACAGGAAGGTCATCCTTGAAGAACAATAAATTGTTTTTGCTGCATACAGTCAGGATTATTCCAAGGATAGCGGCGATAAGAATTATTGCCACAACATTTCTGTCCCTTTTGCTTTTTTTATTTTCATCCGGCTTTCTGGTGGATTTATCCTTTGATTCATTGGAATTGAAAAGATCTTCATAGTCTTTTTCATAGTCGTAAAAGCTTGAGTCCAAAAGGAGGTCGTCACTTTCATTGTTATTGCCGTAATCATTGCTTTCATCAATTGAAGCGTTTTCTTGGTCGTATGAATTTTTGTCTGGAATGTCATTAGTGTCATCGATTGGTTCGCTTGTAAGGTTTTCTTCATTGCCGTCCATTTCATCCATATAATCCATGTAAGATTCTTCATCGGCAGGCTTGACATTTTCATCGTTTTCATTGGAAAAAGTTTCTTCGACTTTGTCCGAAATATTTGGTGAAGTGTTTTCATCCAACGATTTTTCTGAAGGGTCTGAAACCATACCGAATGCATTTATGGGGTTGTATATTGGAAGAGGCCTTTCATCAGATGATTTCACCGAATCTCTGACATCTTTCATCAGAAGTTCAGAATTTGCATCGTCGAGATATAGGTTGTATAGATAAATAGTTTTGAAATCTCTGAAAATATCCTTTATAGACAAATATTTTCTATTGTTGCCTTTCAGGTCGAAAAGGAAATTTTTCAATTCGTCGGGTAATCCCTTTAGTTTTTCTGACGGAATTTGCAATTCGCCGAAAATGAAAAGAGTCAATGTTTTATGTACTGTTTTGCATATATCTTTGAAATCGCCGGGTTTTTCGAAAAAATCGTCAATGACAAGCAAGTCATTGAATTTGACAGCATTTCTTTCGATTATGACTTGAGATTCATTTATCAGCGAATTGGCAGGTTTAATGTCAAGACAATCGTAATCGGTTATTTTATTGAGGTACTCGTATACGAAATTTATTCTTGTTTTAAGTATGGGATTGTAATATTGTATGTATTTGGAAATTGGAAAGCCTTTTTTATAAGAAGTAGCCAAAATTATTTTATCATCGTATTCTTCAGAAAAGACAAGGCTTTCGATGCAATTCCTGAATTTGTCAAGCGAATCGGCATCAGGAAGAAACTCTTTCTTGATTACGTTAAGGAGGACAATGTTTTCCGGATTTTCTTTTTCGCTTGCGAGAGTGATTTTTTGATAATTGTCATCCTTGTATGTATTTAAAATATTGTATCTTTCCATGTGGGAGTTCGTCATAGGTTTCCTCCTTGCATATATATGCTTTCATTATGTCATGACTGCAATTATTTTAGTGTCAATTTGGTGTACAGAACATTTGTTTGTGTTAAAATGGTAATGATTGAAAGGGGGATGTAATGGCTGAAATAATTTCTAATCCATTGTTGATCATAACGATAATTGCATCAATTGTAATAATTCTACTTTTAATAGTGATTAACCTTCTTGGGAAAGTAAAAAATTTGCAACAGGAAATGAATTTCGAAACATTGGCGGGGAAAATTGATTTTCAGGAACAGAATAGCGCCAGGATAGAGATGGGATTAAAGAACGACATAGCGGCCAACCGGATGGAAATGAGTATGAGTCTAAAACAATTCGAAGATTCGCTGCTGAAGCGGCTTGGAGAAAACATGTCCATGGAAAAACAGCAGTATGATTCGTTCACAATGCTTATCGAGAGGATAAGAAACAGCAACGATGAAAAACTTGGAAAGGTTATAGACAAGATTGATGAAAATCTGGAGAGAATTCGTATTGACAACAGCCAGAAGATTGAAAAAATGAGGGAGACCGTCGACGAAAAACTCAGCAGCACTTTGGAGAAAAGGCTTTCGGAATCGTTCAAGTCGGTAAGCGTAAATTTGGAGCAGGTCCAGAAAGGCCTTGGTGAAATGCGCTCGTTGGCGGCAGGAGTTGGAGACCTTAAAAAGGTGCTTGCCAATGTAAAGACCAAAGGAGTTTTAGGCGAATATCAATTGCAGGGGATTCTTGAAATGATATTGGCTCCGGAGCAGTATGATAAAAATGTCAAAACACATCCGGAGAAGGGAGGCTATGTCGAGTTCGCCGTAAAATTGCCGGGTAAAAGCAAAAATGCCGGAGACATATGGCTTCCCATAGACTCAAAATTCCCAACAGAAGAGTATGTGAAACTCTCTGATGCGTACGAGATTGGTGATGTCGACGAAATAGGCGCAAGCAGAAAAAGGTTGGAGACTGTAATAAAGAGGTATGCTAAAGATATTAGAGACAAGTATGTCCATCCGCCCGAAACGACACCTTTTGCAGTCATGTTTTTGCCTTTTGAGGGTTTGTATGCGGAAGTGCTGAGAACACCGGGCGTATTCGAAGAAATTCAAAGGGAGTATCACATAACCATAACAGGACCGACCACCCTGTCGGCTTTCCTGAACAGTCTGAGAATGGGATTCAATACGCTTGCAATAGAGGCGCATTCAAATGAAATATGGGAAATCTTAAGTTCAATACAACAGGAGTTTTGTAAATTCGGCGAAATTCTGAAGAAAACAAGAAAGAAACTTCAGGAAGCCAGCAATTCGATAGACAGCGCGGAGACAAGGACTCGAGTAATAGAAAGCAAACTGAAAAGAGTTGGAGAGATTGACAGACCCGACAATATGGGCTTGTCGGACTCATCAAAACGGGAGTTGGAGAAATGATAAAAGATAATGCAGGCGCAATGATAATGATTGACGGTGAGATAATGGAAATGGAAGAGGAAAAACAATATGAAGTAAAGGGCACACCGATATACGAAGTTGTCCGTGTTATTTATGGCAAACCCCTGTTTCTTAAGGAGCACATGGAAAGGCTTGAAAATTCATTTAAAGTATTGGATCTTGAAGTTCCACAAAAAATAAAAAACGTAGGCGATAGAATCTATGAATTTCTTAGGCAGGCTCGAGTTTCGAACGGGAACATTAAAATAATTTGCGACAATATCGGAGGGATCCATAACAGGATAATCATATATGAGGCCGTTAGCCGTTACCCCGACAGGACATTGTACGAAAATGGAGTGGCTGTAGCCACACTGGAAAAGAGCAGGACTTTGCCCGGCGCAAAGACAATTGAAAATGATTTGAGGATGCTTGTAGACAACAAAAGGTCGGAAAAGAACGCTTATGAGGTTGTACTTGTAGATGGGGAGGGTAATATAACAGAGGGAAGCCGTTCGAACATATTTTTTTTAAAGGACGGCATTTTGCACACATCTCCATCGGACAAGGTTTTGCCTGGCATTACACGAATGAAGGTATTTGAGTTTTGCGCAAAAAAAGGCATCGAAGTCAAGGTCCATCCAATAAAGAGGAACGAACTTGTAAACTTCGATGGAGCTTTTTTGACAGGTACGTCCATCAACATGCTTCCTGTGAAGTCGATAGACGGAATCGCATATGCAGTTTCGGGGTTTGCGATAGAATTGTACACGCAGTTCGAAAGGCATACAATTGAAGATTCTTTTAACGCATAACCAAAACTGGAGTCTTGGAATAATGTACAACTTTGTTTGTTACACTTCCCAAAAGGAACCTTTTGCTTGCGCTCATTCCATGTGTGCACATGATTATCAAGTCGAAGGAATCTTTTTCGGCAAAATCGATAATCGTTGAAGATGGGTCCCCTTTTTTCGATTTTGTTTCGACTGGAATATTTCTTTCTTCAAACCAGTTTTTTGCTTTTTTAAGTATTGAATCGGAAAGGTTCAAGCCTTCACTTTCCATATCGATTGCGGAATCGACATTTGAAATGTGGTATTTTGGATTCGATCCTATTGCATAGTCAATGTTGGCAGGAATAATCTGATTGACATAAAGAATTGTTATTTCCGATCCGTACTTGTGGAAAAAGTCTGCAGCCATCTCGTAGGAACCTTTGCATTCTTCGGAACCGTCGATTGGCAAAAGTATCTTTTTCATTGATGACACCTCCTTTGCATTATTTTTATGTTGGTTGTTGTTATTATGGTTGTTTTAGTTTCATATAATATATATACCTCCAAGATGGAGGTGGAAACATAAAAGGCTAAATAATCAAGGAAGGAGTGGCATAAAGTGGAAAGATTTGAACGGACAGAAATGATGGTTGGAAAAGAAAAATTTGATTTATTGAGGGATGCGGAAGTCTTTGTTTTCGGGGTTGGCGGAGTTGGCGGTTTTGCAGTTGAGGCGCTTGCAAGAGCGGGAGTTGGTAAAATTGGAATTGTTGACCATGATATAATACATCTATCGAACATAAACAGACAGATACACGCTCTAAGCGATACGGTGGGGGAGACGAAGGTGTCGGCAATGAAGACACGCATAGAATCCATAAATCCGAATTGCAAAGTATCCGTTTTCCCAGTAATGGCAAACGAATCGAACATCCATGAAATCCTTGCAGCTAAGCCGGATTATGTTATTGACGCCATAGATACAGTAACATGCAAATTGGCGCTTATTGAGTTTTGCGCCGGCAATTCGATTCCAATCGCCAGTTCAATGGGGACGGGAAACAAGATCCATCCAGAAATGCTAAAGATCGAGGATATCCACAAGACCAGTGTGTGTCCACTTGCGAAAGTCATGAGAAAAGAGCTTAAAAAACGCGGAGCAAAACATCTTAAAGTCGTATACTCAAAGGAAACACCCATCTCCAATTCAAAAGACATAATAGGAAGCATTTCTACAGTGCCTCCTGTTGCCGGAATAATGCTCGCATCCATTGCCATAAATGAGTTGATGGAAAAATAAGGTTTACATAAAAAGGTTGACATAAAATCTTGGTTTACGGTATGATGTTTAGGAACAGGTCAATTTATTGGCCTAAAATAGACATATAACGGATTCGGAGGATTAAGATGAATAAAAAAAGAGTGGGGATTTTGTTTGTATGTGCTTTATTTGTGCTTTCGACTTTCACAGCAATGGCAGGTACGCTCACTATTTCCGGAGTTTACAAGCAAGGTTCGGAAGGCAAGACGGTTAGTTTAATTCAGGAAGCCATGGACAAGGCCGGATATTTCAAACACGAAAGCTATACAAGTTACTACGGAAGCATTACAGAGGCTGCTGTAAAATCATTTCAAAAAGCCAATGGATTGGTGGCCGACGGAATAGTAGGTCCTGCTACATCTGAAAAAATGGAAAATCTGGAGTTGCTGAAAGTTGTCGTATCAAGAAGCTCGAACAGTAGAAAATACGGAGAGTATCTGGACTGGTGGAAAGAGGTAAGACCCACACTAGAGAGGAATGAAACCATCCTTGAAGTACAGGATTTCTATACAGGAATAAGGTTTGATGTCAAGGTTACAGGTGGCAGCAACCACGCTGATGTGGAGGCTTTGACAAAGGCAGACAGTGAAAAGATGAAAGATGCTTGGGGTGGAGAGTTCAGCTGGGACAGAAGACCGGTTCTCGTTTTTCACGGCGAAAGAGTAATAGCGGCATCAATGGCAAACATGCCTCACGCGGGACTTGATTCCGAACCGTCCAGAGTATGGGTATCCAACAGAAGCAACGGGTATGGAAGCGGATATAACTATGATTCGGTGAAAAACAATGGAATGGATGGGCATGTGGATTTGCATTTCAACAACAGCACTCGCCACATGGACGGGAAAGAAGACACGCGCCACCAGGCGGCAATAAGAGTCAGCGCCGGGCTGTAAGCTTTCATTGAAATAAAGGCAGAACTTGAAATATGGGAAAAACGGATGAGACTCCGCCTTCCCATATTTTTGCATAAGCTACCTTGTACAACAAGGTAGCTTATGCTATTATGTAATTGAAGGATTCGATTTTATTGCAATGATTGGAGGGAATGGAAATGGAAAAACGATTATATCGATCGAGAAGGGACAAAGTCATTTCAGGCGTATGCGGGGGGATTGCAGACTATTTCGATTTGGATTCAACAATAATACGGCTGGCATGGGTTATATTGATTTTTCTTGGGGGAACGGGTTTGGTTGCATACATAATTGCAGCAATAATAGTTCCGGAAGAACCGGAAAATGTATTTCATGAATCAAAGGATTGGAATCCGGAAGAACCGGAATCGCACCAGATTGAGGACGAATACGACTTTGAAGAAAAAAAGACTTCGGATATTTCCCAAAAGAACAAGAAGAACAGAAACGCAATTGGCGCATTGCTGATATTCTTGGGGATTTTCTTTTTTGCGCGCAGAATGTTCTATTGGGTTGATTTCGGGTACATATGGCCATTGTTGCTTGTTGCTGCAGGTCTTTACTTCATAGCGATTAAAGACTGACGAATATTACAACAGCTCAATATATGGACATGGGTGTCATTTGATACTTTTTTAATAATATGGTATATTTAACTGTGTTATTAAAAAAACTTTTACTAGACAGGTGATTATTAAATGATAGAAATGAGCTTAAAAGAACGGCAGAGATTGAGAACCATGTCGCATTTTATTGATGCGACTTATGAAATAATTGAAGAAGAAGGGATCGACAATGTCTCTGTGCGAAAGGTCGCAGACATTGCAGGATACAATATAGGGACACTTTATAATTATTTCAAGAACATAGACCATTTGATTGGCTATACAGGGGTGAAATATCTAAAGGATTATTATGCTGTTTTGGATGATTATATAAAAGATGCTCAAAATGCGGAAGAAAGATATATAAAGATATGGGAATTGTTCTGTATGTATTCGTTTGATATGCCGGAAATCTGGAAAGCGATATTTTTCTTGACGCCTCGTGGCGGCATAAGAGAGTTGCTGGACGGTTATTTTGCTATTTATCCGGAAGACTATGGAAAACATGAAGATGAATTGATTCCAATGCTTAATTCATCGAGCATATATGAACGGAGTCGAATGTGTCTGGATCCTGTTGCAAAAGCAGGCATTATTCCAGAAGAGTGTGTTGATGAAATAAATGAGATGACCGTTTTGGTGTATCGTGGAATTTTAGAGCGATTTATCACACAAAAAGGTGAGTTGGATAAAAAGGTCGAGGTGGAGAAATTTAAAAGGTTTGTAAGAATAGGTGTAGACGCATGCAGAATAAAAAACTGATATGACTTTCCAATTGCTTTTATTCACAAGCTGCCAAATGGCAGCTTGTTTTAATTTGTGCAAGTATATTCAGTAAATGCGGAAGTATTATCGGGAATATTCAATATCAATACTTGCAAGGTTTTAAAATAAGAAGTGATTTAATACTTCAGTAAGTAAACAAGTTCATTCATTGAACGTGTTGACAAAGTGTGATAAATTATCTATAATGTTTTTTGTAAGCAGGGTAAAAGTGTCTGTAACCCGCAATAAGGTTGAACATTTTTTCAATATGCCTTATAAACCGATGAAATGTTGCTTGGTTCGTTGTTCCAAATTTGCATTAATGGTTACCATGCGAATTGTTGTTTTCAAACATGATCAATTGGTGGATAATTTCATCATTTGATTTATAATGGAATGGTCTTGGATCCGAAATTTTTGGAACTTTGAATCCCAAAAGCAATATTATCCTTATAAATAAGCTTAAGATAATTTGGGCGCAGCGCCAATCCCATTTTGGCGTCTTTGTTTGATGCAGCATATTTAATTGCAGATATTTTGGTTGCATATGTATTTTCATAAATTGATTGATATTGCAAATGATAGTTTGCATTATTGAAAAACATATCACTTGTATTTGATTAAAATACAATAAATCAACTAATGGAGGGCTTGTATGGAAAAAGTTTACGACACAATAATAATCGGAGCGGGGCCAGCGGGTCTGGCGGCAGGGCTCTACGCCGCGAGGGCGAAAATGAGCACGCTGATCCTGGAGAAAGACAAGACAGGCGGACAGATAGTAACAACAAACGAAGTGGCC
>DATFJE010000155.1:0-13827 GCA_035269385.1 Clostridia bacterium
ATATATCCGTTTGCGTTTATTTCCTCTCCTTCAATCAATTCCGAGGGCTCGTTCAGGTCAGTTGTAGCAAACAGGCGAATGCCGCTCTTTATTCCACTCGCCTTTGCAAACATTTTCCCCGCTTCCATCTTGGCCTTGGCCGTTGCAATTTCATGTGAAATACGGTCGATATCCTCAATGTCCTTTTTCGAAACATCCTTCATGGAGCCGGCTGCCTTTTCGCTTTCAAGAACTTTTTTCTCGATCTCTTCTATTCTTTCAAGTCTTCTTTCCAGTATTCGTTTCTCTTGGACTTTTCCCGCTTTTTCCTTTTCTTTCTCCAGTTCGCTTCGCTTCTTTTTAAGCTCGGAAATCTCTCCCTCGAGCTGTTCGAGCCGGAGCTCCTTTTTAGGCCACTCCCTGCTGGTTTCCACAAGTGCCGCCATCTCTCTTTTCAGACTCTCGAGTCTGGGCTCCAGAACCATTCGCGTGTGAACATCCTGCTCCATCTCGGACATGCTTTCCTTTTTCCGCTTCATTTGCAAAACTTCTTTTTCTGTTTCTTCTATCTCTGAAACGATCTTGTCAGTTTTTGTCTCGATCTCCAAAGCAGACTGCATTTCTCTGCTGATGTTCTCCTTTTTATAAAAATGCGTGACTATATGACCCAAGCCGTTTGAGTAGGGGTTGTTTATTCCCCTGTTGTTTTCCGGATACTCCTTGTCCATGTCCCACCTTCCGGTGAGTGATTTGATCTCCATGTCTATCTTTCTTCCCAAATCATCGAGCGATATCCCGTCAAGCTCCATTATGGCCTTCCTAAGCAAGGATCCCACTTCGTCCGTAGCTTCCCTGTTTTTTATTATGTTTTCAATCGCGGACTTTATGAGCTTCTGGTTGGAAAATACGATGCTTCTGTAGGTTCCTTCTCCGAAACCCAGTATGCCGCCAAGCACTCGCTCAATCACACTTTCTTCCCGGACTATTCCCGAATCGGGCAATAAAAGCTCTGACGACATGACCGCGCCCCATTCCTTCTTGACTTCATAGTCTCCTTCGCCGCTCGAAATGACAAGCTTGCCGTCTATGCTGTCCCCTGATGAAAGCGGCATGAATCTGCTTCTGAACTCCTTGTCGGAAGTTTTTTTGTTTCCGATATTGCTCGGCTTGAACAGTACGGAATACATTCCCTCCACAATTGTGCTCTTGCCCGCCTCGTTCGGCCCAAGCACAACGTTCATGCCTTCCCCGAACTCCACGTTCTTATCCGCGATGCCGGCAAAGCGCTTGCAGCTGTATCCTCTGATTATCATTTTTTCACCTCCAGAACAAGCTCATAGGCCATTCTAAGAGCTTCCTCGTCGTCCGCAAGCAGGGAGAGGAACTTTTGAGGAAATGAGCCTTCCGAAAACTCGCCGGATATCGTTTCACGGGTTATCTTTGCTCCCAAATCCGAATCGTCAGTCATGAGGCAGACAAGCGCCTCCTCCAGCCTTTCATAAACAGAGAGCCTTTCCTTGAGGACGTCCTCGTCTACCCTGCCTGCGAGCTTCAGCCTTGCAATTGTTTTTTCGCTCTTTCCGCCAAGCAGGTCTCTCTCTATATTTTCATAGTCTTCACTCTCTCGAATCTCGACAGTTTTGTCTACAAAACGGAATATCCCCGTTTCGACAGGATCTGCGGAAACCTTCTTTTCATCATCCACACCTATTATCCATGCATTTCCCTCGTGCCTGCAGTCAAGACCGTCAGGCTCCGGCGTTCCCGGGTTGAAAACCTTTCCTCCGGTTTTTCCTCTTCCGACCGGATATTTCACATGGGTATGTCCCAAAAGGCATACTTCTACGGGAAGAGCCTCGAGCTCCCCCTGCTCCATCGGAAAATATTCACCCTCAAAATCCGGGGAAACGCCCTCAATGGAACCGTGGGCAATTGCTATGTTGACCTTTCCATCGTCCATCGCCGCACTCTTTATCCAGCCTATATTGTTCTTGCCGGAGTGCTTTGAGTGGCAAGGCGCGGGGTACACCACCGCGTTTAGATCAAACTCGTCAAGCGGATAAGGCCTCTCCTCGGCCACAAATACAATCTTTTCCAATTCAAGTGCTTTGAAACTCTTCCATAGCTGAACCATTTCATTGTCAAAGTCGTGGTTTCCGGGCAAAACGGCGACGCACTCACCCTGAAAAGACTCCAGTATCGAAACAACGCTGTTTATGTCCGATTTCCGTATTCCGGTGGTATTGTGGAACAAGTCTCCCGCAATTACAAACAGGTTGCATCGCTCTCTGTTTGCAACATCCACCATGCCTCTCAAAACATCGACCCTGGCCTGGCGAAGCATTCCCTTTGCCGGTTCAGGGTAATTGCTGAATTTCATTCCTATGTGCAAATCCGCAGTATGAAATATCTTTATGGCCATATGAATCCACCCCCGATTCAGTATTTCTATTTTGCAGAGCTCTCTTCCTTCCTTTTCAAAATGATTTTTTAAAAGATAGGGGGACAGGGGCCTTGTCCTGCAAAGCAAAACAAAACCGGAATCTGTCAACTTGCAAAAAGACCTCTCCGTCAAACAACAGAAAGGCCTTTCATCAAATTCGTTTCCCCTTATCGATTACAGCTTCGCCGCCTTGCCGCAGCAGTTTGTCGCGGGCTGCCCCATAAATGTCAAATCATTCATTTGGTTGAGATTGATGCTCCGCTATAGCTCATTAGTTTATTGACAAAGATTCCTACCCCCAGGGCCAATATGACCACCAATGCTCCATAGGCCATTGCCAGCCCTATTTCATATTCGAAAATTCCATTTACCATGGCTATTGAGATCGGTTTGTTCCTGGTTGTATATAGGAATACGGAAACAGTATATTCACCCATGCTTCGAATTATTATAAGCATGGTTCCTCCCACGATTCCAGGTCTTATCATTGGCAAAACCACCCTTCTAAAGGTCTGAAAGCTTTTGGCTCTGAGGCTTTTAGAGGCTTCGATAAAGCTGTCATTCAGGTTCTGGAATGAGATTGATGTTGTCCTGAACATGAGCGGCAAAAGGCATACTCCGTAGGCTATCGGCAAAAGCATATATTCACCAACGAGTATGCGGTTGATTGTGAAGATTGTGGGTCGATTGAAAGCATTGATCATATTGATTCCAATCGCACTTGCCGGGATAGCCCAGGGAAGCATGACCAGCATCTCGATCAAAGCTTTGAGTTTCGAATCCGTCTTGACAACAATGTATGAGGCGGGCACAGCAACAATAATGCACAGTCCTGCTGTTATCAATGCCATGGCGCTGCTGTTCAGGAAGGGTGCCAGCGATCTCGATTTTGTGAATATCCTTATATAATTATCCAAGGAAAACTCGCTCGGATATATATCAATCATCCATGTGCCCGGTTCTACAAAAGACAGGACTACAATTGTTATGATGGGAAGTAAAATGGACAATGCCAATACGGCCGAAAAAACAACAGTCAAGGCTTTGACCGGTCCACTCTTTATTTTTACAGGCTTCAAGGCCACACCTTTGACCGACGAGTTGAAGGTGTTTTTATTTTCATATAATCTGAATATGAAAAGATAAATCAATGAAACGGCCATCAATAGTATTACTTGCGTTGCTGCAATATCCATAAAATTATTTGCCTTCGACAATAGGATTTGAGTTGTCATAACCTTATAGCTTCCTCCGATAATGCTCGGCGCCGAGAAAGATCCAACCCCAGTCATAAAGGTTATTATGCCGGAAGCTATCAAGGCCGGTTTGATGAATGGAACAATGATGGATGTAAATATCTTAAGCTTGGATGCCCCAAGATTTCTTCCCGCCTCAATGGCGGAACGGTCTATATGCTTGATCGCAATTGACACATTCATGTAAAAATATACATACTGCGTATAGGCGTGTACAAATAAAATTCCCGATAAGCCGGCAAATCGAAACTCCATATTCTCAATGCCCAACAAATCCTGCACAGCGCTTGTGACCAATCCGCTTTCTCCATATAATTGTACGAATGCAAACACGATAATCAGCCCGGGCAATACCACCGGCAATAGCAGCAGCTTGTCCAAAAGCTTGCCATAGGGATTTTCAAAAAAATGAACCACAAAAGCCAAGAAGGTTCCTATGACTCCGCACACAAGAACAGTCAAGATGCCCAGTACTATTGAATTCATAAGTGCCGAGGAATATGCGGGGATTTTGAAAAAATCAATATAGTTGGCAAGGCTTGCCGCACCGTCTTTCATCAAACTGATTTGCAGTGTTTTTAAGGCAGGGTAAAGTATGAAGCCAATCAAGGCCCACATCAATAATGCAGTCGTTGAAATCCTCCATAAGGAGATATGCTTGTTTGAGCTTTTCATTATTCTTCCACCGCCTGCCTATTTCCGCAAAACATGAACAGCCCCGGGGTCAACAGATACCCATACACGGTCGTTTTCTCTGAAGCCTTCAAAGTCCACTATGGTATTGAGTTTTATGGCCCTCAATTCAATGTCTCCAATGAGCAAGTGGTATTCCTCCAAGCCTCCGCCTACAATTACCTTTATGATAGTCGCCTCAAAGCTGTTTTCCTCTTGAATCTTGCTTTTGCTGACAAGAATATCCTGGGGTCTGACAGATATGAATTTCCCCTTTCTGTCTGATGATAAAGACAGGGCAAAAGAAGAATTTATCGCAGCCCGCCGATTGTCCACTCTCGCTTCAAACAGATTTGTCTCGCCTATGAATGTAGCCACAAAGGTATCAACAGGATTGGAATAGATTTCTTTGGGAGTTCCCACCTGTATGCATTGTCCCCCGTCGAAAACCGCTATCCTGTCAGACATGGTCAAGGCTTCCTTCTGGTCGTGGGTTACAAAGATGCACGTGATTCCCAGTTTCCTCTGTATCTCTTTGAGCTCCATACGCATCTTGTCTCTTAACCTGGCGTCAAGATTGGACAGAGGCTCATCCAAAAGCAATACACGCGGTTCAACGACCAAAGCCCTTGCCAAAGCAACACGCTGCTGCTCCCCTCCCGACAGTTCGGAAACATTTCTGTCTTCGTAGCCCTCAAGTTTGACGAGTTTCAGATACGACTTGACCCTTTTCTCTATTTCATTCTTCTTTACCTTGCTTACCTTTAGGCCATAGGCCACATTTTCATATACATTCATAAAAGGAAATAAGGCATAGTTTTGAAAAACCATGCCTACATTCCTATTCTCTGCGGCCAATTCCGTTATGTCTTGGTCCTTGAATATAACGCGGCCGCTGTCGGGATAGACAAATCCCGCAACAATTCTAAGAAGAGTAGTCTTTCCACAGCCTGAGGGACCAAGAAGTGTGAAAAACTCCCCTTCTCTGATTGACAAGTTTATATCCCTTAACACCTGCTTGTTGTCATAGCTTTTCCCAATGGCCTTGATAGTCACCATATTCATGTTGTTCCCTCGCATCAAATTATGTTACTTTGGGTCTTTGGCATTGTCTTTAAATTCCGCATCCCATTTCTGCATCCATTCAGATTGTTTTTTTGCCAGATCAGCCCAATCAACATCCATGGGCGAAATCTCTATCTCGCCCATCCATTGGGGAGACATTGCAATTGCATCTGGATTGGTAGGCATACGATTGAATTCAGTAGCCAGCATGCCCTGTATCTTCGCGCTGCCGGCAAAATCGATAAAGGCTTTTGCCGCATTTGGATTTTTACCGTTCTTCACCAATGCGATTCCATCGGTTATTATTGGCGAACCGCTCTCAGCATTTACAACTTCAAGGGGTATCTTGTTGTTTACTTTGTTGTCTATGATTGAATTGAGTGTCGCAAAGCTTATCCCTGCCTCTTGTCTGCCTATGGCTTGAAACATGAGTGATCCGCTGCTGTAGTATTGCTTTGTGTTGGCGTCAAGCTTTTGTATGTAGCCCCAGCCGCCGTCCAGATCTCCAGCCATTTCAAATTGTTGCAACAAAGATGAATAAGTTGCTCTTGCCGAAGACGACAATGCATTTCTAAACACCAATTGATCCTTGTATTCATCACTTGCAAGGTCGGTCCAGTCCTTTGGCGCGTTTTCCTCAGAAATGACTTCACTATTATAGAAAATCATTACCGGTGTTTGAATCGTTCCATACCAATAGTTTTCAGCATCTTTATACAGCCCGTCACACTTGCTGCCCCAAGTCGGCTCATATGCTTCAAACAAATCTTCATCCTGCAATTCCATGAATACCGAAGATGCTCCGCCAAACATTACGTCTGATTGCGGGTTTTCCTTTTCAGCGCGAACCCGGTCAGCCAATTCACCTTTAAGATTAATGAATTCAACGGCTACGCCTGTTTCTTTTTCAAATTCGCTTGCAACCAGCTCAAGCATTGCTTCGCTGTGGGTCGAATAAATGACAACTTTATCCTCCAATTGAGCAGCTTCGGCCACACCTTCAGTTGTTTCCGCCTCTTGCGCTGCTTCTGCATCCGCTTCGGGTGTTTCCGCACCACTTCCGCATGCAGCCAAAGCCAATGATAAAACCAATACCAAAAGAATACTAAAGAGCTTGTTGATTTTCATAGTCTATATCCTCCAAATTGTTTTTGTTTTATTTTGTTTGCGAACATCTTAATTATATTAAAAAAGCCATCCCATACAACGAATATAGAATAGTTTGATTGGCTGCAGCGGAGTATTCAATTTTACTATGGCAATGCTTGAACAAATAGTGTCATTGCCCCTCTTAACGTGCAATGAATTGCATGGTTTGTGCCCTGCCGGCCGGGTATATATTAGTAAATCGACCCAACTACAACAATTTCAACCGGAGGTGCAAGTATGAAAAAAGCCTGGCAATCATTTGTTCCCGGCAGGTGGACCAACGCCATCGATGTCCGGGATTTCGTACAAAAGAACTACAAGCCCTATGAAGGGGACGCAGCCTTTCTTGCTGGTCCGGCACAAAGCACACTGAAGCTATGGGAAAAACTTCAGGTTCTCATGAAAGAAGAGCGGGCGAACGGCATTCTCGATGCCGACACAAGAATCATCTCCACCATAGACGCCCACGCCCCTGGCTATATCGATCGCGACCTTGAGCGGATTGTGGGACTTCAGACTGAAAAGCCCCTCAAACGTGCAATCATGCCCTACGGCGGCATCCGCATAGTCAAAAGCGCTCTTGAAGCCTACGGCTACACACCAGATCCCGCCACCATGGAGATTTTCGACAAGCGAATACGCAAGACCCATAACGACGGTGTCTTCGACACCTACACGGAAGCCATGAAAGCTGCCCGGCGCTCCGGCGTAATCACCGGACTCCCCGACGCATATGGACGAGGACGCATCATCGGCGACTACCGGCGGGTAGCCCTTTACGGCGTCGACCGGCTCATTGAAGCCAAAGAAGAAGAAAAAAAATCGCTTGACATGGAATACATGACAGCTGACGTAGTCCTGCTCCGCGAGGAACTGGCAGAACAAATTCTGGCCCTAAAAGAGCTCAAAACCATGGCGGCCGCCTACGGAGACGACGTGGGTCGTCCGGCGGAAACCGCCCGGGAAGCAGTCCAATGGACCTATTACGGTTATCTATCAGCCGTCAAGGAACAAAACGGAGCCGCCATGTCCCTGGGCCGGGTTTCCAACTTCCTGGACATATACTTCGAACGAGACATGGCTCTCGGAATTCTTGACGAATCCGGCGTACAAGAGCTCATGGACCATTTCGTCATGAAGCTTCGCATAGTAAGATTCCTTAGAACCCCCGAATACAATGAGCTTTTTTCAGGGGATCCCACCTGGGTGACGGAAGTGATAGGCGGCATGGGCATCGACGGAAGACCCTTGGTCACCAAAAGCAGCTTCCGAACCCTGCACACACTCTACACAATAGGACCGGCACCCGAACCCAATCTGACCGTGCTCTGGTCTCTAAATCTGCCTGAGCCATTCAAGCGCTACTGCGCCAAGGTCTCCATAGACACCAGCTCCATTCAATACGAGAACGACGACCTTATGCGGCCGATTTATGGGGACGACTACGGAATCGCCTGCTGCGTATCAGCCATGAAAATCGGCAAGCAAATGCAGTTTTTCGGCGCCCGAGCCAATCTGGCCAAGGCCCTTCTGTACGCAATCAACGGCGGCAGAGACGAAAAAACAGGAGTTCAAGTGGCTCCCATGTTCGCCCCCATCACGTCGGAATACCTGGATTACGACGAGGTCCTGACCAAGTTCGACCAGGTTCTGGACTGGCTTTCCCAACTTTACATCAACACCTTGAACATCATCCATTACATGCACGACAAATACGCCTACGAACGAGTCCAGATGGCCCTGCACGACAAGGATGTCCTGAGAACATCAGCCTGCGGAATAGCCGGACTTTCCGTCGTCGCCGACGCCCTATCCGCCGTCAAGCACGCCAAGGTGAAGGTCATTCGGGACGAAACCGGCTTGGCCGTGGACTACGAAATAGAAGGTCCCTATCCGGCATTCGGCAACAATGACGACCGGGTGGACCAAATCGCGCAAGACGTAGTAAAGCGTTTCATGGAAAAACTCAGAAAACACAAGACCTATCGGGATTCCGTTCCGACGCTTTCAATCCTAACCATAACTTCCAATGTTGTCTACGGGAAAAAAACCGGGAGCACGCCGGACGGCCGCAAGGCCGGGGAACCCTTCGCCCCCGGAGCCAACCCCATGCACGGCCGTGATGTCAACGGCGCCGTGGCCTCCATGGCTTCAGTGGCAAAACTGCCCTATGAACACTCAGAAGACGGAATCTCTTATACCTTTTCCATCGTTCCCAAGGCCCTGGGACGAACCGAAGAAGACCGAACAGGAAACCTGACCGGCCTTCTGGACGGGTATTTCAGCCAATCCGGCCACCATATCAATGTCAACGTATTCGACCGGGAAACCCTGCTGGATGCCGTAGAACATCCCGAGCTGTATCCCCAGCTTACCATCCGGATATCCGGCTATGCCGTCAACTTCATCAAGCTGACCCGAGAGCAGCAAATGGACGTCATAACCCGAACCTTCCACAAACAATTCTGATCAAAAGGAGTTCTTATAATGACCATAACCGGAAAGATTCATTCCATTGAAACCTGCGGGACCGTCGACGGCCCCGGAATCCGCTACGTCTTCTTTACCCAGGGATGCCCGTTCAGGTGTCTGTACTGCCACAACCCAGACACCTGGAGCCTCCAAGGTGGAAGGGAATACAGCGTTGAAGCCCTCATGGAGGACATCCGAAAATATAAGCCCTTCATGGCATTTTCCGGCGGTGGGGTCACGGCAACCGGCGGGGACCCTCTTCTGCAGGCTGATTTTGTAGAGGCTCTGTTCCGGGCATGCCGCCGCGAGAACATCCACACGGCCCTCGACACCTCCGGCTGCATTTCTCCGGTAAAAGCCGCAGGCGTCCTTTCCCAGACAGATCTGGTGCTGCTGGACATCAAGGCCCTAACCCCGGAAGCCCACAAAGCCATCACAGGCGTACAACTGGCGGATCCCCTGGGCTTCGCCAGGCACCTGTCAGAAATCAAAAAACCGGTCTGGATCCGGTACGTTCTTATCCCCGGCCTCACCGACACTGCCACCGATCTAGAAACCCTGGCCCTCTTCCTCCAAGGCCTCAAAAATATCGAAAGAGTGGAACTTTTGGCCTTCCACAAGATGGCGGAATATAAATGGAAGGAACTGGGCCTTGACTACCGCCTGGGAAATGTCCCGGCGGCGGACGACCTGCTTATGGAAAAAGCCGCTTCCATTTTTCGCCGATATGGTCTCCCAGTCCGATGAAGGCCAAAAGCTCCCGGTAAAAAACCTTCCCACTTGTCTTTAAGTGTCCGACTCACCGAAAGTTTTTTCCATGAAACCAATCGGTTGAAGCAAAAGCCTCGTACCCATGCATTTCTATATTTATTGTGTTATTATTAGCATATGCACATTATAAGGAGGCTTGTATGAACAACAAAAAATCTAAAATACAAATTTTTATAAAAACAAGCAAGGGATTTCTGAAGAACATACCAATGATGATTGGCGTCATTCTGCTTATCAGCCTGATTAAAACCTTCGTATCATTCGAAACCATTTCAACTCTTTTCATTGGCAAACCATTGGTTGACACCGCACTCGGAGCAATATTCGGAAGCATACTTGCCGGAAATTCCATCAACAGCTATATAATTGGGAAGGAAATGCTCGCTTCGGGAATCAGTCTACTTGCAGTCACATCCTTTTTAGTAGCATGGGTAACCGTAGGTTTCGTTCAAATCCCAGTCGAAAGCAAAATACTTGGAGGCCGCTTTACTCTTATAAGGAATTCACTAAGCGTAATTCTTTCCATATGTATATCAATGACAACCATATGGATAATTGGAGGAATCAGCTAATGAGCGAAAACAATAAAAATGATAATAAACAAAACAAGAAAAAAAGAAGCATATGGATTTTCCCTGCTTCCGTATTCGCCCTTTATATTCTTCTGTTTTTACTTGATTCCTCTAAAACTATGTCGGCACTCACCTATGCAACAAGGCTTTTTGTAAGCATAATTCCCATACTTGCAGTGGTTATTATTTTCATGTTCCTTTTCAACCTTATTGACGAAAAGAAACTGAAGCACTTTATCGACGGAAGCCCAAGATTCATTCAATACATGGCAATGCTGCTTCTTGGCACATTAAGCCATGGTCCAATATATGCTTGGTATCCTCTAATGAAAGAATTTATGGACAAGGGCATTAGCAATGGTTCAATAGCGATTTTTCTCTATGCCCGCGGTATAAAGCTCTCTCTTTTGCCTATGCTTATAGTATACTTCGGTTTTGAGTACGCTTTCGTACTGACTGTAGTTATGCTTTTTTTCTCATGCATACAAGGTTTCCTTGTCGATATACTGATGAAAAACCCTCCGCAAACCTCATAAAACAAATGTCTTGTTGCTCCCCTTTTCCTCCAGGTTCCTGGTGCTATCTGATTGAACGTCATGATTTAATCAACGATATAGCCCCCGTCCCCATGCTTTTCCGAAATTAACTATGGGGGTTTTTTGATTCAATTTAATTTCATGAATATGGTAGAATATTTTCATACAATATTAATGGAGGAAAACCATGCAAAAGACAAAACTTGGATCGACCGGGCTCAAAGTCTCAAGGACGGCATTTGGCGCATTGCCCATCCAGCGCGTTTCATTTGATGAAGCAAAAGATTTGATGATGAAGGCATTTGACAATGGCATCAACTTTTTTGACACGGCAAGGATGTACAGCGATAGCGAAGAAAAACTCGGGTATGCATTGTCTGGCGTAAGAAAGCAAATCATCATTGCTACCAAGAGCCATGCAAAGGATAAAAAAGGATTGCTTGCGCATCTTGAAACCAGCCTTAAAAATCTAAAAACGGATTATGTAGATATCCTGCAGCTTCACAATCCAAAAGAATTGCCCGATCCAAGCGACCCTGACGGACTGTATGGGGGACTTTTGGAAGCAAAAGAGAGAGGTTTGATTCGACATATCGGATTGACAAATCACAGGCGGGATCTGGCAATTGCGGCAGCCAAGTCAGGCGATTACGACACCATACAATTTCCGCTGAATTATCTGTCGACTGAAGAGGATTTGAAACTAATCGATATCTGTAAAGAAAACAATGTGGGTCTTATTGCCATGAAGGCCATGTCGGGTGGATTGATTTCAGACTCTTCGGCCGCGTTTGCATTTTTAAGGCAATATGAAAATGTTGTTCCCATCTGGGGAGTGCAGCACATCTGGGAACTTGATGAATTCTTGCAGTATGAGAAAAATAACATCGAGTTGAATGATACACACTATGCCCACATCGATAAAGACCGAATTGAAATTTCGGGCGACTTTTGCAGGGCTTGCGGCTATTGCTTGCCTTGTCCTGCAAATATTGATATTCCTAACGCCGCGAGAATTTCCCTGCTTCTAAGAAGAGCAGTCTACCAAAACTTCATGACTGATGAATTTCATCAGAAAATGGAAAAGATAAACGACTGCATCAATTGCGGCCACTGCAAGGCTCGCTGCCCCTACGGGCTTGACACGCCCAATCTGCTAAAAAGAGAATTGGCGCATTATGAAAAATTTTACGAAGAAAACAAAAATAGAAATGATTAGTTTGTGAAAATTGTGTTTAGCAATAGAAAAATGCCCCTTTGGGCAATCCCATTGATGGATTTTCTCTCGATGTCTTTAAAATCATATCTGTCGTCTTTTTTCCCTAAAGCAAGAATCATGACAGGGTTTGCCCTTCAGACCTATTGAAAGTATGCGAGATTGTTTTTTACACCAGAATTCATGTATAGCTGCAACTATTTCTCATTTGGTTTGGCTAACATTATCAAGACTGTTGCCAACAAACAAAATACGCTTAAATATATAAAGACCGGGGCATAGTTCTCTCCCGTAATTCTAAGGACAAATCCCGCAAGAGCAGGCCCTGCCATACCACCTACAAAACCATATGCTGTAAAGATAAGTCCAAAAATCATACCAAAGTTCTTTAGTCCGAACAGATCGGTTGCAAGAGGTGCCGTAATAGCAAATAGAGTACCGAATGCAAAACCAACACAAGCCGCCAAAACCGAAACACTTACAATGCTTGTGCTCTTAGGTAACATGAAATATGCTGCAGCAGCTACAGCAAATGTAATGGCGCCTGTCAAATTACGGCCAATATAATCTGACATTATGCCGGCAATGATACGGCTAATACCATTTGCAAAGTTAAATGCAGCAAGCACAACTACAGCAGATAATCCTAATTTCACTGCATAAGCAGCTGATAATCCAACCATCGAGATTCCGGCGGCGCCCATAAAGCACCAAACCAACCATATGATCCAAAATTGTTTAGTGTGCAGGGCTTCTCCAACAGTCTTGGACTCAGCCATTTTTCGACCGGATTTTGCATTTTTTACTTCTTCAAGAAGCTTGGCATGAGCCTCTTTTTCTTCAAGCGACATGTTGGATTTGTCAGGCATTTCTGTAAGTCTCGATGCAATAACAAACGTAACTGCCATCAATGCCATTAGGATATAGTTCATTCTAACGTAACCATAGTTCTGTAACAGTGCATTCATAATCGGCACCATAATTGCTCCTGATATTCCGAATACTAAATTCAATATGCCTGTGGAAAGTCCTCTCTTATTGGGAAACCAATTTTGAGCAGTTGTGAGTCCCGGGCCGTAAATAAAACAAGATGAGGCACCATTTAAAAACCCAAATGCATATACAAGAGTCATATCCCTGGCAAAGTTAAGACAAAGCAATGCAACTACCATTATTGCCGCACCGATAAGCATACATTTGCCAGTACCCAGTTTCATATGCCACTTTCCACCAAAAAACATAAAAATACCAAGTGAAAACAGCAATAATGTCATCACTGTACCAGTGGCGCCAGCATCAACAGCATAAATCTCTCTCCAATAACTTCCCATCAGTCCCGGATAGGCAAATACCATTGCCCCGGACCAAAGGATTCCCATGCAGGATCCAATAATAGCTATAATTCCACGACGATTTCGTTTATCCATTTTCAACATCCTTTGAAGTAATCTCCGTATCCCCGATGGCATAATGCAGCGCCGCACAAATCTTTCCAGTCTCATTTGCGCAGCTATTCATAGCCCTTAATGGCTGCAGGCGGATATTCTTTTGGTAAAAGCGCGAACCCCGTCCCCATGCTTTTTGTAAAAACCTGTGCCGAACATTCCGAAGAGTGCGCGCTCGGAACCCTTGTGGTTGCTGTACTCCCCACGTCTTGACTTTTCAGTCAACTCGTCCAGTAGCTCATAAAGCCTCT
>DATFJE010000156.1:0-2162 GCA_035269385.1 Clostridia bacterium
TGATGAAAAACGAAAAAGGTTTCACACTTATTGAACTCGTCGTAAGTATTGCCGTGCTTTCAATAATTATTGTGCCTTTCTTTGGCATTTTCACTAACGCCGCAAAGATGGATATGCGTTCAAAAAAAGATTTGACCGCAAATTATCTTGCCCAGCAATTGGTGGCCAAGGCAAAATCAGACCCCATGGGTTTGGAATCAAGTGCCTATTGGGATAAAACTGTTAATGGAAATGAAACCGTATTTACAACGAAAAATGGCTTGCCGGACCCCTACTCAAAATATGAAGCCAAGGTTACCTATAAACCACAGGATATTACTACAAATAAAGGATCATTTACAATACTAAATGGGCAAAACCCTTATGATGCGATAATTTCCATCAAATTTGATTGCAACGACAAGGACCTTACTTCAGTGAAACTCTATTCAAATGATGAGGAAATCGCGATGTTTATTGTTCCCAATAATAGCGATGGTAACATTGGAGAACTAGTTTATCATAATGAAATCAAAATCGTTTTCTTTGAAGATAGAATCGAATTACAACCCAAAAATTCAAAGGACGATGGCAAATTCGGATATACATTTTCATTAATTGAAGACTTGAGTCTTTCAGAATCCTCAAATGTTCTTTTTACTGCTGAAATAGTGGGCGGTCAAGAAAAAGACAACAATCTGTCAAAAGTCTGGTTGGAAAATGAATCGGACTTAGAAGAGATTACTGTATATAATTTGGATATACACCAAGATGCCGGTTTGACTGTCACTGATTTACCAAATCCGCCTGAAACAGAAATTGTTTCCTCTCAAACTGAAATTTATAATCTGCAAGTCGAGATTTTCGGATTCGACCCTGTGAAAACAGAACATGGTGTTTCACTTAAAAAGATTATTTCCGTTGTTAATAACAACGGGCTTTAAGGGGAGGGAGATAAACCTTGCGTTTAAAAATTAAATCCGAGGAAAATGGATCAGCTTTAATTTTTACCATTTTGATACTCTTCATATTGAGCGTTCTCGGTTCAGTGCTCATTTCTGTCGGCATGTCCAATTTTAAATTGATCCGTCATGGAAACGACTACAATACCGCATACTACCTTGCAGACGGAGCGGCAGAGGAAGTTGTTTCCGAAATTGATATAATAACTCAAAACGCTGAGTATGAAAGCCTTTCCCATACATCGGAATACGCCGAAGGTCATAAGGGCAATTCCGATTACGTCGAGGAAGAAGAAAAGGATGATGATGGAAAAGACAAAAAAGACAAAGATAAAGATGAAACAACATATGTATACGATGAAGATAAGTTCAAATCAGATTTGGAAGAAGAATTTCAAAACACGTATAAGAGCGAAGTAGCAGCTAATCTTGTAGATGCATGCGAAACTGTTGAATTCAATCCAGTATTCGGCAATAATTTCGATGAAGGAAAACCTACTGTTGAAGTAACAGTCCCTGGCTCTTTATTTTCAGGAAACATATCAAACGATATTGTAGTTGAAATTGTAGGTCGATACAACAATATGGAACGTAAAGTCAAACTTACTTTTAACATATATGTTCCTTCATACGAATTTAAAACGTCAAGTGACCCAACGAATATTGCCGACTATATTTATTACAAGGGATATGAAAGAAACGCAAGTCCTGTTGTCAACTTTTCCTACAAATGGGAAGAAACGAATATTAACTGAATTATAAAAAGCCAATCTAATTTTTAACACAGATTGGCTTAATTTTTGATTTGATATTGTACAAGACAATGAATTGGAGATTATGTATGAAAAACAGAATTAAGAAACTTAAAGGAAATCTTGATCTTTCCAAGCTTGATGGACTACTAATTTTCAAGCCCGTAAACAGAAGATACTACGCCTCATTCACGGGAACTTCGGGATTCATATATTCCGATTCCAATAATGACTATTTTCTCACCGATTCAAGATATGTCGAGCAGGCAAAGAAGCAGTGCAAGGGATTTGAAGTAATTGAGACATCGAATGACCATACCGTATTCGACTTTCTTGCCGAAAGGCAGCCAAATAGGCTTTTTGTCGAAGAAAGTCATGTAACTATGGCATTCCAGGCAAAACTCGAAAAAAGCCTCAAAAATGCCATTCTCGTCGGTCTTGACGACATCATTGCCAGCCAGAGGATTGT
>DATFJE010000157.1:0-4067 GCA_035269385.1 Clostridia bacterium
CCTCTACTCGATTCCGGGTGTGAAGGGAGTCGATTTCGGAAAGGGTTTCGAATTTGCGGGGATGAGGGGATCGGATGCGAATGACGCACTGTTCATTAAAGGAAAGGCAGTCGGCACGCGCACCAACAACAGCGGAGGCATAAACGGAGGCATAACCAACGGAATGCCGATTGTTTTCAAAACGGCATTCAGGCCAACGCCTTCGATAGGCAAGGAGCAGGAGACGGTTGACATGGATTCGAAGGAATCCGCAAGGCTTGTAGTCACCGGAAGGCACGATCCATGCATAGCACTTAGGGCGCTTCCTGTCGTTGAGGCCGCGTTGGCATTGACTCTGCTGGACTTGCAAATGGAAGGGGAAGTTTTTAATGGATGATTTGAAAAACCTGAGAAAAAAAATAGACCAGCTTGACGGCGAAATTGTAGAGATGCTAAACAGGAGATTTGCACTGTCGGTTGCAGTTGGAGACGTCAAGGCGAAGAAGGGCGCTTCCGTTCTTGTTACGGGCAGGGAGGAAGAAATAAAAAAACGGCTCGGAAAGGCCAGCCTTCCGGAGTTTGAGAAATCCATATTAGGTGTTTACGAAAGAATATTCGTGGAAAGCAGGCTCATTCAGGAAACAAAGGAGAAACTCGATGGGTAAGTATGCTTTGATAGGGGAAAAGCTATCCCACAGCATGTCTCCGGAAATCCACGGCAGGATTCTGGACAAAATCGGAATAGAGGGTACATATGAGCTTATAGAAATTGAGAAAGACTTTTTTGAGCATGACGTAAAAAGGCTTGCAGCTTCAGGACTCGACGGATTCAATGTCACAATTCCATATAAGAATGCGATAATTCCCCTTTTGCATGAGTTGTCTCCGGAAGCCGAGGCGATCGGGGCGGTAAATACGGTCAAGGTGGAAGACGGCAAAATGAAGGGCTTCAACACAGACATATACGGTTTTGGAAAAATGGCGGGGCTTGGCAAATTGGAAATTGACAGCGGAACACGGGCTCTGGTAATAGGAACAGGCGGGGCGGCCAAAACAGCGGCATATTGGCTAAGGCAAAGGACCGGGCGAGTATGGTTTTTAAGCAGGGCCGGTCGGGAAGCGATGAAAAAGCTTGGTTCCTTCCAGGTTATTGAAAGCAAGGATGAGATTGCAATAGGGAAAATGGACCTGATTGTCAACTGTTCCCCATGCGGAATGTTTCCTGAAGTGGATGGGAACCCAATTGATGCATGCCTTGTGCAAAAGGCGTCAATGGCAATTGACCTTGTCTACAATCCTATGAGAAGCATATTCCTGCAGCAAATGGAGAAAAAGGGCTGCCGCACGGTGGGCGGGCTTTCCATGCTGGTTGCGCAGGCTTGCAGGGCTCAGGAAATATGGAACGGAATGAATATAAACGAAGAAGTGGAGAAAGGCCTGATGGAATCCTTTTTTAATGAAAACATGAATCCAGTGCTCGTCGGAATGCCGGGGAGTGGAAAGAGCTCGGCTGGAAGACTGCTTGCAGAGCTTATGGGTCGTGAATTCATAGATATAGACGAACTGATTGAAAAAGAGTCTGGTCCTATAACTGAAATATTTAAAACCGGAGGCGAGAAAGGATTCAGGAAGCTTGAAAGGGAAACGGTCAGATCTTTGAGAAACAGAAGAAATATTGTTATAGCAACTGGCGGAGGAACAGTCCTTGACATGCGGAATGTTGCAGACCTTAAATTGAACGGAATTCTCATATATCTTAACCGTTCGCTTGAATCGATTAAAAATTCGCTCGAAGACGGAGGAAGACCCCTCTTGAAGAATGAAGAGGATTTAAGAAAGCTCTATGAAGAACGGGCGTGGATTTATAGTCAAACGGCTGACTTTACAGCTCCGGATGAGGGAAATGCTGATCTGCAGGCTTTGAAGATAAGGGATATGCTCAAAAAAATATTTTGACAACAAACAGGTTCTGTTATACTCCTGTCTTTGACACTTGCGAAGCAACAAAAGCTTGGAACCCCTTGTAAACAGGGTAATCCAAGCTTTTGCTTTGCTTTATTTTTTGCGTACCTTTTTAGTATATTTTGTTTCTTTGAATATTTTTTTCATGTTTTTAGTACTGACAATCTCAAAATCCGTGTTAAATCCGAATGATTCATGCAGTGCATCCGTAAAATTAGTTCGTGTGTAGGTTGGAATATATCCTTCACCTGGGATATGATAAAAATTCATATCCCTTAATTGCGATATTATTTCTGTGCTTGTAAACATTTCTTTAAGCTGTTTTTCCAAATAACGATACAAGACAAGTGCAAGAAAACAGGTCGTAAAATGTGCCTTTATCCGATTATCTCGGCTCAGATAGATGGGCCTTGCCTTGAAATCAGTCTTTAGTAATCTAAAGTTCTCTTCAATCTCCCAGCGTCTGTGGTTGATTTTTATGATCGCTTCAACTTCATCTTCAAGATTGGTGCACACACCATAAAAACCATCAAATAATTCTTCTGTTCGTATTTTATCTTCATTGAGACCATATACTTTTCCTTCTGCAACCTCACCGTCATCTGTTATGTTGGTTTGCTCTACAAAGCGCTTGTAATCGGTTTGACGATGTTTTTTTAGTGTAGAAGGTGCTTTTTCTATGAGATTTTCAGCGCGATTGATCTGTCGATTTCGGATGTTTCTTTGATAGCATTGGAATTTCAATGAAAAAGTAACAATCAATCGTTGCTCCAAACCATTTTCATTAATCCATCTTTCTTTGTAGAAAGTTGAATTTTTATAGTACGCCCTGAGTTCATCAGAAGATTCGATAGTTTCTAGATTAAAAGTATGGTCTGTTCCGCTTAGGCGCCAGTCCTCTGGGCTTAGCGCCCATTCTTTGAGATGTGCTTTTAGTTTCTTCAGGG
Source organism: Clostridia bacterium (assembly GCA_035269385.1). GTDB lineage: Bacteria > Bacillota > Clostridia > Peptostreptococcales > BM714 > BM714. Next base: position 2,889 of record DATFJE010000157.1, read on the forward strand.
ATTGCGTAGTGATAAAAGCCCGGTTCTGCCTGTTGTTGAACTTGCGATTGGCGTTTGAAGAAAGACCTGCATCAGTGCAAACAACAAACTTAGAAAGAGAAAAATCTTTCATGATTTGCTTTTCCAAAGGTTGCAACGTTTGTTGTTCGTTTATATTTCCGCTGTGGATACTAAAAGCAAGAGGGATTCCGTCACCATCCATGAATAGACCCATCTCAACAATAGGGTTTGGCCTATGTTCTTTGGAAGGACCGTATTGTTTAAGACCGTCCTCTTGTTCAATCTCAAAGAAATAGTTTGTGCAATCGTAATAAAGGACTTTATCATTGCGTTTAGAAACTTCAAGACTGTTTTTATAAAGAGATGCCTGAATGAAATCTGATTCTTTGGCAATAACATCCAATCCACGGTAGATATGTTGCAATTCAAAATGGAATTCTTCTAAAAGCGTCTTGGAAAGCTGAAAAGTATTCAGCTTAGAAGAAGGAAACAGAATGCGTCCATAAAGTAATCTTGAGACTATACTGTCAAGATCATAGGTAAACTTGTACTTTGAAGAAATCTCTTTACAGATTGTATTGATATTAAGCTGGTGATAAATATCTTGCAAGAAGAGATACCCTCCATTGAAAGACTGCTGCTTGTCTTTGGGAATGCGCTTGGATTGCCGTCTTTTTACTAAAACCTGACGGTTATCCTCTTTTTCCTTGCGATTGAGCTCAGCAACATATTCTTTTGCCCACTCGTAGGGATCCTGCCCATCAAGTTTTTCGCGCAACGAAACTTCTGTTCCTAATTTTTCAACAACAACTGATGTATTCTTTTGAGTTTTAGGGTTATAAATGGATTTAATAACATAAAAGGATGCTGCATTTTTTGACTTTGATATTTTTAGCCTCATGACATAAACACCTCCACCTATCTATATTATAACACATTACGATACATTACGATATAGTAAGATGCGGAATTTGACAAAAAAATAAGCCTACACAAGGCTTTCAGCGTTTTTTTCTTTATGCAAGTGTCAAAGACCCGAGTGGCAATTGTATTGTATGAAGGAATGAGAAAAAACAGATTTAAGGGTTTTGAGTAAAAAGATATGTTGTTTTGCAAACAAATAATCATTTTTTAAAAAATATTGTTGAATTTTTAACAGACTTTATATATAATAGTCAT
>DATFJE010000158.1:0-3094 GCA_035269385.1 Clostridia bacterium
TGAAAGGCTGGGAGGATACAACGGAACATGGGAGGTGGGCTTGCATTTCAAGTTGCCGCTCATAGACCGCATAGCAGGAAAGGTTTCGCTCAAGGAACACGTAATCGATTTTCCGCCTCAGCCGGTAATAACAAAGGACAATGTAACAATGCAGATAGACACAGTGGTGTACTATCAAATTACAGATGCAAAGGCATACGCATACGGAGTCGAGAACCCTATGAGCGCAATCGAAAATCTTACCGCAACTACGTTGCGTAACATAATCGGGGAGCTCGAGCTTGATCAGACACTGACATCGCGGGACGTCATAAACACTAAAATGCGAAGCATACTCGACGAGGCGACCGACCCCTGGGGAATAAAGGTCAACCGTGTGGAGCTCAAGAACATAATGCCCCCGGAAGAAATTCAAGACGCGATGGAGAGGCAGATGAAGGCAGAGCGAGGAAGACGGGAATCAATATTGAGGGCCGAGGGAGAGAAAAGATCTGTCATACTCGTAGCCGAAGGAAACAAGGAATCTGCAATACTGAATGCCGAGGCTAAAAAAGAGGCTGCCATACGCGAAGCCGAGGGTAAGGCCAAAGCCATACTGAAGGTACAAAGCGCAACAGCCGAAGGACTCAAGATGATTAAGGCGGCGGAACCCGATAATCGCGTCATATCCATCAAGAGTTTGGAAACTCTGGCTAAAGTTGCGGACGGAAAGGCCACAAAACTCATAATACCTTCCGAAATACAAAGCCTTGCCGGCTTGGCCGCATCCTTGAAGGAAATAGTTTCGGAAACAGAAGAAGAACAAAAATAAAAAAATTCAAGGCCTGGCCTCCCGTATGCCCCGAGCATAATTACGGGAGGCTTTGATATTGATAAAACTATATATTAATAAAATTAACAAATAATTAACATCGAATCGCAAAAAAAGGCTTGTCAGCGACAATAGGATATAGTATATTGTATACAAGCTAAACGATAAATCTTTTTCAAGCAACTCCTCGTAATAATTTTTATTATCTTCAGCCTGCAGATGGTGAAATGCTTCAGGTTGGAGATACATTTTTTTGAAAGAGATTGTTAAAAATATAACATAAAGGAGACGCCATGGAAATAAGCATATGTGTTGGAAGCGCATGCCACCTAAAGGGTTCATATGACGTAATAAGGGCTATGGAAAAACTGGTGGAAGAAAACGGGATGGAAAAGCAAATAACAATAAAGGCGGCATTTTGCCTTGGTCAATGCACCAAAGCCGTTTCTGTCAAATTCGACGGGAAGATTCATTCTGTAAGGAAAGACAGTGTCAGGGAATTTTTTGAAAACCACGTCCTTGCCAAGGCAAAGAAAGCGGAGGCTGAAAAATGAATCTGTTTGATATAGACAAGGAAAAATGCAACAACTGCTACAAGTGTCTTCGTGCATGTCCGTCCAAGGCGATAAGGATGCTGCATGATCGGGCGGAAGTTGTTGAGGAAAAATGCATATTCTGCGGCAATTGCCGTGCCATATGTCCTCAGCAGGCCATTTCCGTAAAAAGCGATTTGTTCAATATAAGAAAAGCAATATCCGAGGGCAGGGAAGTGGTGGCAAGCATTGCCCCTTCTTTTGCCGGGGTTTTTGAGGAAAGGGATCCGGAGCAGCTTTCTGCGGCTCTAAGGAAACTGGGTTTTTCCCATGTGGAGGAGACCGCATCCGGAGCTGCCCTCGTGACCGAAGCCTATCGTGAAATTATAAAAGAGAAGGGTCCGGGGCTTTATATTTCATCTTCTTGTCCGTCCGCGGTCAATTTGATTGAAAAATACTATCCGGACCTTGCAGGCAAGCTTTTGCCAGTCAAATCACCCATGCTTGCCCATTCCGAACTGATTAAATTCCTATACGGAAAAGAGGCTTTCACTGTTTTCATAGGACCTTGCGTCGCCAAGAAAAAAGAAGCGGAGGAAGCTGAAAAAAGCGCGGTGGACGCTGTGCTTACCTTCAAGGAACTCAAAGAGTGGTTTGACGACAGAGAAATATCCGTACCCGACTTGAAAGCTCTGCCATTCGACAGCAGAAGCACTGCAATGGGAGCGGCATATCCACTCAGGGGCGGAATAGCTTCCGGTCTTGAGGACCTTATTTCCTGCCATCAGGTAGACGGAATAGAGGAAGCGAAGGAAATGCTCGAGTATCTGGAGACCGCAAAAGAAGATGCGTCCTTTGTGGAGATAAGCGTTTGCAGGGGCAGCTGCATAGGCGGCCCGGTATTGCCTCCCAGCGCTCCGAACTATTACGGACGTGAGAAGCGCATACAAAATTACAGACAAAGAATAAGCATAATAGGGGAGAATGCTGAAAAAGTGTTTCCTCCAGCCTTCGACATCTCTGCCTCATACTCGGCTCATCCGGTAAAAAAGGTCGAGCCCGACGATAAAGACATAAAGAAAATTCTGCAGCAGATGTGGAAACACACAGAAAAAGACGAACTCAACTGCGAGGCATGCGGATACAAAAATTGCAGGGAAAAGGCGGCTGCGGTGTTCGATGGTATGGCTGAAACGTCAATGTGCCTGCCCTACATGAGGGCTAGGGCCGAAAGTCTCAAAAATATAATATTCGACAACAGTCCAAACATAATATTCATGCTGGACAAGGAACTCAGAATAAAAGAGGCCAACCCCAGGGCGGAGGCGGTTTTCCAAATAGACGCCAAGGCATGGAAGGGGAGGGACATGTCGGATCTTGTGGACACGCAAATTTTCCGCAATGTGCTCGAAACGAAAAAAAACCTCTACAACCACAGGGGAGCATACGAAAAATACGGTCTTACGCTTCTTGAGAGCGTCCTATATATAGAGGAGCAGGAAGTCGTTCTCTGCATAATGACAGACGTGACGCGCCAGGAGAAACACCAGGCGGAACTTTTCGAAATGAAGAGGAACACAATAGATGCAGCCCAAAAGGTTATCGACAAGCAAATGAGAGTGGCTCAGGAAATAGCGTCTCTACTCGGGGAAACCACAGCCGAGACGAAGGTCACACTCATGAAACTCAAAAACCTCTCTCAAAAGGAAGGGGGAGGTTTTTGATGAAATATTTTGCCGATGTATCGGTG
>DATFJE010000159.1:0-4564 GCA_035269385.1 Clostridia bacterium
ATGCAATGAAAATATTGCTGAGGAGCCACAGAATGCTTGCATATGATTTTGAAGGAAGAAGGTATGATACCGGAAACAAGCAGGGATATCTTGAGGCGACAGTCGAATACGCACTTCGGCATCAGGAATTGAAAGACGGTTTTATGGAGTATTTGAAAAGCATTGTCTGATAGATAACGGGGGTAGGGAATGTATACACTTGACGAACTCAAAAATTATTGCGAGAATTGCCGCAAATGTCCGCTCGGCGAGACAAGAAACCGTCTAGTCTTTGGCGACGGAAGCGAAAATGCGGACATATTTTTCATAGGAGAGGGTCCCGGACACTATGAGGACCAGAGTGGCCGCACCTTTGTGGGAAAGGCGGGAATTTTGTTCGAAAAAGCCCTGAAAGGCATAGGTTTGTCGCGAGAGGACATATACATAGGCAACATAGTCAAGTGTAGACCGCCCGGAAACAGAAATCCGGTTGAGGAAGAGATGCATTCATGTATTCCTTATCTTAGATATCAAGTTGCAATAATAAAACCGAGAATAATAGTATGCCTTGGCTCGGTCTCGGCAAAGAAAATAATTGGGGAACATATCAGGATAACTGCTGACAGGGGCCGTTGGATAGAAAAAAACGGAATATGCATAATGCCCACATTCCATCCCGCCGCAGTTCTTAGAGATGAAAATAAGAAGAGGCCTTTTTGGGAGGACTTTCTTGAAATAAAAAGCAAGCTTGCCGAAATGAAATCTGTCGAGGCTTAAAAAATGATGCTTGAGACCGCCCGCATTTGACATGATACCTCCAAAGTAGACAGTCTAATTAATCAAAATTAGATAATCTGCTTGGAGGTGTTTTTACATGCAAATAAAATGTTGACAACTTGGTTTATAAAGCGTAAACTAAGTATGCGGTTTACAAAATATAAACTAAAGAGAGAGGGTCGCCATGAAGGAATTGAGACTCACAGAGGCTGAAAACAAGCTTGCCGAGATTATTTGGACTAAGGCACCCATACCTTCGCCTGAGCTGATTGAACTGTGCAAGGTTGAAATAGGGTGGAAAAAGTCCACCACATATACGATGCTGAGAAAGCTTGAGAAAAAAGGAGTGTTTGAGAACAGAAATGGAACAGTATTGGCAGTAATGACAAAAGAGGAATTTTACACAGAGCAAAGCAAACAAATCCTCTATGGAGGCTTTGGAGGTTCATTGCCCAGATTTTTGGCGGCATTTGCAAACAACAAGAAATTGAGCGGAAGAGAAATCGATGAACTGCAAAAGCTGATCGATTCGCATAAGGAGGAATAAATATGGACAAAGTATTTTTGCAAATTCTGGACATGAGCATAACGGGGACATATGTTATTCTTTTTATAATGGTTGCGAGGCTGCTGCTTAGGAGATTGCCTAAGATATTTTCATATGCTCTATGGTCGGCGGTTTTGTTCAGGCTTGTTTGCCCATTTTCATTAAAGGGGGCTTTCAGTCTGGTTCCGCATAAAACACAAAGCATATCGAAAAACATAATGCAGGCTGCAAGCATTCCGGGTGGAGGGGATGCGGCATTTAATGGCGAAGCTGTGAACCTTTCACTTGTTTCAGGTTCGGCCTCGAGCGTTGATTCCATGCAAATCTGGATTTCAGCTGCTACCGCCGTTTGGATTGCTGGAGTGGCATTGCTTTTTTGCTACAGCATAATTACCATGTTCAGGCTAGGTAAAAGATTGGAAAATACAAAGCATGTTGCGGAAAATATCTATGAGGTTCGTGGAATAAAAACGCCTTTTGTATTCGGCATCATGAATCCCCGCATTTACATTCCGGACAATCTTTCTGAAAATGAAAAGTCATACATAGTAAGGCATGAAGAGACACACATAAAACGATTTGACCACTTAATAAAACCGTTCGCTTTTCTGGTTCTTTGCCTGCACTGGTTCAATCCCTTGGTTTGGGCGGCGTTTTACCTGATGAGCGAGGATATGGAGCTGTCTTGTGATGAAAGCGTAATAAGGAGCATGGGAAGCGGAATAAAGCAGGACTATTCGTCATCGCTGCTTTCACTTTCCACAGAAAAAAGAGCAATATCGGCTTGTCCGCTTGCCTTTGGAGAAAGCAATCCCAAGGGAAGAATCAAAAATATTCTCAACTACAGGAAACCTGCATTTTGGATTGTCATTCTTGCTTTGGCAGTCGTTTCGGCAATTTTCATCGGACTTATGACAAATCCCGATGTCAAGGACAAAACAGTCGATGACTATGCCAGAGAATATTTGGACAGCGAAGTGAGTATGTATGAAAACTCTTTCAATATAGAGGAGAGCAAGATAATCAATCTTGAAAAGCTGTATTCCTTCGACCAATTGACTGGCTACAACATCGAACTTTGGAAAATCGAATACAGGATAAAGCCGGACAACATAGACGAGGTTGCCATGGCCGGAGGCATGAACCAAATCGACGGATGGATTACTGAGGACGGCAGCATGGGCAAACCCATACTTGTTTTTTCATATGAAAACGAAAACCCCGAATTGCTTGGCGCAATCCGTTCAGGTGAAACGGGGGGCACGGTATCGGGATACGAAACAGCCCTAAGGGAATTTTTGGAGCGAAACGGATTTCTGCCGGGTGAAAGCTACAATGGAAATCACGTGATAGTGAAATTCATTATGTCCACAGGAGAGACCAGCCGGCTTTTGCTTTCCCAGCCGGCAAGGCAGGGCGACACTGGAATATGGTGCGTTGAGCGCTGGATGGATGGAAACGGCAGCATATACTATAGCGATCCCCAGGCGTCTTCTTCCACGGTTTACTATTATGAGGAGCTTCAAAAGGAAGCCGATAACGGACACCGCACGGGACTACTTGACCCGGAACTGGTCGCCTTGGAATACATTGTGGAAGTATTGGGACAGACAACGGCTATGGGAGAAATTGAAATAAAAAGTCCTGCATCGATCGAGGACTTCATGGCTCTTCCAGAAAGCAGCTTTCTGGGCTTTGTCTCCGACTTCGACACCCAGAGAGGCTTCTTTCATCTTGACCGAGTTGAGTGGATAACAGACGAAGATGAGGACCGCATAAAAGAGCTGGGCCTGTCCAAGGATGACGACATGCCGGGAGGGTTCTACATATACAATCCCGAAAGCTGGCCGCAGACATTCGAGGTAAATGAAAATACCGATTATACAATTTTGGATTGGAACAGGACCTATGGGAATGAAGAGACATATACTACAACCGATGCAAGTGAATTTGCCGATTACATAAAATCATATGATGGAGGCTCTGCCCCGCCGTTTTGGATTGTCAAAAGAGGCAGATATGTAGAAAGCATAACAGAGCAATATGTTCCATGATTGAAAAGAGGGAGGCAGAAAAGTCTCCCCTTTTTTATTGATTTATATTGACACTAATGTCAATAATGTTATAATTGAGATGCACAGTGAGAGAAACCACAAGGAGAACAAAATGCCCAAAATAGTCGACTATGAAGAGAAAAAAAAGGAAATAGCCTTCAACGCCATAGAGGTGTTTGTGGAAAAAGGCTATTACAGCGCCAAAATATCGGATATAGCAAAAAGAAGCGGAATGGGAAGGACCAATTTCTATCAATACTTCAAGAATAAAAACGAAATATATGATTTCGCAGTCGACAAGGCGTTCGAAAGCGTGCGGAAGGATTTTGACGCAATAATGGCTTCCGAAGATTGCGCATTGACAGCAATAGGAAAAATCGTGCGCCAGACAATAGACGACTACGGAAAAAATGATTTGATTTTGGTTATAGTCGAACTTTGGCTTGTAATAAGCCGAGAAGAAAACAGGGTAAGCGAAAAGCTGCAGGCGCAGACACAATTGATCAAGGATCATTTTGTCGAAATACTTGAGCGCGGAGTAGACAATGGACAGCTTAAGGAATTCGATTTGAAGGCTATGGCGGACCTCATTTACATATTTACTGAAGGCTTGCTACTTCAAACGGCATTCAAAGAAGAAGTCGATGTTGACAGAAAGCTGAAGCTGCTTGGTGTTTTGCTGGATGGACTCAGGATTTAAAAATTTGACTTTAAATAGACATAAGTGTCAATTAAAAGGGGTGAAGGCATGAATGCAATAAAAAGAAGTACTGAAAGGCTGCTTGTCGAAGAGGGAATAAGGTATCTCGACAAGGATCCGGTAAGGAATCTGGGGAAAATGATTGGATTGGGCACCAAAATTGCAACAGAAGGCGACAACAGGAATGTCATGCAGGCTGTAGCCAAGGAATGGAACGACAAGGAAGGCAACACCAGAAAGTTTATGGAAAAGGCCTTGTCGGAGCTGCATCCCAATGTTAGAAGGAAGCTTATAAAAAATTTCGTGTTGAATTCCTATCTTTACGGAAGGCAGGATGCAAAGCGGGCAGAGAAAGAGAATGACTGCAACATACCTTGGGCAGTTTTAATGGATCCCACCACCAAGTGCAACCTCAAGTGCATCGGATGCTGGGCCGCAGAATACGATAAAAGGGACGAACTCGACTTTGAAACGCTTGACCGCATAATACGGGAAGGCAAAGAAATA
>DATFJE010000160.1:0-7494 GCA_035269385.1 Clostridia bacterium
ATCCTTTTAGAAAATTGAATATTTTCTTCAGGGTTGGGTGCAATTCCCTACCGGCGGTAAAGCCCGCGAGCCGAGAAATCGGTTGATTCGGATAATTTCCGAAGCCGACAGTTAAAGTCTGGATGAGAGAAGAAAACTATAACGATATTTAATGCCCTGGAATCCCTGATCCAGGGCATATTAATTTGGGAGGAAGATTATGAAAAGAACAAGTTCAACAAACAAAATGGTCAAGACATCGGTCTTGTCCGTAATCGCTTTCGTACTTATGATGATAGAAATGCCGGTTCCGCTGTTCCCGGCGTTCCTGAAGCTTGATTTGAGCGATTTGCCCGCGCTGGTTGGAGGATTCGCAATGGGTCCTGCCGTCGGTGTTACCATCGAGCTTATCAAGAACTTTCTGCATTTCATCACAAGAACCTCAACTGCGGGTGTGGGAGAGCTTGCAAACTTCATTGTCGGCGCTGCTCTTGTATTCCCTGCCAGCTACATCTACAAGATGAAAAAGTCCAAAACACAGGCATTAAAAGCATTGACGGTCGGAACCGTTTCGATGGCCATAGCCGGCGGACTGGCAAACTATTTTATACTCTTGCCGTTTTACGCCAAGGTAATGCCGCTGGAAGTCATAATTGAGATGGGCAAGGTTGCCAATGCCGCAATAACCGATATGAAAACTCTTGTACTTTACGCAATTGTTCCCTTCAATCTGATAAAGGGAGCTGCAATCTCAGCAATTACACTGTTGATTTACAAGAAAATATCTGTAATACTTCACAAATAAAAAAAATAGTAAGCAGCTTGCAGTGAGCAGTAAGAACAGTGGAACGTAGTAAGTGGAAAGCAGGAAGGAAGAGCAAAGATTAAAAGCAAAGGCAAAGAGTAAAGACAGTAGAAAGTAGTAAGGAAAAGATAAGAACAAAGACAGCTTGCAATACGTAGCAGGCAGTGAGCAGCAGGCAGGAAATCAAGTAGAAAGTAGAAAGTGGAAAGAAAAAGATAAGAACAGATGGCAGATATCAGATGTCAGATGTCAGGAAAAACAAGGGCAAAGAAACAGCAAAAACAGAAAGCAAAAAAGCTTTCAAATGTATTTGGTTTTTATGTTTTTTGCATTTGCTGAAAACTGATAACTGACAACTGTTTTGCAGCAAAAGAATTAGAGCAGATATCAAATATCAGATGTCAAATATCGGAAAAGGATTAAAAACAAAACATCGAAATGCCTTTGTCTTAATGCTTTTGCATTTACTGCACACTGCCAACTGATTGGCATGTGATTCTGTTTGACGACATCGACCGATCCATTGGTTTTTAAGGGTTTGGATAAGGCTAAACCGTAAAGAAATCCGCTTTGTTTGAGCGAAGCGAGTTTGCAGATTTCAGGTTTTGCCGAAAGACAAATTCTGATAAAAAGCATGAGCAGGTCACTGAGAAGAATCAGAATTGCTGCCGAAAAAGAAAGAACAGTGGAACGTAGTAATTGGAAAGTAAAAAGTGGAAAGAAAAAAATATAGCAAAAGCAAAAAACAAAAAAGAAAAAACATTTTTTCACATTTGGGTTTTAAAGCATTTGGTTTTTAGACGCTTTTGCATTTACTGCACACTGCCAACTGATAACTGACAACTGTTTTGCAGAACGCAATAAAAATAACGCCTTTCCATAAACACATGGGAAGGCGTTTCTATTGCCATTTTATTAAAATATCTGATCCACTGTGTAATCCTGTGAATTCTTTTCGAAAGAATAATCTACTCCATTGTCAAGATAATATGCATCAAAGGTTGTATCCACAGTCATCCAACTTTCGGTAGCAGTGTCATATACCTCATTCCATGCATGATACACATCAAGACCGTTCTTATATCCTTTAACCAGACGAGTCGGTATGTCATTAATCCTTAGCATTGCCGCAAAAGCGGATGCGTAATCGTAGCAGATGCCCTGTTTCTCTTCAATCATTGCGTTTGGATTCGGAACGTAGCTTCCATCTATGTGGTTTATCTTGTCGTAGTCGTAATCGAAAGCGTTGACTGCAAATGAGTATACGGCCATTATTTTCTCATTGTCTGTTTCGAGTCCCTCAGTAAGCGAAAGCGCCTTTTCATATATGGGATCCCCTTCATTCCAGTCGATTATGTCGATCTTGTTTGTAAAACATTCATTTTCGGTTTGTGCCGTGTATTCAATCCTTTTGCTTAATGCCACCCTGTAGCGGTTGCCTGTATTCTGTTCCAAAACACAGACTCTGTAGCTTCCTTCTCCCGACTGAAGAGGAAGAATGGACTCGGAATCCTCATCCAAGTCGTAGAAGAATCTCTCGCTTTCTTTTTCGACCATCAGCTTTATGGCTTTTCCGCTTTCATTTTCATACCTGACCATGACAGTTCCATTTTCAAGGTTTTCTATCGAGTCTATTTCTTGGGCGGAAACCCCAATTGTTGTCATCGCAATTGCTACTACGGCGAATATCAGCGCCAATATCCTGCGCATAAAAAACTCTCCTTTCGGTGGCTGGCTGCCTTTCCTTTCGGGGAAGACCCTTTAGCTTTGCGTAACCGGTTTTCACCGGTTTTGCCTTTATCGTTTGAAAGTTGTTTGTCAAAGCAAATAAAAAAACTTGCCTTTCGGTGGCTGGCTGCCTTTCCTTTCGGGGAAGGCCCTTTAGCTTTGCGTCCCGGGCTTTCGTCCGGTTTGCCATTGTCGCTTGAAAGTTTAATGAAAAATCTATTCACTTGTTCATAAATCATATTATCATGCTGTTTTTATCTTGTCAAGAAAATTTTCATTTAATTTCTGAATTTTCCATAATTTATGGATTATTACTTTTCCGTCCTGATTTCTGTCTTTTTATAGCCCGTGAGCTCGCCCCTGACAATCAGCCTGTGGGTGGCAACACGTATGGGAGTGCAAGTCACAAGAGTGATGGTTCTCATGCCTGGCACATCGTCCAGAACCCAAATTTCCTCAGGCTCAACGACAAAAACCTCGCTGACGGTATAGGTGTATGAATTCGTACCGACTATGACTTCGATTTCGTCCCCCACTGCAACTTCGCCGAGGCGGTTGAAGTCACGCCCGTATGTGTAGTAGCGGTGGCCTGCAACTGCAAAGTTCCCCATTTCGCCAGGTCTTTTCGATGTCTCGAAACGGGCAGGGGCTATCTTAAGGTTGGCATCCGAAATGCCGTCAACTATTGGAACGGTCAAGTCTATCGAAGGTATTTTCATTATCTTTGAAATGCCTTCCTTGTCATAATCATCGATAGGATAAAGCACCTCGAAGCTAACCTCCACCTCGTGATCCTCTTCAATTGCGGCTTCTTCAGCTTCCTCATAAGTGTCATTCATCTCTTCAAGAAGCCCAGCCTGCTGTCTTACCTCCATATATTCATTGATTGACGGATAGGCTATCAGCATAATGCCCGCAAGAACAAGCAGCCATGACAATTTTTTTTTCATATCTGAATCCCCCAAAAAGTAGAAAGTAGTAAGTAGCAAGTGGAAAGATTAAAGCAGTCCGCAGCAGGCAGTTTGCAGTATTCAGTGGGCAGTGGGCAGTTGGCAGCGGGCAGTTAAATACAAAGGCAAAAACATTGCCAATTCCCGGCAAGGAAGAAATTTCTCCATGCTATATGGAATTCATTAAACATTCCAAAGCAAGACAAAATAATTCCACTATCCGAAATATACTTAAGTTGCCCTTTCGCCATCTCTGAAATTCATGTTTTTCATAAGTATAAAACAGGGGAGCGCAAGCGCTCCCCTCAAGTAACACTACTTATTTAATTTTACCACTCTTTTAAAGCCTTGAATCAGTCTTTTTTCTTTCTTCCAAATCTGTAACCTGCAGCCATAAGAATCGAACCGAGTCCGTAGAAAAGCTCGGGAGGAACTTGTCCGGTCTTAGGCAATGCCTGAGGTACAGCCGGTGCCGGAAGAACTACCTTTTCAGGCACAACATCCGGAAGTTCAGGTGTAGTCTCAGCAACTTCATCTTCCGTAACCTCGATTATCAGCTCTTCAACCGTTGCTTTGTCATTAGCTTCTACGGTTTCTCCTCTCCATTCCCCCGTAACCACTGCAGTGTTTACAAATAGACCATCCTCGTCAAAGTCGCCTTCCTGCAAGGTATACCTGAATGTTTTGGATGCATCTTCGCCCTCGTCGAGATCGCCTATATTCCATGTTTCATCAATCATCTCGTCTTCGACAATTACATTCTCAAGGTCGTAGTCTCCATTGTTTTCAACCTCTATGGTATACACAACAGTGTCTCCTACGGAAGCCTCGTCGAGGTCCACATCCTTGTCAATCTTGATTCCGAGGTCGTAGTCTCTGCCTCCGCCACCGCCACCGGTGCCCGGTATTGTAAAGCTTGCTGTTGAGGACTGCGGAACCAATTCATAGTCTACGCTATACTCAGTCCAATCCGCACGTACTTTAAAGATGGGGCTTGCTGTAGCCGTGTTATCGATTGTTTGGGTGCTGCTAGTCCTGCTGATTGAATCGGGATAATCGAAAACCATAACTAAGCTTAATCCTGGATAAAGATAGCCTTCAGACTCCCATTCGCCAACAATTTCAGTATAACCAACCGGGAAAGTTCCGTCGGAAGGTCCGTAATAAGACGCCACATCAATCACCGTATCGTATTCCGGATGGACAACTGTTTCGTAATAATCATCATACACCGCTTCCTTGTCGATAAAGATAGGAAAATCTCCCGTATTCTCAATTGTCAAGGTATATGTCGGTATATTCGATGTTGTCGATTCCGGGCTTACATCTTTTGTGAACTCATAGTTCACATACCAGTTATCTACATTGAAATATTCTGTTTCGTTGTTAGAACCTATTGTTACAAATTTTCCTTCAGCTCCTAATACATATCCATCATCATACCAACCAGATATATATCCTTCGGGAACAACTTCCTCGACCCAATAAGTTCCATATTTTATATCACTGAATTCCACCTGTCCTAATTCATCCGTTCTTCCTGAATAAAGCTCAACCGCACTTGTGCTTGTGGCTTTCACAACAAATTCTACATCTGCCATGGGAGTACTTGTTGTATATCCGGGAGGCCCGTCATTTACATTTATCAATTCTTCCCAAATCATTTCATCCTTGTGAATAACTATGCTGCCTTTTTCTTCAGAAGTATGATATATGTTTACAATATTTACGTCTGTATTCCCACCTTCAACTACATTAAATGCCGTGGGCGATACCGAATATGTCCAATAACCGTCTCCTGCCCATGTAAAGGGGATCTCTACAACATAATACCCTTCTCCTGAATCGACATCATCAAACATCCCCGACCATCCATCCACAGTTATTGAAGTTGGATAAAGAGTATCTTCTATTTTATCATTGGAGTCAAAAATCGTGAATCCAACATCAAAGATCAAATCCCCAATCGGAGGATCTCCTACGTATTTCTCGTACCCTTCAAACGTCTTGTAGATTGTTACAGTGCCTGGGTCAGAATCGTTAAATGGTGTATAGGTGTTCGTGACATCAATGGTTTTTTCTGCTCCGTTTAAATCGAAAGAATAGCCCGAACCGATACTACTTGTCCAGCCTTCTCCAAGACTTTCTTCTGTAAGTTTATAGGATTCCAATTCAAGTCCGTCGAAGGTAACCTTCCAGTCTGAAGCTGCAGTTGCTGTAAGCGTTTCGGAATAAAATTCGCCTTCCAATGTGAATACCACGTAGTCTGGAGTCGTGAATTCAGCTCCCTCAAAACCTTCGAACGCCTTTGTTATCACTACGTTGCTAAGACCGGTATAGTAACTGTCGTCGGAAGCTTCAACCGAATTCGCATCATCGTATAATGCGCTTGCCGTAGCGATGTTGCTGTATGAACCCGTTACAGCCGTGCCTGTTGCCGAATAAATCCAAGTCTCATCCGGGCTTAAAATTTCATCGTCACCCGAATCGCCCGAATAATATTCAGGATTAACATCTCCATCGCTGTCGATTACAGATACCGAAGCGAGATCTGTGTTTCCCGTATTTGTAACGGCATACATCCATGTTACAGCATCGCCGGCTTGAATCTTGGGTCCGTTCGTTCCATTTGTGGTTTTATCTATGTCGATTCCCGGAATTAAAACCGGTTCCACAGATTCATCCACCATAAACTGAATTGCAGAGTCTGCTTCGACAACTCTTGCATGAAGAGTTGCGCCTGTAAAACCGCCGGCCTCGTCCGACAAGAGAGTTTTCCATTCGACTGCGTCAACGCTGTTGTCCAATATTCTCAGTTTGAATCTCAGGAACTTATATGCTCCTCCCGAGTCTGATTCTGTAGTAAGCTCATTGATTTCAACAATTTCATAGGCTGTGTCTGATGTCATTTCCTGTACGCCTGACAATACCTTGATTGAGCTTTCAATCGTTTCTACAAAGCCTGTAGGTCCGTCTTGATCCTCTTGGTAATCATGGTCAACTGTCATTTTTGCGGGTACTGACAAAGGCTTGTTGAGTTTTAATTCAAACCTGAATTTTACTTCTTCATTTTCACCGTAAGAATTGTTTCGCGAATGAATCCATTTTTCTTTATCTTTATCCCACGAATAAAGAGTTCCTGCCACATTTTCTTCTTCAAGGGCAGAATCTGTTGTACTCTGGATAGTGCTAAAAGTAAGTAATTGAACATCCCTATCTAATTGAACTCGCCCTTGTCCATTGGCTTGTCCATTGGCTTGTCCATTGGCTTGTCCATTGCCTTGTCCTTGCCCATTTCCATTGCCCGGATCGGCTATTGATATGGTTCCCATTGAAAATAACAATGAAATTATAAGTACGATTGATAACATTTTTTTCATAAGTCCACTTCCTTTCTTTTGATTTTCCTTCGTTTTTTCCCAAAACAAAAACCGCCTAAAAAAAATCACGGCGGCCAGACTATCCTTACATATCTTAAGCTTTATAAGCTTTAAAGATGTATGTAATCAGGACTCTTTGCTTTGCGTCCCCACCTTTCGGCGGGTTTGCCTTTTTCGTTTCTTTCATTAAATTTCTTGCTGCAACAAACGGCGAAATATTTAAGTTTCGAGATTTTCACCCGAACGACACCACTTCCTTCCGTATTATGGATCCAAATATAAATTATCCCCTACCTTGCTACGGATTTGCCTTTTCCTTTTGTTAAAGGTATTCGTAAAAAGCTTTACAAAATTTGGGGTAGAATGTCAATTTCTTTATTAATACCCATGGACTTTCCTTAATGACACCTTATTGTTTATATTTTGTAATTTAACATAAAAATAACGGAGAGCTTTTAAAGCTCTCCGCTTTGGTTTATGGACAAAATTTCAGTTTGCCAATTTCTTGCCCGCACCATCTTTATTTAAATCATCTTTATTTACGCTTTTTCCTTCCAAATCCTGCACCTGCAAGCAAGAGAACAGAACCCAAGCTGTAAACGAATCCTATTCCAGCCTGTCCGGTCTGCGGCAATGCCTGCGGCGGAATTTC
>DATFJE010000161.1:0-5832 GCA_035269385.1 Clostridia bacterium
CTGCATTATCGGTCGCGTTGTCGAACCGGGGCCGATTATATAGAATGTGTCCTTTTCCATGTTTTCTACTATGAAATGAGCAATATCCCATTGAGCCTGCTCATCAGATTTTATGCTTGACGCTTTCTTGACCTGCAAAAAATTTTTCTCGGCAGGAGTTTTCAAATATCCAAACAGCTTGGTTTTTACCGATTCCCTCCTAAAAGCCTCTTCGTCTATATCCATGACTTCGACCTCATTTGTCGAGGCGGAATCAGCAAGGAGAAATTTTTTTGCCAGATCACCCGCCTTGCGGGGATTTATTGCGTAGGCCGCGGAATGGATTTTTACTCCGGCGGGAATTCCAACTACAGTAAGTCTGTCCTTTACTGCAGAATATATGTCCCTCGCCGTCCCATCTCCGCCTGCAAACATCAAAAGGTCAACTTTTTCTTCTGCCATTTTTTCAGCCGCAATCATTGTATCCGCGCTGGTAGTTTCTCCGCCAAATGCTCTTCCAACCGTCCTGACCGGAAAGCCGAGTTCTCTGGCGACGTCTTCTCCCATCGGGCCATGGCCGGCAATCACCTGCAATTGTTCTTTCATTTCAATCAGCGCTTCGAGCGCAAGAGCGGTTCTCTCCGCGGATTTCGGGACGGCTCCCATGCTTTTCGCCTTCGAACTCACCCCGTCAGTCCCCTTAAGGCCCACGCTTCCTCCCATTCCTGCTATCGGATTGATGATCAAACCAATTTTTTTCAAATATACTCACCCTTTGCTTGCTTTCCTATACAATGGTTTTCTTCAGGTAGCTTCTCCATGTTATAGCCCATTCAGCCGGATTATCGAGGCTTTCTTCTTTCAGTTGGTGACAAGTGCTTTGATGGGGAGCCGATTTGATTAAATCCGGATTCTCATATGCTTCATTGAAAATATGCTTCAGGGTTTCCACATATTCGTCAATGTCTTCTTTTGAGGGAGATTCCGTTGGCTCAAGCGTCATCGGTTCAGCGACATAATATGGGTGGTGGCTTGCCCAATAATGCATTCCGAAATCCATCATCCTTCTCTGCACGTCTTCTGTCGTTATCCCTGTATCGTTGAAAAGTTTTTCAATCGTATATCTTACCTGCTCAACGCGCTGCTTCCCTCTGATGTATGGGGCATCGACAACATCCAGCTTCATCAGTTTATTGAACATGTAGTTGTTGTTGAGTACGGCAACTTTTGCGACTTCGTAGAGCCCTTCTGCTCCCATGGACATAATCCACGAATAAGCCTTCAGTACTACCGGTGCAACTCCGTTGAACATTCTCACTTTACCTATCGAATCAGTTTTTCCGACTATGTCATGGTTTTGGAAGTACTTTTCACCATCAAAATCTATCAATGGCCCAGGCAAAAATTTCACCAGGTGGTCCAAGACTCCCAAAGCACCTGTAGCCGGTCCCCCGCAACCATGCGGTGTTGAAAAAGTCTTATGCAAATTGAAGAAAGACATGTCGAATCCGGCTTCCTTTGCGCGAGTGATTCCAAGCAAGCCATTTGCATTTGCCTGGTCGTAGCAGGAGAGAGCGCCGACTTCTTTCATTGTTTCAGTAAATTCCTGCACCCTGGTATTGTATACGCCAGTATCCTCCGGGTTGGCGATGAAGAAGGCCGCCGTTCTTTCAGATGCCGCCGCCTTGAACGCTTCCAGATCCGGATATCCGTTCTCGTCCGGATTGATGTATATTATCTTGTAGCCCATAACCGCGGGAGCAGCCGCATCCGAAGGATGGGAATAGATTGTTGTTATTATTTCATCCCTTATATCGCCTTCGCCCCTGGACTCGTGATATGCTCTTGCTATTGCCGCCATTGCCATGATTGCCTGGCTTCCTCC
The DNA here is from genome assembly GCA_035269385.1 of Clostridia bacterium. Taxonomy (GTDB): domain Bacteria; phylum Bacillota; class Clostridia; order Peptostreptococcales; family BM714; genus BM714. Next base: position 1,865 of record DATFJE010000161.1, read on the forward strand.
ACTGGGTTGGAAACTGAAACGGTCCATCCCTGAAATCTCTCTTAAAAAGAGATCCGTCTTATGCATGATTTCCAAAATTCCCTGCACAGTGCTTTCGTCCTGCAATGGATGAATCTCTGTCATTTCCGGCAACCTGGCCAATTTTTCATTGACTTTCGGGCTGTATTTAACCGTACAGGTTCCTTGTCCGATTTCCATATTCACATCGGCGCCCAATGTCATTTGAGAAAGTCGCGTATAGTGGCGCACTACTCTCGCCTGTGTTATTTCCGGAAGATTGGGCGCTTCGTCCCTTAACATTCCTTGCGGTATTTTGGAAATGCCATCCCCTACAGTTCTTTCTATTTCTTCGTCCGCCTTTGGCGCAACAATTCCTCTTTCCCCATTTTTATGCAATTCAAATATTATTGGCTCATCCCATTTCGCTTGGTGGAAATTTCTATTTACCTTAAAATCTCTGTTTATTCGTTCCAATTTTCCCATCCTTTCTGGATTGTCTCCAAGTTTATAGACATGCTTTCAATGCATCTGCTAATTTGTCAATGTCACTTTTTGTGTGAATCTCCGTTACGCAATAGAGAGCCGCCTGTCCCATCTGCGGAAAGTCCTTAGAGAGGTCTTTCCCCCCAAAAATTCCTTTTTCCATCAGTTTTCCGTTTATTTCTTCGACGGTTCTGCCTGTCTTGTTAAAGTCCACGACAAATTCCTTAAAGGATGTTGAATCAAAGGCTGAAGCCTTTACATCATCAATTTCGTCAATTTTAGCGATTGCGTATTGCACATTCTGCATGATTGTCTGTCCAAGTTCAAACATCCCGACAGGTCCCATTAGAGCAAGATACACACCGGCTGTTATACCCCAAAGGGCTGTTTGCGTTCCAACGTATTCTTTGCCTTCATGCCTGTGATGGCCAAATGAAGTCCTGTCGTATGCAACATCCCCAAATCCGTATTCTCCATTTTCAATTGTCGATGTAATCCCGAACAATCTCGACGGGAATTCCATAACAAACTTTTCTTCATCCCTTGTCGCCGTGAATCCAGCCTGCCCGCCTCCATAATTCATGTGCATTCCGAGAGGCTGTAATTCACCGGCAACTATGTCAGCGCCATAATGGCTAGGGGGCTTGATAATTCCCAAAGAACTCGGGTCTACGCATACAACGCTCAAGGCTCCGGCCTCGTGCGCGATATCGGATATCTCTTGGCCGCCTTCTTCTATGAATCCCATGAATGAAGGGTTTTCAAAGAATACAGCCGCCGTATTTTCATTTGCCTTTCTTTTCAAGTCTTCCAAGTCCAATTGGCCTGTTTTCTTGTCGTAATCCACTTCTATCAATTTCAGGGCCGATTTGCAGTAATTGTTCACAATCTTAAACTTGTCCCTGTCCATCAAAGCCGGTATAAGCACTTCGGTTCGGCCAGTTATTCGTCCCGCCATCCTAAGGGCTGTTGCAGCCGCTTGGGCTCCATCCATAGTCGGCACATTCACAACATCCATATCGACAAGCTCGGCTACCAGGCTTTGGTATTCAAACAACGCTTGAAATCTTCCCAAGTCATTGTAAGGCTCTCCGCCATATGCCGTAAGAAATTCCCCTCGCGAATTGATTTCATCGCAGATGGCCGGAACATGATGTTGCCAGCAGCCTCCTCCGAGGAAATTTATATTGTCTTCGCAGGTTTTATTCTTCTTTATTATTTCTTTGATATGCCTTTCCAGCTCGTATTCAGAAACTATGGATTTAGGGAGATCCATGTTCTTCTTGAGCTTTATTTCCTCGGGAATCTCCGAATGAAGTTCTTCAAGATCGGCAAGACCTATCTCTTTCAACATCTCGTTTTGTACATCCGTAACCGAATTGGGTATGTACGGATGTGATTTAAAACCTTTTAATTTCATATTGCTCCTCCTGATTTTTTGCCCTTAGCTTTTCTTGTTTGTTATTGGTTGGCAATAATTATACGCATGTTTTATGCCAAAACATTATTTTATATGCTTTTAAGTCGCATTTATTGTTCAATTACTTCCACAGCCTGCTTATATACCTGAATGCCAGAAAAATATTTTTTGATTTGTCAGATTATTTAATTTAAAACAAACCGCTGTTTTCACAATTATTTGCCAATTATGACAAACTCATTGACAGATCGAGCCTTTTGTCATACGATATTTAAAATATATTTTAAGGAGTCGCAAATGATTACTCTGCATACAATCAAAGATCAGCTCTACCAGATTATCAACGGCGTCCCCAATTCAAGAGATATTGAATTTGCCATTTTCAGCAATAATTGCGATTTGATTGCGAGCACCGACAACTATCTGGAAAAAAAGGGGACATCCGTTCATAAGCCCTCTCTCGAAGAAGTAATGTCCATTGGACATGTTTTAGTCAACAATCCAGGCTATATGCCTTCCTGCATCGGTTGCCGCTTTAAGGACAACTGTCCTGCAAAAATTGAGCTTTTGCAATGCATAAAAGCTGAAAACCAAGTCATTGGAGTTATTTCAATGACATCTTTTACAAGCAGGGGACATACGGTCATTTCCAAAAATCTGGATTTTCACCTCGCATTGCTTGATCAAATTGCAAATCTGATTTCTATTATGGCAACACACTTCGCGCGAAGAAATGAATTCATCTATCTTGACAATGCAATAAAACTTGTTATTCAAAACGAAGAAGCTTGCAAAATGATAGTCGATAAGGATGGTTTCATCAGCCACCAGAACAATTTGGCGATTAATCTTTTTTCACATTGCAATCTTTATTCAAATGCAATAAAACTAATATTTCCTGAAAACATCGTAAGTGAAATATTGAATGGGTCGCACATATCAAGAGAATATGTCAATCTTGAACTTTTTTCAGGGATGTTGTCATCAACTCCAATAACCGAAAACAGCAAATTCATTGGTGCCGTAATAACAATCGAAAAACAGACAAAAAAGAGAACCTCCCTTATCGAACCCAAAATTGGAATAGACAACATATTGGGTAAAAGCCCTTCCATCAGCAAAATGAAGGAAATAGCAAGAAAAATCTCCGGCAGTTCCTCCACGGTATTGATCATGGGTGAAACCGGCACAGGAAAAGAAATGTTCGCCAAAGCAATCCATTATGGGAGTCCAAGAGCTAACGAACCCCTTGTCTCAATAAATTGTGCGAGCATTCCTGAAAATCTATTCGAAAGCGAACTTTTCGGATATGAGGAAGGCGCTTTCACCGGTGCAAAAAAGGGAGGCAAGATAGGCAGAATAGAACTCGCCCAAAACGGAACCCTGTTCCTTGATGAGATAGGCGAACTTCCCCTCTTTATGCAATCAAAACTGCTTAGAGTTCTTCAAGAAAACAAAATTGAAAAAGTCGGCGGAACAAGGTCTATACCTGTCGATATTCGATTCATTTTCGCGACAAACAAAAATCTGCAAACAATGGTGGAAAACAATACTTTTCGTGCGGACTTGTATTACAGATTAAACGTCATTCCTCTTAAGATTCCTCGCCTTGCCGGCAGACAAGAGGATATAGAAATTTTATCAATGGACTTTTTAAAGAAATACAACTTCAAGCTAAGCAAAAGAATAAGCGGTTTCGCGGATGAATCCATCCTGCTTTTGAAACAATATGATTGGCCGGGAAATGTACGTGAACTTGAAAATGCTGTCGAATATGCTGTAAATATGGAAGAAACCGCTTATATACAAAAAATAAATCTTCCAGAGAAAATCTCAAATTCGAAACCCGAGACCAACAGTAATTCAATAAAAGAAACCGTCAAGCATACCGAATTCGAAACCATAAAGGCATCTTTGGACAAGCACGGATGGACCGTAGAGGGAAAGAAAGAGGCGGCAAAAGAACTTGGAATAGGGCTGAGGACTCTTTACCGTAAAATCAAGGCCTATGAGAACGGAGGCAATTGACCAAAAACAAAGAAGAGGCCTTTCCATTTTCGGTAAG
>DATFJE010000162.1:0-2124 GCA_035269385.1 Clostridia bacterium
GAAGAAGCTGAAGAAAAAACCGAGTTTGACGTATTCATGAGCAGCTTCGGAGCCAACAAAATCAAAGTAATCAAAGCAATCCGCGAAGTTACCGGATTGGGACTCAAAGAAGCAAAAGCTCTCGTAGACGGTGCTCCTTGCGTAGTAAAGGAAGCTGCTGCAAAAGAAGAAGCGGATTCCATGAAAGAAAAATTGGAAGAGGCTGGAGCTGCAATAGAATTAAAGTAGTTTCATCTTCGGATGGTGGTATACAAGCGGAAAAAAGAAAAAAGTGCTTTGATTTAATCAAAGCACTTTTTATTTTAAATCGGCAAAAACCAAATAATATTGAAATTAGATTGACGATAGGTTATATGTGTGATAATATTATAAATTGCCATGGTAGACTGATTTCACTATGCGTTTTTGAAAAAAACTTTGTGTGCAATCTTTAAACAGGCAAGAGTTTTTGATGATTTAAAATAATTTAAAGGCAGTTGAAGCATAAGCAAACGAAGGTCGCATGCGTCATCGAAGACGCTGAATGCAAACCTTTTATTATGATATGAGGGGTGAAGATCATGCCGCATTTTGAGAAGGTCGGAAAAAAGGAAAGATTGTTCTTTTCCAAAATCAAAGAAGTAGTGGATATGCCGAACTTGATTGAGATTCAAAAGCAATCATACAAGTGGTTTCTTGAGGAGGGTCTCATGGAGGCGTTCAAGAACATATCCCCAATCCAGGATTACACCGGCAATCTGATTCTGGAATTTGTTGATTACTATTTGGAAGGGGAAGCCAAATACGGCGAAGAAGAATCCAAGGAAAGAGATGTAACGTATTCTGTTCCGTTGAAGGCAAAAGTTCGTTTTATCAACAAGGAAACCGGTGAAATCAAGGAGCAGGAAGTTTTCCTTGGAGATTTTCCTTTGATGACGGAAAAGGGAACTTTTATTATCAATGGAGCGGAACGAGTTATCGTAAGCCAGCTGGTAAGGTCGCCCGGCCCTTATTACAATAAAAAGATTGATAAATCCGGCAGTGATCTTTTTTCAACAACAGTCATACCCAACAGGGGAGCATGGCTTGAATATGAAACCGATTCAAACGGAATCGTTTCTGTAAGGATAGACAGAACCAGAAAATTGCCTATAACCGTTTTGCTTAGGGCGTTGGGATATGAAACAAACGAAAAAATACTGGCATTTTTTGAAGAGACAGAAAGTCTGCAAAATTCGTTGGACAAAGACAGCACGACCAATCAGGAAGAGGCTCTTCTTGAGATTTACAAGAAGCTCAGACCCGGGGAACCCCCGGTTGTCGAAAATGCAAAGAGCTTGATTGATTCTCTGTTTTTCGATCCAAAGCGTTATGACCTGGCAAAGGTAGGAAGATATAAATTCAACAAAAAGTTGGGGCTTTTCAATAGAATTGCGCAAAGAGTCGCTGCAGAAACAATAGTAGACCCTGCAACTGGAGAAATCCTTGCGGAAAAAGGCGAGGAAATATCCGTTGAAAAAGCAAAGGATATCGAGGATACCGGACTCAAGTCAGTGAAAGTTTTCGGAAGCGACGGAGTTTTTACAGTCAAAGTGATTGGCAATAATTTTGTCAGAATAGACAAATATGTTGATGCCGAGGTGCTTAAAGGAATAAAAATCGCTGAAAAAGTGCATTACCCGGTACTTAAGGAATTGCTCGAAGCACATTCCGATTCGGAAGATTTAAGGAAAGCGATCATAAGTGAAGTAGACCGTCTTGTTCCCATGCACATCATAATTGACGATATATTTGCCACTGCAAGCTATATATTCAATTTGCCTTATGGAGTCGGAGAGATCGATGACATTGACCATTTGGGAAACAGGAGACTGAGGTCAGTAGGGGAATTGCTGCAGAATCAGTTCAGGATTGGACTTTCAAGAATGGAACGCGTGGTAAAAGAGCGCATGACAATCCAGGATATGGACGCCATTACCCCGCAGGCCCTTATAAACATAAGACCGGTTGCTGCGGCTGTAAAGGAATTTTTCGGAAGCAGTCAGCTTTCACAGTTCATGGACCAGACAAATCCATTGGCTGAATTGACACACAAAAGAAGACTTTCAGCGCTCGGACCGGGAGGTCTTTCGAGGGAGCGAGCAG
>DATFJE010000163.1:0-3132 GCA_035269385.1 Clostridia bacterium
TGTTCAAATCTACTGCATTTTTTCTTTTATCGAGCGCCTTCTGTGCCTTATTGACCGGCACTCCAAATGAAACCATGGTGTCGATCTGCCTTTCCATCACCTTGTGAAAATCAAGTATCTGCATACCTGCCTTCGGGTGATGGCTTATCACGCAGTCGGCTCCTATCTCTTTTGCAATGAGCAACTCTGGGGTTTCCATGTCTACCCCAATCAGTACCTTGCTGATGTCTTCGCCCTGAACCGATATTCCCGAGTCCTCCGGCAGACTGGTCAGACCAGCCAAATCCAGTGCCATTTCCATAATCTGCTTAGTATTCACTTAATCATCTCCATTTTGTTTTTTCGTTTTTTGTTTTGTAAAGGTTTCCTTCAGAATATTGTCTTATTGATATCAATTTAAATTCTTCCGTCCTTTTGAACAGAAAAAACCAGACATTCCATAAAGGATCGCCTGGTTTTGATTAGTTGTCAACGGATTGGGCAAACTCCGGACTCGCATCCTTCGTTTCCTATGTCAAACTCCACTTTTTCTTTTTCATACTTGCTGATAAGAGATGGAATAAATGGCTTAAGTACGCCTATTCTATCGTTGTACTCATCTTCTTCTATTGCTTCGTAAGGCAACAGCTCGTAAAAATTGTCGTCAAGCGAAAGGAAGGACACTGCTACTATGTCATCCCAATTGTTCCAAACCCACTCTTCGACTTGTTCCCATTCATGGTCACGCACATGAATCGTTATGGAGCAGTTGTGGTCTACATAGCTCTCCATGAACATCTTGTAGTTTTCAAGCTGCTCGATTGCGCTGACATCATACTTCGTTCTGCCTTCTGGCGCCTTGACAGGAAACTCTATCACCTTTGTGGAACATGTCGCCATATCCTGCCCGACCTCAGGAAGAACGGGATATTCGAGTTCCTCGCATACCTTCACAAGGGGGTCAGTTGCATTTATTCTTACCCTTCTGATGTAATATGGCGAATGCGAATAATGCACGCCGCTTGAAACAGTCGGAAGCTGGCTTAAGGTACCCTCGGGCTTGACTGTCGTTATTAGAATTGGTTCGTTAGTCCCTATTTCACCTGCATATAATTTTGCCTCTTCATGCGCGGTTTCCCTCAGTTTTCCAAGCAATTCTTTCTGTTCATCCCTGCTCATTGAAAGTGCGTTTACCATATCCTGCCATCCCGTCATGGAGCATCCAAGCAATTTGTCCCTTTGCTGGATTGCATCCCATGAAGGAATCTCAAGCTCTACGCAGGTCATCCGGTACGCCGCTCGCACCGAAAGCCTTTGCGCCTGCATTAGCCCCTCGACATCGAGAGTATTGTCTTCTCTTACAAAAGCAAACACATTTATGGTAGTAAGATTGCAAAGCCCTTTCGAGTCGAGAAGTATCTCGCCGCACGGATTTACTCCGTTCATGTTTTCCCGCCTCTTTGCTCCCGCAACGGCATTTACGAATCCCGGCTCGCCCGAATATCTCATGCTTTCAATCAGCCAATTAAGACCTTCTCTTGTAGGCTTCTCTTTATAATATATGGAATTGTTGCTCATCTGCCTGTGGATTATTTCTTTGTCAACTATCCACTGTCCATCTATCTGCTTGTAGAGATTTGACTTTGCCTCTATGCATTCGGTATCGTCGGAATCCAAAAGAACGATTTCAGCCGTTCTTCTCACTCCACCCACAACAACATTCTCACCTATTATATTTGCAATGTCCATGCAGTCTATGGGCTTTAATTTTACTCTTTCAGCTTCCTGTATCAGACCTGCTTTCTTTATTACCTTGTTTATTTTCACGAACATGTTTTTAAGGCTTTCGTGCCCGCTGGCTGTCCCGCCGAAGGTTTTGAGCCTTTCTCCGTGGGGACGGACATGGTCGTAATTTACTACAATCGTCTTTATCAGTCTGTACTCATTGCTGTAGATCATTCTGAAGAAATAGTCAAGAGCCTGCACCCAGCCTTCCTTGCTGTCACCGACTATTATCTTGACGGTATCGTTGTTCTTGAATTCTATGCTCGTGCTGTCTTCACGCTTGTCAATGTCAATGTTTGTATAGTGTTCATGGATCAGCTCATAATTCGTTCTTACTTTTGGAATCTTATTGACATCATCCCTTAGTATTCTAACGCCTACTCCAGACCCTACCATAAGCAGATAAAAAAGATCTCTGAATGATTCGAACTGGTCTATCACGGTAAATGCGCAATTGAAATTCGATATTGGGTAGTTCCTGGCTACCGGCGTGTTTCCTACCCAAAATGTCCTCCCGCTCAGGAATTGCTTCAGATTGTAAATGTTGTCGAACAATTCCTCCGCTTCTCTCTTTGTTGTCGGAACAAGGCTGCAATTGTATTCGACAGCCCTTCTGGCTGTTTCCCACCAATATTCCCTGCGCTTTTCATCAGGAAGCCATCTCGAGTATGTCCTGTAGTATACGAAACTTCCCAATTGATTCATCGGTGAAGTCCTGTGTTTGTAATTGCTTATGAATGCATCCGTCAATATACGGTCGTCAGTTCTCTTTCTTGCGTCTCTCGTCTTGTCCCTTTCATACCTGTAAAGTATGTATTTCTTAGCCACATCTTTTCTTCTGCTTCCCATAAGAAGGTCTTCAACCATGTCCTGTATTTCTTCAACCTTCACATAAGCTTCTCTACCCTTGATTGCCTCTTCGATCCCTTTTGCAACCTCATGGCTTAACTCCGCATCAAGACCTTCCTTTGTCTCTCTCATGGCTTTTTCTATGGCATTTACAATTTTTTGCGGATTGAATTCCACAAAATTCCCATCGCGTTTCACAACTTTCATCATTGTCAAGCACCCCTTCTTTCACTCTTATTCATCAAAACAGCTGATTCCAATATTTTTACGTTTTTTGCTTAAATTATCCATTTGCACAACATATACTATTAATTTCTTGTTTGCCACACTATATATTGTACCATGTTTTTGTTGAATATTTTATTTTTTTTATAGCAAAATATAAATTCCGGACAAAAAAAAGACCCGGAGATACAAACTCCGAACCTTTTTATATAAAAATCAAAACCGGCGACGACTTACTCTCCCAGGCAGCTGCCCGCCAAGTACCATCAGCGCAACGGAGCTTAACTTCTGTGT
>DATFJE010000164.1:0-9977 GCA_035269385.1 Clostridia bacterium
GCGACGAAATCGTAGAAGAGATGACAGAAATCCGAAACAGCTAAAAAACGAAACAAATTTTGGCGAAGGTTACCCGGCCCAAGCCGAAAAGCGCCCAGGCGCATCCAAATTCATTAAGAGAGAATCCCGGCGGGATTCAAAAAAAAACAAATGGATCCGGCAATTGCCGGATCCATTCTATATGGGGGGTGTTTCAATTGATGATAATTAAAGTTCTCCGCATTTTTTCAGAAGTGCTTCCCATTTTCTGTCAACCTCTTTTTGGATGTCTTCAATCAAATGCTCGTTGCCCGGTTTGAAGAGATGTTTGAAGCGACCCTGCGGTCTTAGATACTCTTCTACAGGAAGTTTTTTCTTTGGTTTGTATGAAAGCTTCCATTCTCCATTTATGACTTCGAAGAGAGGCCAGAAACAGGTGTCTGCAGCAAGCTTGCATATTTGCATCAAATCTTCAGTTTCATATCTCCAACCTCTTGGGCATGGAGCCAATACATTCATGAATGCGGGACCTTCCGTGTAAATGGCTTTTTCCGCTTTTTCATGAAGATCTTTGAAGTTGCCCATGAATGTTGTTTGGGCCACATACGGTATTTCATGTGAAACCATTACCTCGGAAAGGTCTTTTTTGAATTGCTGTTTGCCCGGGACAACTTTGCCGGCAGGTGTAGTTGTTGTGTCAGTGTATTTGGGAGTGGCAGAGGAACGTTGTATTCCGGTGTTCATATATGCGTTGTTGTCATAGCAAACATAAACCATGTCATGTCCACGTTCCATCGCGCCCGAGAGAGATTGGAATCCTATGTCGTAGGTTCCTCCGTCTCCTCCGAAGGTTATGAATTTATATGTTTCATCGATTTTATTTTTTCTTTTAAGCGCATTGTAAGCAGCCTCCGCGCCTGAAACAGTTGCCGCTGCATTCTCGAATGCAGTGTGTATGAAAGAATCTTTGAATGCAACATACGGGTATGTGAATGTGGAAACTTCAAGGCAACCGGTTGCAACGCCAACAATGGCCTTGTCCTCTTCCTTGAGAGCACGCATTACCCCCCTTACAGCCAAAGGAGCGCCGCAACCTGCACACATTCTATGGCCGCCGGTAAGTCTTTCCGGTTTGTTCATTACATCTTTAAATTGATACGCCATTTTTTATCACTCCTATTCTCGGACACCTAGGTAACGGTATGCCTCGCCTTGGTCTTTGCCATCTTTTATGGCAAGAAGTTCATTGTAAACTGACTCGATATGGATTGTTCTTACATCACGTCCGCCCAAACCGTAAACGTAGCTGATGGTTTTAGGTGGATTTGGAAGGTCGTAGAGAGCCGTTCGCACCTCTGAAAATACAGGGCCCCCTATTGTTGAAAAACCTTCATGCCTGTCCATTACCGCAACAGCTTTTACATTTTTTAGAGCTTCGGCGATTTCTTCGCCAGGGAAAGGCCTGAATACTCGCAGCTTCAGAAGACCGACTTTCTTGCCTTCGTCTCTCATAGCGTCGACTACATCCTTGGCAGTTCCGGCAGTCGAGTTTAAAACAACTATAGCGACTTCGGCGTCTTTGAGTTTGTATTCTTCAAAGAATTCATAGAATCTGCCTGACATTTCGCCAAACTCTTTTCCTACGGATAAAATCACATCCTTTGCTTGTTTCATAGCTTCGAGCTGCTGGCGCTTATGTTCCATGTAATAGACAGGGCTGTCATAGGGACCATGAGCAATGGTTTCATCAGGATTAAGCATGTAATTTTCTGGAGTGTATTCACCAACAAAACCTTTAACTTTTTCATCTTCGAGTAGCTCAATATTCTCAACGCCATGGGATGTTATAAAGCCGTCTTGGCAAACCATTACCGGCAACTGAACATCCGGATGCTCTCCAATCCTGAAAGCTTGAATGAAGTTGTCGTATGCTTCCTGATTGTTCTCCGAATAAATTTGTATCCATCCGGAATCTCTTGCTCCCATTGAGTCGCCATGGTCCGCATTGATATTTATTGGCCCTGTAAGAGCCCTGTTGACGCAAGCCAAAGTTATCGGAAGCCTTGAAGATGCGGCAACATAAAGAACCTCGTGCATTAGTGCCAATCCGGCTGATGAAGTTGCAGTAACAGTTCTTGCGCCGGCCGCTTCGGAACCTATGCATGCGCTCATTGCGCTGTGTTCAGATTCGACCGTTACAAACTCAGTTTCAACTTGTCCGTTTGCTACGAATTGCGAAAAGTATTGAGGTATTTCGGTCGAAGGTGTAATCGGGAATGCGGGCATGACATCCGGATTGATTTGTTTCATTGCATTAGCAATTGCTTCGTTTCCTGACAATCTATCTCTTATTCCCATGTTAAACCTCCTGTTTCTCGTCTTTGATGAATTCTATGGCGCCAAATGGGCATACCTTTGCGCAGATGCCGCATCCCTTGCAATGGTCATAATCAAAGTCTAGTCGTTTTTTATTTTCTACCGGTATTGAAGAATCCGGACAAACTGGAACGCATAGAAGGCACTGTTTGCATTTGTCTTCTTTAAAAATTGGAATCATAGTTCTCCAGTCACCGGTTTTAAAAAGATCCGCACTTCCAGATTGAGTGATGGCTCCACCCGGTGAAATGTTTTTCCAATTGACTTGCGGATTGATATTTTCGGTTTTTCGTTTGTCCATTACTTTGCCACCTCCTGCATTGCTTTTTTTAGTGCTGCCATATTGCCGCTGATGACTTCCGGTTTGGTAGCGAACTTGTGGTTGAAAGATCCTTCCATGGCGTTGAGGAAAGCGCTTTCTTCCATTACGCCGCTTACGGTTACAACTGCTCCAAGCATTGGAGTGTTGGGGAAGTTTCTTCCCAATGTTTCTTCGGAAATTTTTCGTGCGTCGATGGTGAAGATTCGACCGCTGTAGTCTGGTATTTTGGATTTGATTTCATCCACGGATTTAGGCGTGTTGATTATTATTGCTCCATCCGATTTTAATCCTGCCGAAACAGCTACCGTAGAGAGCAATGTTTCATCGACCACAACCACAAAATCAGGTTCATAAATGTTTGAGTGTACTCTCAAAGGGACTGAACTGATTCGATTGTAGGCAGTAATTGGGGCCCCCATTCTCTCAGGTCCGTATTCTGGGAAACCCTGAACATAATTGCCTGTGTTGAAAGCTGCATCCGCCAAAAGCAGGGAAGCTGTTTTTGCGCCTTGCCCGCCTCTGCCGTGCCAGCGAATCTCTGTAAGATTTGACATAAAGAATACCTCCTTAAATTTGTTAATTATATATGCAAAAGATGTGCCAAAAGAAGAATGGTGGATTTTCAATGGTTTTTTGATACAATAATCATCCTGATGTTAGAATAAGTGTTATAATGCGAATAAAGTGTTAGAATAGTGGAGGATGAAATGGAAAACAATTTAAAATTCGAAGTTGTGGACAATATAATGAACAAATCAAATGACGGTGTCAATGTTGTTGATAAAAAGGGAATGCTCATATATGTAAATCAGGCGTCAGCTGATTATGCAGGATACAGAATTGATGATATGGTTGGAAATCCCATTACGAAATACTATCCGCATGCGGTACTGCTTAAGGTTCTTGAGGACCGCCAGCCAATTTTGGAAAAAAGGATTCACTATGTAAAGAACAAGAGATATGTTGTGAATTCATATCCGTATTACATTGATGGAGAATTTTCCGGAGCTTTTTCAATTTTCAGAAGCATAAAGGAAATCGATGAGTTGAACAAGAAAATTAAATATTTGGAACTTCAACTCGAATTGAATTCTGTTGTTGAAGATGTCCCTTCGATAATTGGAAAAGGCGGAAGTTTGAGCGAAGTCATAAAAAGAGCTAGAAGAACGGTCGGATCATTGGGGGGACCTCGCCACTCCATAATAATAGGGGAATCCGGTACGGGAAAAACAATGGTCGCGAACATGATATATAATTATGCGAAAGAAATTGGCGTTATAAGTCAGGATGCACCGTATATTGAAATAAATTGTGCGCAATTCACAAATCCGGATATTGCCGCCGTTGAAATTTTCGGAAGCGAAGAAGGGGCTTATACGGGATCGAAAAGGAAAAAGGGCCTTTTTGAACAGGCAAATGGAGGGATATTGTTTCTTGACGAGGCCCATGCATTGGAACATTATCAGAATCTTCTTCTCAAAGTCATTGAAACAGGTAAAATAAGGCGAATTGGAGGATCGAAAGAACACAGGGTTGATGTTATTGTTATTGCCGCATCTACAAGGAACCTTAAAGATGAATTGTTGCCCGAACTTTACCAGAGGCTTGCTCAATATGAAATATATCTTCCATCTTTGAGTGAAAGAGATTTGCGCGAAAAGAATGAATTGCTGGATTATTTCACGATGAAATACCAAGAGGCGGTAAAAAATCTTCACGAAATAGACTATAAAGTCATAATTGAAGATAAAGCGAGGGAAATATTACTGAATGCGTATTATCCAAGAAATATAAGGCAAATGAGAGATGTGATAAATTTCAGCATAGATTCAGCTTCACCATTGATAGACGACATCAACCGCGACAAGGAAATAATAACAAGAGTGGGAATTGACGATTTGCCTTTTGAATTGATTGGAAAGAAAAACGGTAGAAATTCAAAAAGCATAGACGAAACTATGGAAAAGATGATAGATATTTATCATTCGGAGGGTATGGGTTCAAGAAAAATAGCCAAGGAACTCAAACGGAATGGTTATGAAATTGAATACTATCAGGTGGCATATTTTTTGAAAAAAAACAAATGAAATCACTTGATAATGGTAAAACCTTTACGATGGAATTACATGATACAATAAGACTACTATACTACAGTGCGGAGGAGCGTTGTTATGACTAAATTTGCGAGAAGAATGTCGACTATGGAGAAATCAGCAAATGTAATAAAAGGACTTTTTGGGGCAATGAATGATCCTGAACTTATTTCATTTGGTGGAGGAGCGCCTGCGTTTGAGGCTTTGCCAGTTGATATTGTCCGAGAAATTACCAATGATGTGATCAGAAAAGACAAAAGAGGGATTGAAGCTCTTCAATACGGGAATGTGATGGGTGCTGAAGATTTGAGGGAAGTAGTAGTAAAAGAACTTTTGAAGCCAAAGGGCGTAGAGGCGAAAATTGAAAATATCATGATAATAAACGGCGGACTTGAAGCGATGAACTTGCTTTGCCAGCTTTATATAGAACCGGGGGACAACATATTGGTTGAGTCTCCTTCATTCGTCCATTCTGTTGAGATTTTTGATATGTTCGAAGCCAATTGCATAGGCGTCGATATGGATGATGAAGGTATGGTTCCGGAGGATTTGGAGAAAAAAATAAAGTTACACAAACCTAAAATGGTATATGTCATTCCCACCTTCCATAATCCGACAGGAAGAACATTGTCCCTTGAAAGAAGAAAAAAAATCGCCGAATTCGGTGGCAGATATGATGTGATTATTCTCGAAGACGATCCATACAGGGACATAAGATACAGTGGGTCGGATTTATTGCCGATTAAGGCTTTTGATAAAACAGGCCATACCGTTTTGGCCAACAGCTTTTCGAAAATTTTTTCCCCGGGCAGCAGACTTGGTTATATTCTTGCAAATGATGAAATAATGCAAAAGCTGTTTGCGGCAAAAACTGCAACAAACTCACATACTTCGATGCTTCCTCAAATACTATGCGCCGAGTTTTTCAAGAGGGGATATTATCCGGAACATCATAAAATGATATGTGATTTGTATAGAGAAAGAAGGGACGTTATGATAGAGAGCATAGACAAATATTTCCCTGAAGGAACCAAAAGAGTCTTTCCGGATGGTGGCTTGTTTACATGGGTTGAGTTGCCTTGTGGAATAAATACAACTGAGCTTTTGGCTGAATCGGTGAAAAATCCTGACGTAAAAGTAGCTTTTGTAGCAGGGGAAGGTTTCTTTGTAGAGGGTAATGGGAAAGGCAACAACTGCATGAGAATAAGCTATGGATCGGTACCGCCAGAAAAAATAAGGGTTGGCATCGAAAAACTGGGCAGTCTGATCCGAAAAAAAATAAAAAACAACGAGCCGATTATTTAGTTTTAAGCTATATTGAAGAGGTATTTTGGATACACAATAAAGTGTTTTGAAAATCAGATTGCATTTATGAAAGGCATAATTGAAAGATCAAAGAGTCATATTAATGGCGAATGTTAAGAATTGCGCTATTTTATGGCTCTTTTTTAATTTCAAGATAAGGAGAAAAGACCTATAATATGCCAAACATCAATTATAGTCGGCTTTTCAGGATTGATTCAACTTATACGATTCTTCATGTGATATAATCCAAGTCAGATTCAAATTAAAGGTTGAACTAAAGTATACTTACATAAAAAGGAGACAGCAATGGCTGGAAATATTAAAAATAGAATCATCATAAAAATGATAGCTGCAATTTCTTTAATTTGTTTAACAATCATTTTAACAGCATCGTTTTCCTTTGCTGAAGAGTCTTTGATTGAAAAAGAAAACGAACCGATATTTGAAAAAATCGGAAGAGAAATGAATTTGTCGAATTTGTCAGTTTCATCAATTGTACAGGACAAGTACGGTTTTTTATGGTTTGGCACCCAAGGGGGATTGAACTACTACAATGGGAGAAATATAAAAACATTCAAAAACAATCCGTTTGAAAACAACAGATTGGTACACAACCTTATTCAAACGATGCACTATGATGAAGAAAACCATGAATTGTGGATTGGAACATATCAAGGCTTATCCAATTATAGGATTGCGGAAAACGTTTTCAAGAATTATACGGTAGAAGAAGACGGATTGTCAAATGCTGTTGTAGTTGCAATAGAAAAGGACTCGGATGGAAAGATATGGATTGGAACACTTGGCGGATTGAACAAGCTTGATCCCATAACCGGTGAAATCACCGTATACGATGTTCCGGGAGGGACCGTAAGAGACTTGCTGATAGATTCAAACGGGAGGCTTCTCATCGGAAGCTATGAAGGACTATTGTATTTCAATGAAAATAATCATAAGGTTGAAAAAATAGATTTGGACCTTCCGACACAGTTTGTCATGCAGGTTAAGGAGTTTGAAAAAGGGAGTATAACTTTGGGCTTGTGGGACGGAGGGATAGTTGAATTTCCACTTGACGGAGGCGAAATGGAAATAAGCTCATATGGCGACAACAGGATTTATTGCATATCGAAAACCGTTGATGGAACCCTTTGGACAGGAACCTGGGGTGGTGGACTCTTTGCAAAGACAAAGGATGGACATGTGTTTCATTTTGCAGGTGACGACAATGGAAATTCACTTGCTAATCCGGTAGTATATTCTCTTTTACAGGACAAATCAGGAATATTGTGGATAGGCACAAACGGAGGGGGGATATCAAAGCTTAATCCCCGAAAAAGAAATTATGTCAAATACAGTTATGATCCTGAAAATGAAGGGAGTTTGAGCCAGGGCAAAATCAACAGCATATTCAGAGACAGTCAAGGAAACTTATGGGTTGCAATATATAATTCGGGCCTTAACCGTTTTGATGAAGAAAAAAACGGATTTATAAAATATGCAAAAGGAATGGACGAGCCATTTTCTTTGATTGACAATCAAGTAGTCACCTTTTTGGAAACGAAAGACAAGGAATTGTTGCTTGGTACTGGATCTGGAGTAGAAAAATTCAATGAGGAAACGGGCAAATTTGAGTATTTGAATATAATTCCAGAGGGTAGTATGGTTTACGCATTGGAAAAAGGAATAGATGAGGAGCTGCTTATTGGCACATATACTGATGGATTGTACATTTACGACAAAGATACGGACACCCTGAAGCATTACTTCGTCAATGAAAATGGCGAAAAGAGTCTTTCTGACAATCTGGTTTATGATATTTTAACTGACAGCCGGGACAGGATATGGGTGGCAACAAACAACGGTCTTAATCTCATGAACCCAGGAGAAGATGAATTCAGAGTATTTATGAAAAAAAAGGGAGATTACAGTCAAATTGCCAGCAATACTATAAGGTGCCTGTTTCAAGATTCAAAAGACAGAATTTGGATTGGAACAGTAAGTGGAGGTGTTGCACTTTATAACGAAAGCGACGAAACATTTAAAAGCTACACCGAATCCGTAGGGATGCCAGGAAATACGGTAATCAGTATTTTGGAAGGCGACGACGGTATGATTTGGATGGCTACACAAAATGGGATAGCTGTTTTGAATCCCGAGAATGGTGAAATATTAAAACTTACACCTGAAGACGGAATAGGTTTTTGGGAATTCAATTCAGGTCATTTCGCCGACAATGACGGGAGTCTTCTTTTCGGTGGCATCGATGGAATAACTTCCATCCCAAGCAGTGTTGAAATCAACAACTATGAATCTCCAAGCGTCTATATAACGGGAGTTAATGTCAGACAAAAGGAGATTGATCCTAACAAGCAGATTTTTAATGGTGAAGAAATTTTATTGAGTCCGGAAGACAATTTGCTTAGTTTTGATTTTGTTGCATTGGACTATGATTCTCCATATAAGATAAAATTTTTGTACAAACTCGAAGGATTCGAAGATTCCTGGAACGGTGCTGAAACAAGGAACTTTGCTTCATATTCCAATTTGTCTCCTGGAAAATATGAATTCATAGTCAAAGCGGAAACATTCCGAGGTGTAAGCACCGAACCGGCAAGTTTTATTTTTACCATACAAAAGCCCTGGTACATGACAGTCTATGCTTACAGTTTCTTTGCATTAATATTCTTTGGCATCCTTATAGCTGCGTACAAGATTAGAGAAAGCTATGTTTTGAATGCTAAAAATTCAGAGCTGTCGGTCTTGAACAAGAAATTGGAGGAGACAAACAACGCACTTGAAAAAGCGTCTATAAGGGACCATTTGACTGGCGTATACAATAGAGGATATTTTGATGTTTTAATAATGCAGGAATTGGATTTTGCTAAGAGAAGCAATTCGAGCATATCATTGATAATGTTTGATGTTGATAATTTTAAAGATATAAATGATACATTTGGGCATTTGGCAGGTGATGATTTTCTTGTAAGAATAAGCGATTCGATAACTTCTGTTTTGCCGCGCAGCACCGATACTTTGACGCGATTCGGTGGAGATGAATTTGCTGTTGTTTTATATGATACAGACAAAAGAGGCTCTATTTTAGTGGCGGAGAGAATAATAAAGGCATTTGAAGAAATCAGTACTATGCCGAAGTTTACAAATGAAGAAATAAAATCGACTTTGAGTATTGGTGTTGTTTCAATAAAACCCGATGAGGATACGACTCCTGAAATGTTGCTTGAGGCTGCTGACAATGCTCTCTACGAGGCAAAGCGCCAAGGGAAGAATAGAATATGCATTGGCAAATAAATAAAACCGACATGTAAAAAAAGGATTCGCTTTAATGCGAATCCTTTTTTGTAATTTGTTTTCGGTGAAGGCAAATTCTACAGCCATTTGTTTTCAATCAAATCTTTGGCATCCCTTGTTAAAGGAATCAAATCGCTTCTATTCAAATAGCTTATATCGAATTTGCGGTTGAGGGCTGCAAAATGTCTGAGTCCAAAAGCAATCTTGTTAAGATATGAGAAAACTCCGATTGCGCCAGGCGAGAAATTGTTGGCGTCCTTCCCATATATTGCTCTAAGGTCGGCAAGATCTCCGTATATTTCTTCTATAGTTCCGCCGTATTTCTTGAACAACTTTGGCACATTGCCGGCCTTTATCATGTCGCCTGTTCTTTTGCCGCTCATGGCGGCGGCCATGGCTGCTCTGCATATGCCTATCGCAGTCACATCTCCATCGCCATAAGAAAGCGCCTTGAAAACCTGGTCTTCTGATGCGAATCCGCCGGTTACGGTTATTGCAGGAACAGAAAGACCCTCAGCTTTTAGTTTTTTTGTGATTACACATATGGCTTCTTCCATTATTACTGTGGGATAAGCCCATTCGTTCATCATTTT
>DATFJE010000165.1:0-29072 GCA_035269385.1 Clostridia bacterium
CTTCCAGGAAAGCTCGGCCATTGCCTTTGAAGGGTCGGCAAAGCACTCTGCGACATCTCCGCTCCTCCGCCCCGCTATAGCATATGGTATTTTTATCCCGGTTGCATTTTCAAAAGCGCAAACGACTTCGAGCACGCTGAAGCCTTTTCCAGTCCCAAGATTGTAAATAAAAAGACCGGCTTCGCGCTTCAGTTTTTCGAGCGCCCTCAAATGGCCTTCCGCGAGGTCCATAACGTGTATGTAATCCCTTACACCTGTTCCATCACAAGTATCGTAGTCGTCTCCAAAAACCATCAGCTTGAGCCTTTTGCCAGATGCAACCTGTGTGATGTAGGGCATGAGATTATTTGGAATCCCTTTCGGATTTTCTCCCATCAAACCGCTTTCATGCGCCCCTATGGGATTGAAGTATCTCAGTATGGAGACACTCCACTCGTCATCGGCTTCATGTATGTCGCAGAGAATCTCTTCTATCATTCGTTTTGTAGCCCCGTATGGATTGGTGGTTGAAAGAGGCATCTCCTCCGTCAGAGGAGGTTCGTTTCCCGCCCCGTATACGGTTGCCGACGAGCTGAATACAATCGTCTTGACCCCATGTTCCTCCATTGCCCCTAGCAAGGAAACTGTCCCCGACACATTGTTTCGGTAGTACTTCAAGGGGTTCTCCACCGATTCTCCAACCGCCTTCATTCCTGCAAAATGGATGACGGACTCTATTTCGTTTTCCGAAAACACTTCATCAAGAATCAACCGGTCAAGTATGTCCCCATGGACAAACTTGACTTTTTTCCCCGTTATCTCTTTTATTCGGGCAAAAACCTCGGCCTTGCTGTTTGATAAGTTGTCTATTACGACGACTTTTTCCCCCGCCTCCAAAAGCTTTACAACGGTATGGCTTCCTATGTATCCCGCCCCGCCCGTAACAAGAATGCTCATGAAAAATATCCTCCCTGTAGAATTTCTTTGATTTATAGTCATTATTTCAATATCCTCCGCCCTTACTCCTTCACGGAGAAGAAATTTACAAAAAAAGGCCCCTTAAATGCCGGGACCTTTGATTTTCCTTCAATTCCAATTGTCTTTTTTCCAATCATCAGAGTTTTAGTCCTCTGACCTCGAGTCTTTTTATCCACAGGAATCTTTCGACATATATTACTACCCCGCCTTTCTTTGCCAAGGCGCTCTTATTCATATGCACCTTTATTCCATCGACATCATGGGTTTCAAATTTGAACGGGTCTGTCGGCTTTGCCATTACAACGAACGGCATGGGTGCGGATGCTCAGCCTCCGCACTTTTGAATATCAACGACCAAATCCTCGGCGGCTTTGGATTTTATCAATTCCATGGCCTTTTCATCTATGGTGATCTTCATTGCTCTCACATCCTTTCAATACAATTATACCCACCAAGGGTATTATTAATCTATATTATATCAATGTTTAATAGATATTTCCATGGGTATATATATATTAAGCTACATTGATGTTTCTCAATCAACCGACGATATTTTTCCGAAGGGACTGAGACCACCAAAACACTTTGAATTTGAAGATGTTTCTCAATCAACCGACGATATTTTTCCGAAGGGACTGAGACCACCAAAACACTTTAAGCTTGATTTGGAAGGAAGATTGGAAATCATATCGACTACCAAATGAAAACCGCACCTCTTTTGAGGATGCGGTTTTTTTATTGTTTATGAAAAAATATTCCAAAACATTTTTACGACAAACATGAAAATTCCCATGAAAAAACTGACAAAAGCCATTAGCCCGACATATGAAACCCATTTAGGAACAATCCCTTCATGGCCTTTTTTGCCCCAAAGCTGGGCATTCCTGTCCTTCTTTATCTTTTTGCCTTCGGTTGCGGCTTTCCTGGTATGATATTTTATGAGATAGTAATTTACCAGAAACAAAAATATTGCAGCAGCGAAAAACAAAAGAGCCACTCTTACAATAATGCTCATTTATAATCCCTCTTTCTACCAAAATAAAGGTAATAGGATACGTCCCTTCCCTTGAACTCCTCTGTCTGCTCTTCGATTTCGACCTCGTCGAAAACACTTTTCATGCTTTGTTCGAGGCGCCTGTCCCGGTCGCAAGACCATATGACGCACACTCCGCCTTCATTCAAGACCTCTTCTACGACACCCATGAACCTTCTGGTGTATACCTTTTCATTGCCTTCATTGACAAGCAGCATAGGACCGTTGTCTATGTCAATGCTTACTATGTCATAGGACTTCTTCGAATTCATTGCGTAAACATAAAAATCTTCAATGTGAAGGGATGTCCTCCCTTCGTCATGGCAGGATTGTTCATACGTCTGGAAATATTTCCGGTTCCACTCCACTATTACTTCTTCCATTTCAACAACATCGATGGATTTGATTTTTTCACATCTGCAAGCCTCCGCAACGGTAAACCCCATTCCCAATCCGGCTATGAGTACAGACAAGGGTTTGTCCCCCTGCAATCGGTCAACAGCACCTCTTATCAAAAATTCAGAGGATCCGCTGTTGTATGTGGCCATTATGAAAACTCCATTGATAATTATTTCATAGTCTTCCGATTCGCCATTCGCGCATTTCCAGAGTTGCAGCTCCGAATGTTCGGTAGACACATTCTCCAGCAATTCTCTTTTCTCGAAAACCATCCATTTCACCACTCTTTTTCTGTCTTTCATAAGATATTCGACAGATTTCGCGGCAATCCTCTTTGGAATTGAATCTTAGCCTATATTTATGAAAAGCGGGTCCTTGTCCATTTCTTTCAAGAACTTCATGAAATCCTTGTATGAAACCGTTAGAGTTTCTGTATTGGCGTTCGGATGAAAATTCACTTTTTCGCTTCTTTTCAGTGTGTTGTCCACGACAACCTCAACCTTGTTTTCCGTGTCGTTTATCAAATTGAAAGGTGAAACGGCACCGCTTTCAACACCCATATACTTTAAAAGCCTCTTGTCCGATCCGAAGCTCAACCCCTTTTCTCCCAGTTTTGTCTTGAGTGTTCCAAGGTCGGCCCTTTTGGTATGTTCAATCACGACAAGATACTGCCTGTTTCCTTTTGCATTCCTCAAAAAGAGGTTCTTGCACTGGGCCCCTTCCATTCCCTCGGAATATTTTGCAGCTTCTTCGCTTGTGAAAACAGCGGGATGCTCGTGTTTAACATATGAAATTCCAAGCTCTTCAAGTTTTTTATATACCTTTTGTTTTCTTTCTTCAACCATTTTTATCTTCCTCTCCCATTTTAGTCTTTTTCTTTTTTATTTTTGCAAAAAATCTTCCCTTTGAGGAGAAAAAACATCAAGCACCGTTCCCTCTTCGATGCATACGCAGCCATGCTCCTCTTGAGACGCAGCGTAAAGGCTGTCTCCTGCCTTTAGAAGCCGTTTTTCGCCATTGAGTGAAAACTCGAACTTGCCGCTCACAATGTAGGCAATCTGCTCGTGTACGTGCTTGTGACCAGGTGCAACCGCACCTTTCTCAAATTTGTTTTCCACCGCCATGAGTCCTCCTCCAAAGCCCTTTATCGTGGAGTGTATCCCCTCTTTCAAGTCGAATTTTTTACCCTCTTCATTCATTACAAACATTCATCTTCCCCCTTTGTCGATTTTTGTCTTGTTTATTATTTCCTGCGAGAGCCCGAATTTTTCATCCTTCATTGTGCATCCCAAGGGTTCTATATGAACCATTATATCGTATACTTCCTCAATTTCATCGTGTATCTTCCTTTCAAGCTCGTGAGCTATAAGGTGCGCTTCCTTTACCTTCAAATCCCCGTTGACCTCTATATCCATATCAATGTACAAAAGGTCGCCGAATTTCCTCACCCTCGTCCTGTGAGGATGATTAGCCCCTTCGACTCTCGAGACTATTTCAAACAAGGTGTCGTATATGGACAAATCCTTGGTTTCCTCCATTACTTCAGAGCTGGTTTCCAAAAATATGGAAAGTGCCGACTTCATTACCCATATGCTTATTCCGAAGGCTGTCACGAGGTCCATTATGGGCATGTCCATTACAAATGTGAACGCCAATCCGAAAAGAACAGCCAATGAAATCAATATGTCGTTCTGCATGTTTTTTGCTATCGCCGATATCATTGCGCTTCCGGATTTCTTTGCCATGTAGTGCTGCACTCTCGACAAAACGAGTTTTCCCGCAACAGATGCCAATATTACGTAAACGGCTGAAATATCGGGCTTTTGCAGAGTTTCAATTCTCTGGAACCTGGAAACCGTGCTTATCATGAATTGCGCCCCCGCGAAAAATATCATGAAAGACAAGAGTTTTGTGGCCACGGTCTCTGCCCTGCCGTATCCATACGGATGCTCGGGATCGGGCGGTCTTGCCATTATTGCTGCAGCGAACAATGTTATGAGGGACATGACTATGTCGGTAGCCGAATCGATTCCATCTCCTATTACCGCCATGCTTCCCGAAAGTACGCCTATTAGAATCTTTGCCGATGAAAGCGCCATATTTCCGGTTATCCCAATCCAGGATGCTATTTTTATCTGCCTGTTCCTATCCATTTCAAACCTCCGCTTGCAAGCGCAATCATTTTTTCCTGCTCGCCCTGTATCTCAAAATATGCATTATGTTGAGAACAACGGCAATCCAAAGAAATATCATCCTCAAATAATTGCCTGTCTTGCTTTGATCATATCCGAAATACTGCATTCCAAGTCCCAACGCCAAAAATCCGATTCCATAGTACAAGAGTCTGAAGTCCGCCTGCGGCTTTTGCGGCTGTTTCTTGTTTTCCTTGTTTTTCTTGTTTTTCTTACTCATTGCTATCCTTTTCCTCCTCTTAAATGTCGAGTTTCAACAATTCTTTAAAGTCGCGTATACTGCTGAGCGCTTCAGGATGACAACCTGAAGGATCATACAAAACCGTTTTGCAGCCCAGTGCCTCGGGTTTTTCATAATCATTTCCATAATCGTCGCCGATGAAAACAATGCTGCCGAAGTCGACCCCGGCCAGTTCTTTTGCCGCATTGT
Source organism: Clostridia bacterium (assembly GCA_035269385.1). GTDB lineage: Bacteria > Bacillota > Clostridia > Peptostreptococcales > BM714 > BM714. The sequence goes on from DATFJE010000165.1 coordinate 5,012, forward strand.
ATATGTTGTCATGGGGCTTTTTCCATCCTATTTCGCACGAATTCACAGTGAACTCAAAATATCCGAGCAAACCCGCATTTTCGAGGATCGAGCGTACTCCGCTCCTGATCTTGAAATTTGAAACAACTCCCATGGGATGTTTTTTTGACAAGGCATCCACAGCCTCCAATACAGACTCCCTTGCATAACACTTGCCGGAATACCTTTCCCAAAACACATCATCCATATTCTTTACGAGGTCGTCAAGCTGACTTTTATTTGCTTTCGCACTCAAGATTCTAGCATATCTTTCTTTCATTTCATATTCGCGGAAACGCGGCAATTCTTTTTCAATCTCGACGCATGCAGCTCTGTAATCGGTGTAGAATTCATTAAAGCCCGCCCACAGATTTTCCGCTTCAGACCCCTCATAGGCCCACAGGGCATAATCTTGAGCTTTCGGGAGATCAGTCATGTCGATCAAAGTCTCCATGCAATCGAACAATATCCATTTTTCCATACGCCTATCCTCCTGCACTGTGCTGTCTCACGCAATCACATTTCGAACCATACGGTTTTTTACCATTCCAATTGCCGCATTATATTTTCATTTTCTTCAATAAGTCTGTTTATTTCCAATGTCGAAACATCAGCAGCAGAATCATTTAGCCTGTAGCCCCTGTCAAGCATCCATTCGTCTTCATTTATCGGATTCTTTATCCACGGCTCACCCGAAGAGGCCTTAAGAGCATTGTCAAGCATTCTGGATGCCTGATGTATCTGTTTAGCCATTTCCGACACTGAATCGTCAATTGCGGGATCCTGGCCGGGATATATACCCGCAAACCTGTAAGTAAAGTTGGAAAGCTGCCTCGTCAGATCTCTCATGCTTTGACTTAAGCCCTCTGGAATAATTCCGCCGTAGGTTTCGCGACTCACTGCGTCTGCGCCCGACTTCATCATTCCAAGGGCTTCATGAAGCTTGTATATGTATACCGGATTGTCCTTCTCAAACGCCAAAATCTGCAGATTGCTTCCATAAACATCCAATGCGTCCACGTAGCCGCAAAGCATGTTTGAAACCACTACATTTTCCATTTCAATTATATCTTTTTTATCCTTCTGCATGTATGATCCAAACACCGCCAGACAAAGCAAAGCTGTAATAAGGCAGGCGGAAACAATGCCCTTAGTTCTTTTGTTTTCCATCAAAATGCAACCTCCCTTGCCGCATCTTCCCCTCGCGAAAACCATCCTCTGCAAAAATCCCTTTCAAAACGCAGTGTGTCCCCCCTATCAAAGTCTTTTTGCGGACAAATCACAGAGAGTCTTTCTCCATATGCCTTTTCTATTTCATCCGGAACACTGAAGTCCCTTTTGAAGACAATCAAATACAGTTTGTCCACCCTGTTTTCAAGAAACGGTTCCATGAACAGATTGTTCTTGATTCCACCGTCCAGCCTATATCCTTCATAGATTCCTTGTTCTACATCTCTTTTGAACAATTCAAATACCTTTTCAGAGTTGAATTCACCTATTATTTTTTCCCTCGAATCCTTTCTTTCACCATGGAAAGGGAGCAGGGAGCTGTATTTTATGTGCCTCAGCCTGCTTTCCTTGTCAAGAGATGCTATTTCCTTTTCCTCTTCGCAAACCTTGCAATCCTTTACCAGCACATGGTTGACATACGCCTTGTTTATTTCGCCGCCGTTGTCCGGAAGCCCTCTAAGTATTTTAATTATGGGCTCATTGTCTATTACCCTGTCTATGTTCGCATAGTCATGGTCAAACTTGGGAACTTCGACATTCATCCAAACTTCACGCAATTTCTCAACGTTGCCTGTAAGCATGAAGTACAGGTTTACAGCTCCTATCGATGTACCGGATGCTATTTGAAATTCTAGTCCGCTTTTATGCAAACCGTAAAGAACTCCCGCTTGAAAGGCTCCTTTTGCTCCTCCGCCTTGAAGAAAAACTCCATTCATTGTTTCCACCCTTTTCCTTGATTGTTTCAAATCCTTTTTCTCTTCTTCTAATGTACCATAATTGCCATCTTCGTTGAAGATAAAAAGGTTGCCGCTTTGCGCCCTGACCCTGGGGTCTTGATAAAACAAATTGCTCCTTCCTCTAAACCGATAGGCTTTTTCTGTAACCCTCCAGTTTTTGATTGACGCATATGTGGTTATTTGTATGCATTTTGCAGCACCGTGTCAAAATCATCCTTGACCCCACTAATAATCAATGTTATCATGTGTAATGAAATTCAATTGAATATAAATGTGAACTAGATATTGTAATTAAGAATTTAGTGAGATGAATCATGCCGCAATACAGTGTGCAGGATTTCTGCAAGCTAATGTAAACGATCCGAAATCAGTATTGAAAAACACTTGTAGAACTGGGGTTTACTTGAGATCAACAAATAATATAACGGTCTCGGGTTAGACTATAAAGACAATGGTTTAATGTGAGCCGAAAAGGCGAAACTTAAGCACTCTAACTCTGCGTATTAAATACTAATACACAGAGTTGGAGTGCTTTTTAATTTTCAAACAAACATAAGCTTTTTAAAATTTCAGGGGGATAATTTTAATGAACAAGATCGAAGTCCATAATTTAACTCATATCTTTGGGCATAATCCCAAACGAGGTCTCAAAATGATTAAAACTGGACACACAAAAAAAGATGTACTAAAGCAGACCGGGTTGACTGTCGGCATCAACAATGTGAATTTTACTATCCAATCCAATGAAATCTTCGTCATAATGGGCCTTTCGGGCAGTGGCAAATCGACATTGCTGAGATGTTTAAACAGACTTATCGATCCAGTAGAAGGTCGAGTCATTGTAAACGGTACTGACATCAAGTCGCTTGATAAAAAGGCTCTTCGGGAAATTCGAAAAAAAGAATTCGGAATGGTTTTCCAAAATTTCGGTTTGCTTCCATATAAAACAGTTTTGGAAAATACAACCTTGGGTTTAGACGCACAAGCACTTTCCGAAGAGGAAAAAATGAATCGAGCTGAAAGCTCTTTACAAAAAGTCGGTCTCAAGGGTTGGGAGGACAAGTATCCCGGTGAACTCAGCGGTGGAATGAAGCAGCGTGTTGGACTGGCACGTGCATTGGCTGTAAACCCTTCAATTCTTCTGATGGATGAACCTTTTAGCGCACTTGATCCACTCATCAAACAAGAAATGCAAGAATTGCTTTTGGATCTGTACGATGAAATGAACAAAACCATTGTTTTCATTACTCATGATCTGGACGAAGCTTTAAAACTGGGCGATCGAATAGCTATCATGAAAGATGGCGAGATTGTTCAACTTGGAACACCCGAAGATATTCTTACAAATTCCAAAACTCCCTATGTTGAAGACTTTGTTAAAAATGTAAACCGTTCAATTGTATTGACTGCCAGCAACATTATGATAAAGCCTGCGGCTCTTCTTTATGAAAACGACGGACTAAACGTCGCGCGCTATAAAATGAGTCAAAATAACTTTACAAGCATATTTGTTGTCGATCATAAACGCCGCTACAAAGGAATTGTTCGCTTTGAAGACGTATACAAAGCCATAAAAAATGGCGACAAGGATATTTCAGCGCTTATCAGACAAACAAAAACCGTCTCGCCGGATGATACAATCAACGATATTGCTTCTGACCTTTCGCAATCGAATGTCCCTTTTCCGGTACTTGATTCAGGCAATTATCTGCTCGGCATACTGGTTAAGGGAACCATCTTGGAAAACATATAAAGGAGATTTATTAAATGAATATTAAGATAGGATATTTTGTGGAATTATTCATTCATTACTTATTGGATCATTTCAAGCCGTTCTTTTCAAGCATTGCGAATATCATCGAGGGATTCATGGTTGGCACCGAAAGTGTATTGCTTTTTTTGCCCCCGCTTGTTTTTATAGGTTCATTGGTTATTTTTGCGTGGATTTTTACAAGTAGAAAGATTGCGTTTTTTTCTTTCTTTGGCTTGCTTCTGGTTTTCGGAATGGGCTTGTGGATTTCATTTATACAAACATTTGTTCTCGTTCTTGTTGCAGGATTCTTTTCCTTATTTCTTGGCATACCGATTGGCATTCTGTGCAGCAAATCAAAACACACTGATCGAATATTAACGCCAACACTTGACTTCATGCAAACCATGCCTCCGTTTGTCTATCTTATCCCTGCGGTAATGTTCTTCGGCATCGGTCAAGTGCCTGCAGTTATTTCAACGGTCATTTTCGCTATGCCTCCAGCTATCCGATTGACAAGACTTGGTTTGAACCAAGTTCCTGATGAACTTATTGAAGTAGGGAATTCATTCGGTTTTACTCCTTTTGAGTTGTTGTTGAAAATTCAGTTGCCAATGGCGCTGCCTTCAATCATGGCCGGAGTAAATCAATCGATTATGCTGTCTCTGTCCATGGTTGTGATTGCATCTATGATCGGGGCGTCGGGATTAGGCAGCAACGTCCTAAATGGTATCCAGAAAATGGAAATCGGTGTTGGTTTCGAAGCCGGATTGAGCGTAGTCATACTTGCCATCATGCTGGACCGTATAACAAGCAATATAAAATTCGGCAAAAAAAATATAAATAAATAGGAGGAATTCATTATCAAAACAATCAAAAAAATATCTTTAATCATCTTTTCATCAATGCTTTTATTAAGCAGTACTGCATGCTCTCTTATGGAAAGTCCCGTCTCTCAAACAAATACAGACGCAAAGGGCGAAGTAACAATAGGATATGTCCAATGGGCTTCAGCGGAAGCATCTACCCACATTGTAAAAAATGTGCTGGAAGAGATGGACTACCAAGTCAACACCCCCGTTCTGCAAACCGGCGCCATGTATCAGGCAACATCCACTGGTGAAATAGATGCCTTTGTCTGCTCATGGCTGCCTGATACCGATCGGAATTACTGGCAAAAATATGGCGATACTCTTGTTGAGCTTAATAACAATTATACCTCTGCTCAAATTGGAATTGTCGTTCCCGAGTATGTTGACATTGATAGTTTAACGGAAATGAAAGATTATAAAGAAGAATTTGAAGGCCGCATTATTGGAATTGATCCCGGTGCTGCGGAAATGATTGTTGTCAAAGAGGATGTTATGCCTAATTATGAATTGAATGATTGGGCCCTGACAGAAAGCAGCGGGCCTGCCATGACAGCAGAACTGGGGCGTTTAATTGACGAAGGTAAATGGGTGGCCGTAACTGGTTGGAAACCACATTGGAAGTGGTCAAAATGGAATTTAAAATTCCTTAAAGATCCCGATTTAACCATGGGCGATGGTGAATATATTAAAACGATGGGGCGTCCCGGAATAAAAGAGGAACTCCCGGAAGTAACTGCATTCTTGCAAAATTACACCATCAGCACAGAGCAATTAGGTGAAGTTATGCTGGAAATCAAAAATGGAACACCCGCTGATGACGCCGCTAATGACTTTGTCAAAAACAACCCTGACTTGATCGACAGCTGGACATCGGAGATTGATAATTGATTAGGCAAAAAAGACTGGGATAAACAATCCCAGTCTTTTTTTGTTTTTTGCTTTTTATTCTTCGTCTTTTCCTTTCCACTTTCCACTTTCCACTTCGTCAGTTGGCAGTTGGCAGTAAATGCAAAACGTTTAAAAACCAAATGCTTTAAAATCCGAATGTGAAAAAATGTCTTTTCTTTTTTGTTTTTTGCTTTTGCTTATATTTTTTTCTTCCCACTTTCCACTTTCTACTTTCCACTTTCTACTTCCCACTTCCCACTTTCTACTTCCCACTTCCCACTTTCTACTTAAGCCTGTGCACAAAGAGTCCGCTTCTAAGCTTTGGTTCAAACCATGTCGATTTCGGAGGCATTACCATTCCGGCGTCTGCAATTGAAAGCAAGTCGTCCATGGTAGTCGGATACATTGAAAAGGCGACCTCCATGTCTGTCTCCACTCTGCGCTCAAGCTCCTTAAGGCCCCTTATTCCGCCAACGAATCCTATCCTCTGGTCAGTCCTCGGGTTTCCTATCCCCAGAACCGGTTCGAGAAGATTTTTCTGGAGGATGGAAACGTCCAATCGGTCAACGGGGTCGGTGTCGTCCCAGGTCCCCGGTTTGGCCCTCAATTTGTACCAGGCGCCGCCCAGGAACATTCCGAATGTCCTCTTTTCCATTGGTCTGTATGGTTCGTTCTTTTCATACGGCTCAATTTCGAATTTTTCTCCCGCCTTTTCCATGAATTCGCCTATTTCCAAACCGTTGAGGTCCTTGACCACTCGGTTGTAGTCCATTATGAAGAGGTCCTCGTCCGGGAAGATCACCGAAAGGAAAAAGTTGAATTCCTCCTCTCCTGTGTAGTCCGGATTCGCCTCTCTGCGCTTCATACCCACCTTGGCGCTTGAAGCGGTACGGTGGTGGCCGTCAGCAATATAGAGGTATTCGACGCCCTTGAAAATTTCTGTGATTTGGGATATTACATCTTCGCTGTCGATGACCCAGACAATGTGGGTGATGTCGTCTTCGCTGGTGAAATTGTACTCGGGCATGTGGAATTTTATCCAGTCGTTAATTATTCTGTTCAATCTGTCGTTTTTTCTGTAGCTGAGGAAAATGGGCGCTGTGTTGGCATCCGTCCTGTCGAAATTGTTTATTCTGTCCAATTCCTTTTCTGGCCTTGTGAATTCATGCCTCTTGATTATTCCGCTCTCGTATTCATCAATGGATGTGCATCCTACAATTCCCGTTTGCACTCTTCCGTTCATGATTTGCCTGTATATGTAAAGCCGCGGCTCCTGGTCCTGAACTATTGTTTTTTCATCTATGAACCTGTCGAGGTTTTCTCTCGCCTTGTCATAGACGCTGTCGTGGTGGATGTCCACCGAATCCGCCATGTCTATTTCGGAACGAACGATGTGCAGGAAGGATTTCGGGTTTCCTTCGGCCATTTTTTTTGCCTCTTCCCTGTTCATGACATCATAAGGCAAAGACGCGACTTCGCTTGCATGTTCTTTTTTCGGCCTTATTCCCATAAATGGTCTCACTGTTGCCATAGCTACCTCCTTAAGTTGAAAAACTTATCAAGCTCCAAAACCACTTCTTCGCCCACGCGCCTTTGCGCTTCCCATGTGTAAGCGCCTATATGCGGAGTGCAGGATACCTTTGGATGGCTTGCCAGTTCCATGTTGTAATCGGGTTCATTTTCATAAACATCGAGCGCGGCACCCGAAATCCTACCGGAATCAAGCGCCTTAATCAATGCTTTTTCATCGACAACCCCTCCGCGAGATGTGTTGACAAGAAACGCGCCCTCCTTGATTTTTTCAAATTCACCGCCGGCGATCAATGCTCCGTTTTCCTTGTCGAAAGGTATATGAATCGAAATGAAATCGCTTTGCCTCAGCAAGTCGTCCATTTTGCGATACATGCATCCCTTAGCATCTCCAAGCGGGCCTCTTCTGTTTGTATAAAGTACTTTCATGCCCATGGCCTTTGCCTTTTGCGCAAGCTCCCTTGATATTCGTCCGAAGCCTATAAGGCCCAATGTTTTCCCGTGAAGCTCAACGCCCTTGTATTTCTTCTTGTTCCACTCGCCGCCTCTCATGGAAACATTGGAAATTCCGATGTTCCTTGCAAGAGAGAACATGTGGCCAAGCGCAAGTTCGGCAACCGAACGGCTGCTTGCCTTTGGAGTGTTTCGTACCGCTATGCCTCTTTCTTCGGCATAGTCCACATCTATGCTGTCGAGTCCGACTCCGCCTCTTACTATCAGTTTTAGGCGTCCTCCGTCCAGAGCGCTGTCGATTATTTCTTTTCTTACCTTTGTAGCGCTTCTTACAACCATTGCATCGACCGACTTGACAGCTTCTTTCAATTCTTCTTTTTCATAATGCTCGTTTATTACATCGCAGCCGAATGATTTGATTTCTTCAAGCGCCGACTGGTCCATTCCGTCTGTAACAAGTATTCTCACCATGGCAATCACACCTACAATCCGAGAATATCTTCGATATTCTCAAGCAGCGCCGAAAGGTCTTCCATAGGCGTATCAGCCATATGGGCAATTCTGAAAGTCTTTTCCTTGAGGTCTCCATAGCCGTTTGATATCATGAAACCCCTATTTCCGAGTTCTTTGTTCAAATCCGCAACCGAAATGCCTCTTGTATTCTTGACAGTAGTCAGTGAATTGGAAGCATGTTTCTCGTCGGCAAAAAGCTCGAAGTTATTTTTGGCCCATGTTCTAACTAGTTCAGCCATTTCAAAGTGCCTCTCGAACCTGTTCTCCAGCCCCTCTTCCATTATCCTGTCCAACTGGTAATCCAATGCGAACATATGAGAAATGGACGGCGTTGAAGGATATTGATGGTCCTTTTTCTTTATCGTAGTGTAAAGCTTGAGCAAATCAAAATAGAAGCCTCTGTTTTTCACTTCTTTTGCCGCCTCGACAGCCTTTTCCGAAATTGAACAAACCGCCATTCCTGCAGGAAGCCCAAGACATTTTTGCGTTGAAGCTATGCATATGTCGACTCCCCACTTGTCAACCTCTATCTTGGCCCCTCCCAGGGAGCTTACGGTATCCATGCAGAATACGACTTCGGGATATTTTTTTATCACGGCAGAAATCTCATTAAGCGGATTCATTATTCCTGTTGATGTTTCGTTGTGGGTTATTGTCACAAGGTCGTAAAGTCCTGTAGACAAGGCGTCCTCCACCATTTCAGGTGTTGTCGGCTTGCCCCATTCGGATTCAAACAAATCCGCTTCAACCCCATTGGCTACCGCTATTTCATGCCACCGTTTTCCAAATGCCCCAACAGAAAAAATGGCGGCCTTTTTTCTTGTGCACGACCTTACCGCTCCCTCCATCAGCCCTGTTCCAGAACTGGTGGACAGAATGATCTGATTTTCTGTAAACATAAGCTTCATCAATTTTTCGGAAATGTTTCGCTGCAACTCAGACGCCGCTTTGGTTCGATGCCCTATCATAGGCGTCGCCATTTTTTCCAGAACATCCTCTCTGACATCTACCGGTCCCGGGATGAACAATTTTTTATGCATGCGTTTTCCTCCTCTTGTGTTTGGGATTAAAATCAATCTAAAAGTCCCTGCACTGAAATTTTATAACAAACACTCCTTCAATACAATAATTAGAAGAGTTTTCGTTTCCGTGACAAAGACATTTTTTGAATTTTATTCGTTTTCGCCAAGAGGTGGGAATACTTGGGCTTTCGCCCCTTAAAGACGGGTATTGAAACAACCTCCGCCCTTTTTACGGTTTCAGGCGAAGGTTGCTTTGCTGCATTAACACGCTACTTTGTCAGCATAGTTGTACGCAAACAGCGTACAGTATTAAAGTCCAACTGATTCCGCCCACATTATTTCTTCCTTCTTTGTTATCTCTTCGAGCACCGGAACGGAAACAGGCCCGTCGACATTCAGTACCATGAGGGCTTTTTGCCCCGGACTGTTTCGTCCGACCTGCATTGTCGCAATATTGACTCCAAATTTTCCAAGTATTGTTCCTATTCTTCCTATTACACCCGGAACGTCCATGTTTTGTATGAACATCATGTACTCAGTAGGATTGACGTCCACCTCGTAACCAAGGATGTAGACTATGCGACCTTCTTTTTTTGCCGACAGATTTCCGGCAATCTCAAAGGTTTCTTGTCCGTTCTTGACTTTTACGCTCATCAATTCCCTGTATTGGTGCTTTTCTACTGAATCCTTCTTCTGCCTGACATGGATTCCCCTCTCCTCCGCAAGTTTCCTTGCATTTACATAATTGACGCCTTCCTTGACCACGGGTTCAAGCAGTCCCTTAAGGAATGCCAATGTCACCAGGTCTACGTCCTGGCCAGCGATATCTCCATAATAACTTACAGAAACCGATTCTACCGTATCCCTGTTGAGTTGATAGTAAAGTTTTCCCATTTGCTCGGCAAGCTTGAGGTATGGCTTTACCATTTCTATGTTTTCACGGTTGAGCGCCGGCAAATTGACCGCATTGGGAACAACTTCGCCCCTCAGCCCTCCAATGACTTGTCCCGCTATTGTTTCCCCTACGTTCTGCTGGGCTTCGTGCGTGCTTGCACCCAGGTGGGGGGTGACTACGATATTGTCAAGTTCGAAGAGCGGGTTGTCAATGCCGGGCTCCTTTTCAAAAACATCTATTCCGGCACTTGCCACATGCCCGCTCTTCAAGGCATCATACAATGCTTTTTCTTCGATTATTCCGCCCCTGGCGTCATTTACAAGCCTAACGCCTTTTTTCATCAAGGCTATTTCTTTCTCCCCGATCATCCCTATGGTTTCCTCCGTCTTTGGAGTATGGACGGTTATGAAATCGGCAGCCTTTATCAATTCCTCTACATTCTCTTTTTTTTCGGCATGGTACTTTTCGAAACGCTCGTCGCTTATATACGGATCGTATGCGACTATCTTCATTCCAAAAGCCCTCATCCTCTTCGCTACGAGTGAACCTATCCTGCCAAGCCCAATTATTCCGAGCGTCTTGCCGAAGAGTTCGGTCCCCTTGAAAAGGTTCCTGTCCCATTTGCCGTTCTTCAAATGGGCTGTTGCCTGGGGAATGTTTCTCGATTGGGCAAGCATGAGGCCTATGGCAAGCTCGGCAGCCGACATTGTGTTGCTCTCCGGCGTATTTGCAACCAGAACGCCTTTCTTCGTTGCGCATTCTATGTCTATGTTGTCTATCCCGTTTCCGGCTCGACCAATTATTTTGAGCCTTCCGGCCTTGTTTATCAGCTCCCCGTCAACTTTTGTTTTGCTCCTGACTACTAGAGCATCGTAGTCTGATATTTTATCGAGAAGTTCTTTCCTGTCAAGTTTTAGCTCTACGTCGAACTCCATTTCAGGTGCGGCTTCAAATACAGCCAATCCTTCTTCGGATATCCTTTCAGCCACCAATATTTTAAATTTTTCCACTGTTCTCCTCCGTTTCTATACGGCTCTTGCCTCCCATGTAAGGCCTTAGAACCTCTGGAATTTCAACGCTTCCATCCGCATTCTGATAGTTTTCCAAAATTGCGGCAAAGGTTCTTCCTACTGCAAGCCCCGACCCATTGAGTGTGTGTATATGGGAAACTTTTCCGTTTTCGTCCCTGAATCTTATGTTTGCCCTTCTTGCCTGATAGTCCTCGAAATTGGAACATGACGATATTTCAACATATCTTCCGTAGCTTGGCATCCATACTTCTATGTCGTATGTGCATGCTGACGAAAATCCCAGGTCTCCTCCGCAAAGACAAACGACCCTGTAGGGTATTTCAAGTCGTTTAAGCACTTCCTCAGCAGCGGCCGTCAAGGATTCCAACTCATCATAGGATCCTTGGGGTTTTACAAATTTAACCATTTCAACCTTGTTGAACTGGTGCTGCCTTATGAGCCCCCTTGTGTCCCTTCCTGCAGATCCGGCTTCTTTTCTGAAACACGGCGTGTATGCTGTATGGTAAATGGGTAGACTTTCACCGGGAAGTATCTCCTGCATGTAAAGGTTTGTAACCGGTACTTCGGCCGTAGGTACGAGGAAGAAGTCCTTTGCAGGTATGTGAAACATGTCGTCTTCAAACTTGGGAAGCTGACCGGTTCCCTTCATTGCGTCCCTGTTGACCATAAACGGAGGAAGTATCTCAACGAAACCGTGCTCTCCGATGTGAAGGTCAAGCATGAAATTGATTATGGCCCTCTCCAGTCTCGCTCCCGACCCTTTATATACGCTGAATCTGGCCCCGGAAATCTTCGAAGCCCTCTCAAAATCCAATATGCCCAAATCTGTGCCTACGTCCCAATGAGCCTTTTCTTCGAAATCAAAAACTCTCGGTTCTCCCCATTTTCTGATTTCTATGTTTGCGCTGTCGTCCGAGCCTACCGGAGTTTCGGGTCTCGGGGTGTTTGGAATTGTTAAAAGCATTTCTTCAATTTTGCCTTCAATTTCCTTGAGTTCAACATCCATTTCTTTGATTTTACCGGATAATATTTTAAGCTCCTTGAAAATTCCAGATGTGTCCTCTCCGGCTTTCTTCAATTTGGGAATTTCGCGGGATGCAGTATTCTGCTCGTTTTTGAGTGTTTCAACCTCTCCGATTATTTCTCTTCTTCTTTCATCCAATTCGACGACTTTGCCGAGCCCGTAATCGCCTTTTCCCCTTATCTCCAAAAGCCTTTTAACCTCATCAAACTCATTTCTGATTCTTTTGATGTCCAACATGTCATTGCCTCCTTTTGAAATTAAAAAAAACCCCCCAAATCCCCTGAAGGGACGAGAAGTTTCCCGCGTTGCCACCCTGATTGACAGGCCAACGGCCTGTCCTCTTGAAGCAGAATAACGCCTGCCAGACGCATCGGCCTACTGAATTTTCAACCGACGGGCTCGGGAACGGATTCCTGACGCTCTTTCTCCGGTTCACACCAACCACCGGCTCTCTTTGCTTTTAAGCATCAGTACTATTTCCTTCACAGCCATCTATTAACTTTTTATGAATTTTACCATATGTTTCGTTTATATGCAAGCGCTATCGCTCAAGCTCACCTTTTTTAACGATTCCTTTAACTTTTTCGACGGTTTCCTCCCCCCCGATGTAGAGAAGCAGGTCCCCCTCTTCAATCACAAAATCCGGTCCCAGGGAAATATGAATTTCTCCATCCCGGCTGACTCCGGCAACTGTGGCCCCTGTAATTTGCCAAAAAGCCAATTCTCTTAGAGACTTGCCGATGATTCCACTGTCAGGTTCAACCATTATTTTATTGAAATTCAATTCGTTTATCTTTTTTATACGCGTAGTGTTCTCTATTAGATAATCTATGTCTTTTTGAATTTTGTTTTCAAGCTCGCTCTTTTGCTTCAAAAGTTTCTTGAGATCTGTCTTGACCTCCGATATGCCGCCTTTTTCCTTGTATGTCCCCATGAAAGATGAAGCGTGTTCCCTGGACTTGATATATATTCCGCTTTTGGGCATAATTTCAACTATTTTCATGTCTCTCAAAAGCTTAACAGATTTACGGATTGTTTCGGGGGAAACATTGTATTCGGCTGCAAGCGTTGTACGTCCGCTGATTTTTTCACCTTCTGTCAATTCCCCTTCGTATATGCGCTTTGCTATGTCAAGTGCTATTATCATATACCTTGGCAACATGTCGGATGTCATTTTTTTCTCCTTTTTTTGAAAATCCTGCTTTTCAGATGCGGTCCTTAATTATGTTGAAAAGCTTTCTCTCCGCCTTCTCCATTAATATTTCAATCTTCGCCTTCGGCATATTCAGCTTCCGTGCGATTTTTCCATTTTCCGTTATTTTGTCTCTCTGAATGCCGTATCTGTAAGAAATGAGTCTTTTTTCGACTTCGGACAATTTTTTGCTTTCTCTTATTGCGAGGCGTATTTCTTCAATTATCCTTTTTTCGAGCTCTTTTTCCGTTTCCATTTTTTTGCGCATGTTCATGATCTTTTCAATTCGATTCTTTAAAAGTCTTTTGAACAGCTCGATTGTTTCCAGGTCTTCAGAAGATGAACACAAATCCACATCTGTCTCGTCCAAGGTCTCACGATTAAGCAAACCCCTTCCCATGAGAAGATTCATCAGATGCCTTGCCGTCCCTTTGTTTCCATCCACCACGCTCACATTACTATATGCTTTTTTGATTGCCTCGTCAAGAAAGACAAAATGGGTGCATCCCAATACTATTGTCGAAATACCCTTTTCAGTCAAATTTCCAAGGCATGCCCGCAATTCTTCTTCTGCTTCGCTGCCGTCCAAAACCCCTCTTTCGACCAAATCGACAAGCCCGGGAGCCGGTAGTTTTTCTATCCGGTGTTCTTCCGAAAAACATTCCATCAAGTCATGGAATTTTTTTTCTTTCAAAGTCATCTGTGTCGCCATTACAAGAACCGCGCCATCCGGATCTGAGTCTACTGCCACTTTGAGGGCTGGCTCCATTCCCACTATTGGAATCGGGAATTTTTTTCTCAGTTCGGAAATTGCAGCGCTGGTTGCCGTATTGCAAGCGACTACTATCGCTTTGACTTTTTTTTCCAAAAGATATTCGCATGCCTCAAAAGCCAAATCTCTTACTTCTTTTTTCGATAGCACCCCATATGGAGCATTCTTTGTGTCACCAAAATAAACGAAACGCTCATTTGGCATCCATTCCATGAGTTCCGCCAAAACGCTTATTCCGCCCATGCCCGAGTCGAAAACTCCTATTGGTCTTGTTATATTATCTGTATTCATGCATTCACCTGCCTGCGAATAATCTATTATGCATATCATTTTATTCCTAATCAAGGGAATAATCAAGAAAAACGGTCGGAAACCGAGGCCCCGCATGCGACGCCTCGGTTTCCGCTTTACATTATATGGTTGATTTTAAACGAATTTATTCGGCATTCGGTATCGTTTCCTCGGAAACAGTTTCTTCTCCCGTTGCCGTTCCATTAATTTCGTTCAATCTGTCCAAAACATTTTCAAGCTGATTCAGATACACTCCATAAAGGCTCCAATTCCCGTTTTGCTGAGCTTCTTGAGCCTTTTCAAAGAGCTCTGTAGCCCTTATTATGAGATCGTTTGTCGTGTCGCCCTCTTCTACTCCATCCTCATCGGCCCCTCCGCCGGAAGCTCCGAAAATCTTTTTGAGAGACTCTTCAAGTGTCTGTTCCATTACAACCTGGTCTCCATATGCCACTATTACACGCTTTACTTCCGGAATGCTGTTTTCCGTATTGGCCTGCAGGTATATGGGTTCGACATACAGAAGCGATTGGTTTATGGGTATGGTCAAAAGATTTCCTCTTATGACATTGGAACCAACCTGGCCCCAAAGGGTGAACTGTTGCGATATCTCGTCATCCTGGTCAATTCTGTTCTCGATTTGAATCGGCCCGTAAATATTTTTATTTTTAGGCAATTTGTATATGATCAGCTTTCCATAATCCTCTCCGTCATTCCTGGCAACAAAAAGCGCCGTCATGTTCTGCTTCGTTTTGGGATTATACGGAAGAGAGAGCACAAACTCCTCCTTTTCCTCTCCCGGAAGCTTCATAACAAGGTATGTGCCTTTTATCTGCTGTTCTGTAGCTTCATACTTTTCGCTCGCTATGTCCCACTCGTCTTCCTTGTTGTAGAAGACTCTCGGGTCATTCATGTGGTACATCCTGAAAACATCAGCCTGTATGTTGAAAAGAACCTGCGGATATCTTACGTGGGCTTTAAGTCCCTCCGGCATTTTGTCCATGTCGGTGAAAAGAGTCGGGAATATTTTGCCAAGTGTTTCAACAATCGGGTCTTCCTTGTCAGCTACGTAATATTTGACTGATCCATTGTAGGCATCAACCACAACTTTGACAGAATTCCTGATATAGTTTATCTTGTTTTCCGAGTACGGCTCGGAATAGGGGTAATTTGTGCTTACGGTATATCCATCTATTATCCAGTAGAGTCTTCCTTCGGAAACGACCATGTATGGATCGGTGTCATACTCGATATATGGAGCAATCTTGCGGATTCTCTCTGCTATGTTGCGGTAAATCACAATTCTGCTCTCTGAAGTTATGTTTCCCGAAAGAAGCATCTTGAGGCTTCTTTGCTTGTATGCGAAAAGCAGCTTGTTTATGCCGCCGAGTTCGACACCCGCATCACCCTCGTAAATCGTTTCGGCATTTTCATTGCCTTTCGGATAGTCGAATTCCTTTTCAAGGGTTTTTACGATTATATAGTCGTCGGTCAGTTCCCCGAAATAAATTTCCGGCCTGTCCACTCTCAGTATGTCAATGTCCGTTTCGGGGGGTATGTTCTTGACCAACAGCTCTGGAAGACCTTCTGATGTGACTACATTCACAGGTGATACTGCTACCCCGTATCCATGTGTGTATTTGAGGTGCTTGTTTATGAATGTGAGGTTATCGAATTTGTTTTGGTTCATTTCTCTGCCGGATACGAACAATTGGGTGTATTTTCCTTCTATGTCGTACCTGTCCACGTCAACATCGTTGAACTCATAGTACCTTCGAATCCCCTGCTTCTGATTGTAAACCAGTTCAGCGGGCCTTGAATCGTTTATCCTTATGTTGCTTATTGTCTCGTCGTTTGCTTCGATATCGGCTATTGTGAGATTCGTTTCGGCCTCGAAGGTTTTTTCTTCTATGTTGTCAAGATTGTATGCGGCTTGCGTATGTTTGATGTTGTATTCGATGAATTCTGTTTCCTTTGAGATTTCATCCGGCGATACTATATAACTTTGGACTCCGGCTGAAGTCAAATTCCCCGCTATTGAAATTACAAGTATGAGAACCGGACCCGCAAGCGCAAGCTTGAGGCTTTTCTTTTTGAAGCCTGCAACGAGCATCACGGCAGCCAAAACCGAAACAACCATGAGAATCCTGTACATCAAAAGGGTCACATTTATGTCCGTGTAACTGGCTCCGTATACTACCCCTCTTGAAGAATATAAAAGCTCATACGCCCTAAGAAAATAGCCAAGGCCCTGGATTACGAAGAAAATCACGCCTATAACCAGCAATTGCCTTGAAGCTATAGAAAATACCCTCTTGATGTTTCCGGCATCTATGGTTCTGGGGTTGAACGGCCTTTCCGGATCGCTGGTTTCAAACAGGGTTGGCCTCCTGATGGACATCATTATGAAATAGAAGGCCACCGTAAGGATTGCAAGCATGACAAGAAGCGTAGTCATCATCATGTAGACCTGATTGATTAAAGGATACTGGAATATATAAAAGGATATGTCCCGTCCGAAAATCGGCTCCTGAAGGTTGAAATTCGTTGAATTGAAAAATCTAAGTATGTCAAACCAAAGGCTGCCCGCAACCGATGTGCTGGAAACAAAGCTTACCAAAAATGCCCCTCCGAGGGCTATCTGGTTGACCTTCTTCTCGCTTACTCCCGAATACACAGTACTGACTTTTTTGTAGTAATCCTTTTTTATTGTCATCAGATAGAAGTATATGAGGACGGTTCCTATTACAAATACGGGTATCCCCACCTTCAGTTGAGTCAAAAGCTTTGTAATGAACACTTTCTCGTATCCCAATGATTTGAACCATCTGTAGTCGGTTACAAAATTTATTACTGTATTGAATGAGCCTATCAATACGCTTAAGACTACAACAACAAATGCCCAAATGGCCTTTCTTGAGCTGCTCATTTTTTTCCCTTTTCCCTCTTTCCTGAATGTTCTCACATCATCACTCCCATTGTATGTTCAATATTTTGATTGTGCATTGATTATTCAACCTAAACCACCGTACAAATTCTTTATACCCATTTAACCCATACCCTTCACACTATTTTTAATTATACCATGTAAAGGAGCATGAAACCCTTCCATAATTGCCCATATTGTTTTTTGCATTAAAAAAGCCCGCCTTTTTTGGGCAGGCTTCCTGTTTTCAATTTTGTTTTAGTTTCATGTCTCCGTATTTTATCCAGCCCCTCTTTCTCATAAGCTCTGAAAAGAACAATGTCAATACCGCCGGAAGTATAAAATGCATAAGTAGCAGCAATAGGACCAATTGACCCATAGGCATAGATTCCTTCATTGCGGCTATGGTTCCGAATTGCCCGACCAAACCGCTCGTTCCCATTCCGGCACCTATACTGTTGTTCTGCATTTTAAGAAAATACGTCGCTATCGGTCCCAATATTGCGCTTGTAAGAGTAGGTGGTATCCAAATATATGGATTCTTGATTATGTTTGGAACCTGGAGCATTGATGTACCAAGTCCCTGGGCCAAAAATCCGCCCATTCCATTTTCCCGGTAGCTCGCAACCGCAAATCCAACCATCTGCGCCGAACAACCCACAGTGGAGGCCCCTGCAGCCAATCCTCCCAACCCCAAAGCTATGGCAAGGGCGGCACTGCTTATGGGCAGAGTCAATATCATTCCCATCAAGGTTGATACGGCAATACCCATTGGAATCGGCTTCAGTTCCGTAGCTCTGTTTATTACAAAACCAACGCCTTTCATGAATTCCGCAATGACCGGACTAACGAAAAACCCTATTATTCCACCTGCAATTATCGTAGCAGCCGGAACCAAAACTATGTCGACCTTTGTTCGTCCGCTTATGAATTTGGAAAACTCGGCTGCCGCGAGAGCAGAAACAAAAGATCCGGCAGGCTCTCCTATTTTCACTATGAATGCCCCTCCGTCGCCTTGGGATATTGTTCCGGCTCCGATTGCGCCTGCAATTATTGAAGCGAATATTCCCAGAGGCGGCGCCTGGACGCTATATGCCACAGCCGCACCGATTGCCGGTCCCATCATGAATTGCGCCACTTTTCCAAAGGAAATCAAGGCTTCAATTCCAATTATTTCACCTATCTGTTTCAATATGAGCCCAATTATAAGCGATGCGAACAAACCCAAAGCCATTCCATTCAATGTTTTTGTTATGTATCCCCTGAATCCTTTTATCTTCATTTCTTCCTCCTGTATTGTCAGCTGTATTGTCACTATTATACATAAAGAAAAAGCGGATTTCAAGCCATTTGCTTAATCCGCTTTTTCAAGTATTCCCATTTCATCAAGAGCTTCTGTTATTTTTTTGAAAATCATGTCATTGGGAACCTCAATGGTGTGAATGTGTTCCCCGTTTGTAAGCGTTGACAGAGGCGCCGCACTGCTTTTGCCGCTCTCTTCCAGAAACCGGTTCAAATCATATCTGCTGTTTATTTCCAAGGGGCATCTTATTTCGCCGTATATCGGATGCATAACTATCACATCCAATATCTTGGCCCCCATGTCCACAATTATTTGCAGTTCTTTTTCAATTTCATCGAAACCGCCGTGTTTTACAAAAATCGTTTTTATATTTCTCACCACGTCTGACGGCTTCTGCATGTAGTATCCGTTTGAATTCGCCATTATATATATGTTTCTCGCGCGAAGTATGGCAATATCCTGAACTATCACCTGTCTGCTCACTTTGAATTTTTCCGCAAGAAGAGACCCCTTTACCGGAAATTGGGAATCCCGCAAAATTTTCAAAAGATCTTCCCTTCTTTTTTCAGTCATATGGACACATCCTTTTGTTTGAAACGGCGGGTTGACTTTCCGCATGCTCAAATACAGTATAACAAATATTCCATATAAAAATAAAGCCGCCGGCAAATGCCGGCGGAAAATTTCTTATTGGGCTGATTGCTCTTCCTCCGCTGTTTCCTTAGAATGCTTCACATGCTCGATCACAACCATTCTTGCCTGTTCAACATCTTTTTCCATCAATGCGTCCACTATCAGCTTATGCTCATTTAAAGCTCCTTGAAGCCTTCCCGGCTTTTCAAGGGATTTGTAACGTACAACCTTCATGAATACTTGATAGTTCTTGAGCACGTTTTCAAGATACCTGCTTTTTGTTGCCCTATAGATTGCTTCGTGGAATTTTGTATTCAGTTCGGCGAATTTTTTGACATCCTTCTTGAATGTGTAAAACTCCATCAGTTCGTATATTTCCTTTATTTTCTGCATGTCTTCCTGGTCCATTCTTTCTATGGCCCATTCGACGGCAATGCCCTCTATTGCCAAACGGATGGTGAATATGTCTACTATATCCTGTTTCGATATGCCTTTGACCACCACTCCCCTGTTTGGAATATTCTCCACCAGATCGTCCAGTTCAAGCTGTTTGAGTGCTTCTCGCACAGGCGTTCGACTCACGTTGAATTCTTCCGCCAATTTCGCCTCTACGATTTTTTCTCCCTTTTCATACTTTCCATACAGTATATCGTCCCTGATTCTTTCAAATATTACTGTTGTCAGAGATTTGTTCTCGGTTTTATCTTCAAATAAAACGCTCATGCCATCCTCCGATTATTCATTGTTTTTTTGTATCATTCACAGAAATTCTATACTAAAATACACATGGTGTCAATGCATCCAAAAACCCAGATAAAGACATATTTACGTGCTCTTGCAGGATTATATATTCTCTCCTGCAAATTTTCAATTCGATTTGAGATTTATCATTCAATTTTCAGAAATAACCGACGATTATGAAGCATAGCAATAGCAAAGCTTTCAAATATTTTCGAATGGTTCTCATTATTTTATTTTTGATAATTTATTTGTTCTGTAGGAAAGATTTCATTTGTCTGAATTTTCTGCGTTTCGCTCCGCCGGCAATATTTGCGTTTCTGTTTTTCAAAGCTTCGGGAAACATTCTGCCTTGCATAAATATGTATTTTTATTAATATTATTGCATATTTATGTTGATTCGCGTTGCTATTACTGTTATAATGAATAAAGTTAAAAAAAGACATTGGAGGGCATCAAAATGAATAAGAAAGTAATACTCGCCTATTCAGGCGGCTTGGATACATCCGTAATACTTACATGGCTAAAAGAAGAATTTGGATACGAGGTTATTGCCGCATGCGTGGATGTTGGCCAGCAGGACGATTTTGAGGAAGTCAAGAAGAAAGCCATAGCAACAGGCGCATCTAAAGTATATGTAATAGATGTAAAAGAGGAATTCATTTCAGACTATGTTTTCCCTACTTTAAAGGCTGGAGCCATTTACGAAGACGACTATCTTCTTGGAACTTCTTTTGCCCGACCGCTTATTGCAAAAAAACTGGTTGAGCTTGCGGAAGAAGAAGGCGCATTCGCAATTGCCCACGGAGCGACGGGAAAGGGAAATGACCAAGTGCGTTTCGAGGTCACTGTAAAAGCACTTAATCCATATTTGGAAATTATTGCGCCTTGGCGAATATGGAACTTGAAGTCGAGGGAAGACTGCATCGACTACGCGGAAAAACATAAAATTCCAATTGAAGTCACAAAAGAGAAAATTTACAGCATGGACCAGAATCTTTGGCACCTCAGCCACGAAGGCGGCAACTTGGAAAACACGTGGAACATACACGACACGGGCATGTATCAGATGTGCGCCACCCCCGAGGAAGCTCCCGACAAGGCCGAACTGGTCGATATAGATTTTATTAAGGGAAGCCCGGTTAGAGTCAATGGTGAAAATCTTAGTCCCGCAAAAATGGTGGAAAAACTCAACGCATTGGGCGGAAAACATGGGGTTGGCGTAATCGACATCGTCGAAAACCGTCTTGTAGGAATGAAATCGAGGGGAGTCTATGAAACTCCAGGGGGAACCATACTTTTCAAGGCTCACAAGGCTCTAGAAAAAATTGTCCTGGATAAGGCTACAATGCATTTCAAGCAAGGTCTATCCGAAAAATATGCTGAGCTTGTTTACAACGGAATGTGGTTCTGTCCGCTCAGAGAAGCTCTCGACGGTTTCATAGATGTTACCCAAAAAGAAATGGACGGAACTGTAAAGCTTAAGCTTTATAAAGGCAATTGCCTTGTAGTGGCAAGCAAATCTCCAAACACTCTATACAGCGAAGACTTTGTAACCTTTGGAGAAGACGATGTATACAACCAAAGGGACGCTGACGGCTTCATAAATCTTTTCGCTCTCCCACTGACAATAAAAGCAATTTTGGCGCATGAGAAAAAAGCCAATGAAGGAAAGGAAAACAAATAGTATGAAACTTTGGGGCGGACGATTTTCAAAAGGAACCGCAAAAACCGTGGACGATTTCGGCGCATCAATCGGTTTCGATCAAAAACTTTATAGAGAGGATATTGCAGGAAGCCGAGCGCATGCTAAAATGCTTGCCAAGATGAATGTCCTTTCAGAAAAAGAGCTCGGCTCAGTCCTCACGGCCCTTGATGAAATTGAATCATCAATTGAAAAAGGTTCTATTTCTTTCAAGGAAGAATTCGAGGACATCCACATGAATATTGAAAGCCTTTTGACAGAACGCATAGGCTATGCGGGGAAAAAAATTCATACGGCAAGAAGCAGAAACGACCAGGTGGCTGTGGATATCCGCCTTTATCTAAAGGCCAGAATAGAGGAAATCTGTGGATTAATCGAAGAATTGTTGAAAACAATAATGCTTTTATCCGAAGAAAACATCGACGTGGTTCTTCCTGGCTTCACACATCTTCAGCACGCGCAGCCAGTAAGGCTTTCTTTTCATCTCATGGCATATTTCGAAATGTTCAAGAGAGACTACACTCGGCTTTTTGACTGCCTCGAGAGAATGGATGTGCTTCCCTTGGGAGCCGGAGCGCTTTCGGGAACAACGTACGAAACAGACAGAGACTTTCTTGCGAGTGAACTTGGATTCGCCCGGGTTTCGCTCAACGCAATGGACTCTGTCAGCGACAGGGACTTCCTCATAGAATTTCAATCGAATGCATCGATCTTGATGATGCATCTCAGCCGCTTCTGCGAAGAGCTGATAATATGGAATACATCCGAATTTGGATTCGTTGAGATGGACGATTCATACTCGACGGGAAGCTCAATAATGCCCCAGAAAAAGAATCCTGACGTGGCTGAGCTTATAAGGGGAAAAACCGGAAGGGTTTATGGAAACCTGATGGGCATACTCACGGTAATGAAAAGCCTTCCTCTCGCATACAACAAAGACATGCAGGAAGACAAAGAGGGAATGTTCGACACGGTGGATACTCTTAAATCCGTTATTCCCATATTCAATGAAATGCTTGCGACCATCACCTTCAATTCAGGCAAGATGATGCAGGCAACCAAAATGGGCTTTTTAAGCGCCACCGACATTGCCGACTATCTTGTAAAAAAAGGACTCCCTTTCAGAAGTGCTCACGAAGTGGTGGGTCGCATGGTACTTTATTGCACCGAAAAAAACTTCAATATAGAAGACATGAGCCTCAATGAACTGCAATCTTTCCACGAAGACATAGAGGCTGACTTGATTGAAGTTGCAAAAATTGAAAACTGCACAGATTCCAAAATTTCAGCCGGAGGGACTTCACGCGAAAGCGTGCTTCAAATGATAAAGACAAACAAAAATTTCTTAAATACTCTTTCTTGAAGAAAAAAGATGCCTTTGGCATCTTTTTTCTTTTATATCTTATTTTTCATTTTTTTCGAATATCCTTTTATACTCAAAATAGGAATAGACAATCGGCATTCCCACTCCGAAGATTATAATAGGAAGCATTATCCATGAAGGCATGTGGTCCCTCAAAAGATTGACAATTATCATTCCCATTCCCATTCCAATGAAACAGTATCCTCCAACGCGATGTGTACTCTTCCAGACTTTCTCGCTCGCCAATGTCCAAGGTGTCCTTATTCCGAAAAAATAATTATGCCTTATCTGGCTCATGTAGTTGCCCAAGGTTATAAAAAGCACCCCGACCATGAGAGAAACTATAAGTCCCACATCCAAATTGACTCCTTTCGAAACCAATATTGATATCCAGACCAAAACTGACATAATCAACGTTATAAACACTTTTGCTATTTCATAAGCCTTCTTGTGCATATCGTAGGATTTCTTCTTGGGGTCTATTTTGGGCAAAAATACCATCATGAGATAAATTGCCACAGGCAAAGCTGCAAGAAGCAGTATAGCCCACTTGGGGGAATATTCGTTTATGTTTCCGCCAATGTCCCAATGCGTCGGTATTTCAGAAGGAAGTCCCGGATAAACAATCAGTACCCCCGCAAAAGACAAAAACAACAAAAACAGTATGAATGGATTCACTTTCATCAAATTCAGCTCCTCTCCTTAAAATTATAAAACCATTTGGTCATTTCCTGAAAAACAGTAGTATTAAGCGAATATATTATGCTTTGCCCATCCTTGATCCAAAGAATCAGATCTGCATTTTTAAGCACATTCAGATGGTGGCTCACTGATGGCTGGCTCATTTCGAATTGATCAGCTATTTGCCCGGCTGTCATGTCTCTTTCGTCCAAAAGCTCCAAAATCCTTCTTCTCGTAGGGTCCGACAAAGCCTTGAAGGTCTTGTTCATAATGCTCCCTCCTTTTATTTAGACGTTTGTCTATATATCTAAATATAATCCTGTTTTTAATTCTTGTCAATGCTATATTATTGACAGAATATAAATTCCGGACAAAAAAAAGACCCGGAGATACAAACTCCGAACCTTTTTATATAAAAATCAAAACCGGCGACGACTTACTCTCCCAGGCAGCTGCCCGCCAAGTACCATCAGCGCAACGGAGCTTAACTTCTGTGT
>DATFJE010000166.1:0-2790 GCA_035269385.1 Clostridia bacterium
CTGCTCAATGGCTTTCTCTGAATCGTGAATGACTGCCCCTTCCTGGCTTCTCGGAACAAGCGTTCCGTCATTCTGATAAGCCCTATCTGCAAACACCTCGCTTGCAGTCTGCAGTCCTTTAACCTTAGAGCATTCTATCAGCTTGCTTCCCGAAAGACCCATGAGAACAAGATTTGAATCCACTTCATAAACTGCCTCTGCTATTGCGTTTGCCATC
Organism: Clostridia bacterium; assembly: GCA_035269385.1. Taxonomy (GTDB): domain Bacteria; phylum Bacillota; class Clostridia; order Peptostreptococcales; family BM714; genus BM714. The sequence goes on from DATFJE010000166.1 coordinate 218, forward strand.
GATTCATCTTTCGCAGCCATATTGTACATTGCTCCATGCGGTTTTACATGTTGCAATCGGCCTCCCTCGGCATCTACAAAAGCTCTCAAGGCTCCAATTTGATATTTCACATAATTCTTCAATTCATGCGGCGCCACTTGCATGGATCGCCTGCCGAATCCCATCAAATCTGGAAATCCCGGATGACAGCCAATAGCCACTTTGTTCTCAATTGCTTTTTTTACAGTCCTTGCCATGACATTGGGATCCCCGGCATGCCATCCACAGGCAATGTTTACAGAACTTACAAGTTTTATGATTTCATCGTCCATACCCAATTGATAATTGCCAAAGCTTTCGCCCAAATCGCTATTAATATCTACTCGCATCTGTTCACCTCCCTTTTTAGTCATTTTTGATTCCACCCGTCTTTATTGCAATCCTCATGCCAATCTATAATCCTGATTTTGGAACGCATCCACACAATCTGCAAAAAAACAAACGAGCGAATTCGCTCGTTTGTGGGAATTTTCGCACATTTATATACAATTCAACTATTCTCTTTTATCCAATCGCCTCTTAAGTGCAAATCGACTTATGTTCAACATTTCGGCTGCCATCGATCTGTTGCCATGGCAAATTTCCATTGATTTATCTATACATTCTTTTTCAATATCCAGAAGCAAATCCGGCAAATCGATATTCTTCCCCTTTTCAAGCATGCTTAAAAAGTCATATTTGTCATTCGCCGCCAAATTATAGTTTTGCTCTTGTGCTTGGATAGGCAAGTCCACAATATCGATCCAATCTTCAGTCTGCACAATGCAAGCCCGTTCTATTATATTCCTCAATTCTCGAATATTCCCCGGCCAAGAATATCGATTCATATTTTGTATTGCATTATCGGTAAAACCGCTAAATTCCTTATTGAACTTCTTACAGTAATGCTTCAAGAAATAATTTGCCAGCAAGGCAATGTCTGTCTTTCGCTCACGCAATGCAATAAGCCTTATTGGAACAACATATAATCTGTAATACAAATCGGCTCTGAAAAGTTTCTGATTGACCATATCCATAAGATGTCTATTTGTAGCTGCAATTACTCGTACGCTTACATCGATTTCTCTGTTTCCCCCCACGCGTTTTATCCTTTTTTCTTCAAGAAACCTTAGCAGCTTGGCTTGCTGATCAAGAGGAATCTCTCCCACTTCATCAAGAAAAACAGTCCCTCCGTCAGCTATCTCAATAAGCCCTTTTTTAAGCTTTTCAGCACCGGTAAATGCGTTCTTTTCATGCCCGAACAATTCGCTTTCAAACAAATCCTTTGGAATTGAAGCACAATTGATCTTTACCATGGGAATATTCTTTTGCGAACTGTTAATATGTATGTAATCTGCCATCAATTCTTTACCGGTACCCGTTTCCCCGGTCAAAAGAACCGTTATGTCATCCTGCTCGGCAATCCGTTTAGCCTCATCCAAAAGACTTTTCATGCCTTTATCTCGAGTAATTATAGATATCTTTTCATTCTTCTTTTCTTCTTCAAAAATTTGCACCTTTCGATTCAATTTCAATTGCTCGAAAGCCCGATTTATCTGAACCTCTATTTCATCCAAATCAAAAGGTTTGGTTATATATTCAAAAGCTCCCGCTTTCATGGCATGGACGGCAGATTCTATGTCCCCATAGGCTGTGATGATTATAACCAGTATATCTTCATCCAATGCTTTTATGTGTTTTATGTATTCGAGTCCGTTGCCGTCTTTAAGGCGCATATCCAGCAATACTATATGCGGCCTGAAGTCCTCAATTATAGGTCCGGCCTGTCTTAAAGATTCAGCCGTTTTAACTTTGTATCCCGCATCCAACAGTCCCTCGCCAAGTGAAAATCGTATGGATTCCTCATCGTCTATAACCATGACTCTATTGCTCATATCCGTCTCCTCCCGTCTTGAAACGCAGAATCATTTGCGTGCCTTCGTTTTTGACTCCGTAAACATCAATTTCTCCATCATTTTGTTGAACAAGTTCGTGGACTACAAATAAACCAAGGCCTGTTCCATCTGCTTTTGTTGTAAAAAACGGATCAAAAACTTTTTCAATCAGATTTAATGGAATACCCGAACCATTATCGCTTATTGTCAATTCAGCTTTGATCCTTGTTTCATCGGTATACCTTCCTTCAATTCTTATGACTCCCGCATAAGGATTCACTGCATCCATGGCGTTTTTAATCAAGTTCAATAATATTTGATTGAAATGTGCAGGATCAATAAAAAAATTCATGCTCTTGTCTTTTAATTCAATCGATGCAACGATTCCCTTGCTCTCCATCTCATCGTCCAAAAGCGCCAAAATGTCAGTAACACTTTGATAAACATTGACTTCTGCCGGCTGATTGTCACCCCTCGTCGAATAATCCAACAAGTCGGATACCAATTTATTCATTCGATCGATTTCCTTTATCAGGCGGTTGAGCATGATTTCATTGTTTCCGGAAAGCACATTCTTTAAGCGTTTTTTCAATACTTGTATGGATGTGCGCATTCCCGTAAGGGGATTCCTGATTTCATGGGCTACCCCAGAAGCAAGTC
>DATFJE010000167.1:0-4307 GCA_035269385.1 Clostridia bacterium
AAAACATCCAACAATTCGCTTGCCTTTGCTGTCTCTTCGAGTTTTCCGGCAAGAAGATAATCCTGGGCAATCCGCTTGCTGCTCATGTCACTCGGGCTTGCAATCGAATCGTCAATCAGCGCCGTCATTTCCACTTTCAGATTAGCGTCATTTCTTTCCCATGTAGACAGGTCCACTCCGGCATCCACAAGAACTGCACCGTGATAGGCATCGAAGTTCCCGTATCCTCCATCGACAGGAGTTCCATCCTGATATCTGTCATACAGATTCCGCACCGCCTGAAGCGCCAAGTCATCCGCTGTTGGCTCTGCAGTTCCTCCATACGCCGTAACCGCACCTACATTTGGCACCATTCCAAAGAGCATGGCGAAGATGATTAAAAAACTTATAAATCTTGATTTCATAAATTGCTTCCTCCGTTTATTAATATAATATGTCGATGAGTTCAGCGCACTGCGCTCTTGTAGCTTCCTTCTCTATGTCAAAACCCTGGTACTGCAAATCGTGCAGCCAGGCATAATAAACATATCCGTCGTACCAGGTGTCTCCATTGAAGGCTTTTGCCTCCGCGTCAAGCCCTCTTGCCCTTACGGCCACGGCCGCAAGCTGGGCGCCTGTTATACCTCTTTCGGGATCAAAAAATTGATCCGAAACTCCATTAAACATTCCGCTATCCACCGCTATGGCTACATATGGCGATGCCCAGTGGCCCTGCATGTCTATAAATCCATTTGGATTTGACTGTGCATTTTCCTTTTTCATTGCGTATGCGAGCATCTTTACAAATTCCCCGCGTTTTACTGAATCGCTCGGCCTGAATGTACCGTCGGGATATCCCGAAAGCACGCCATTCTCAACCAGCCTGCTTATGGATTGGTATCCTTTGGTTTCCCGGTCAATGTCCGACAGGCTGTTTTTCGCCTTTAACCCGTCGAAAACGGTAAGGCGGTTTTCAATCTCAGCCTCTGCCCATACACCGTGCCAAGTCGCCATGTAGTTGCCTGAGCTCATTGTCTTTAGATGCCTATACAATCCGTTTTCAAGCCTGTAGGCCTCCAGATTTTCCTCTATGCTATAATCAATCGCGCGTCCCGTCTGTTTTCGCGCTATTATTTCCCAGGAAAGACTCTCAGCCGTTTCCTTGCATTCGTTGTTAAATTCTATAAACTCAAAGGCTTTCTCGATTGCTGCATCGTCGCCTACCATCTCCATCAAGTCCAATGCCACAATTGCCATGGCCGTCAAGTCTCCGTCAGAAGACTTCATTCCTGCAAAAACAGGAAATCCGCCGTCATCGTTCTGATGATTCAGAAGCCATTTCTGAGCCTTTTGTTTGTCATACGAGTCGTATCCCGCACTCTCAAGCGCAATTATTCCCCAAATCTGCGAGTTTATGAGCTCTTCGCCAGTGCCATCTATATAATCCCCAAACTTGCCGCTTTCCATTTGGCTTCCAGCTACCAACTCCGCCTCTTCGGAAATATTTTCCCCAAGCGCCAACAAGCCCATCATGTATGCCTCATGGTCTGTAGTTATTTTAGAGTCCACTGCGATTTCAAGGGCTGTCCCTTTCATGTCTTCTCCCGCCGCATGAAGAGCAAGTATTCCCCACTCATCGAGGTCATAATCCAGAAGCGGACTATCCCCGGTTCCCTGTCCCCATGCAGCACCAGTAAACATAATGCATGCAATCAATGTAAAAATACCGATTTTTTTTCTCATTCCGCCACATCCTTATATGAAGATTCGTCAATCCTGTCGTAGGTAAGTTTTTCTTTATATCTTACGAGAATATTCACAAGATCCTCTCCGAAAAGAAAGGCAAAAGCCCCGTTCCCCGCCGCATGAAGCATGTCAAAATAAAACGAAGCCGCATAAACCGCCACAAAGCTCCTTAAGTTCAATGGATAGATAAAGAAAAGCCAATGCCAGAGATTCATCAACCAATCAAACAGAAAACCCCACATGAAAGCGTAGACCATGAAAATCATTCTGCTTTTATGTATTCCACTCTCTCTCAAAAGGCCTGATATGAATCCCGCCAATCCCCACGCAAGCATCTGCCAAGGCGTCCAAGGTCCATGTCCAAGGAAATTGTTTGAAAGAAAAGCCGCTATTGCTCCAGTCATGAAACCGAAACTGGGTCCGAACACAAAGCCCGATGTCATTACTATGAAAGTGGTAGGCTGAATATTTGGAAGTGCCGCAAAAAATATCCTCGATACAGCAGCCAGAGCCGACAAAGTGGAAACCAAGGCGATTTCTCTCACATTGGTCTTTCTGTTTTCATACAGCCAGAGTATCAACGCCATCAGTCCAAGAAGCAGAGCCGCCAATGCTATTCCCAAGTTCATGGTTCTTCACGCCCCTTTTCAAAACAAATGCCCTCTGCCTCCTCAATCCTCAAAGGACTTGCCATCCCTTGGAACATTCGGTTTATGTCAGTCGTAAAATGGAGTCCTCCCGACAAAATTTCTCTTGTGGTGCCGTCCTGCGCAATTTCTCCGTCAAACATGATTACCGACCTGTCGCAAACCTCGGCCACAAATTCCATGTCATGCGTCACAAGAACAATTGTTTTTCCTTTTTTTTTCAGATTTCTCAAATACGAAGCCAAGCGCATCTTATAGCCTTTGTTGAGGCCCCTGGTAGGCTCGTCCAAAAGAAGTATTTGAGGCTTCATTGCCAAAACGGAAGCAAGCGCAACTCTTTGCCTTTCCCCGCCAGACAAATCTCTCGGGTTCGCGTTCCTTTTCGATTCTATGTCCAAATCACCCAAAATTTCATCAATGAAATCACTATCGACCTTTTGAAAGTTCTTTTGTGTGAAAAGCAATTCCTCATACACGGTGTCGTTGAACAGATAGTCGTTGGGTTCCTGGGAAAGATACCCCACAGCGCCTTCCTCCTCCACATTACCCTTGCACGGCTTCAAAAGACCCGCCATTATGCGCAGGGCTGTGGATTTCCCGGCTCCGTTGGCTCCTATTATCCCCAAAGTCTCACCCTTGACCACATCCAGTGTTACCGATGAAAGAGCTTTCGTACCGTTTTCGAATGCGAAGTCCACTTTTTTTAGCTCTATGGCATTGCTGCCTTGTGCAGGGATGGATGTTTCAAAAACCTCCGACGCAACATCGTAGTTTTTTCTCAAAAGCTCCCTGCCTTGCTTTACTGTGAGCGGATACATATCGGACTTCAATTTCCAGAACAGCTCCGTCACAGGAGGCAAAAAGTCGCAGTCATGATTGCCCACCCATTTGACATACTCATCCGGCTTTCCGGCAAAAGTTATTTTCCCTTTGTCCAAAAACACCACACGGTCCGCATAGCTTAGGCATTTTTCGATCCTTTGCTCCACCAGTACTATTGTAAAACCCAGGTCGTCATTCAATTTTTTTAGCAAGTGCATTATTTCGTCGGCCGCCATGGGATCAAGCTGTGAAACCGGCTCGTCAAGCACGAGAAATCTGTTGCGAACAGCCAGAGCAGCTGCAATTGCAACCTTCTGCTTTTCACCTCCGGACAATTCATACGTCTTCTTGTCCTTGAGGTGCCAAATACCCAAAAGGCTAAGAACCTCCAGCACCTGTTTCCTCATAAGGTTTCTTTCGACTCCCCTGTTCTCCAGCGGAAAAGCCACTTCCCTCTCCACCGTCTCCATTACAAGCTGCTTTTCAGGGTCTTGAAACACCATGCCAATGTCTCTTGTGCCTCTTGCTTCACCTTCTATTTTCCCTCCATAAAACTCCGGTGCCAAACGCGAGATTATCCTGGCAAGGGTCGATTTTCCGGAACCCGAAGCTCCTGCAACCACCAGAAATTCACCGTCGTTTATTTTAAGGTCAATTTGCGAAAGCGCCGGCGTGGCCTTGTTCGGATAATGGTATGTCAAATTTTCCATTCTGAAAACTTCCAAGCCGAGCACCTCCTTGTCATTTCAATCAATATTGCAAGACTTGCCGCATGAAGCGCAAAATATGCGGCGCTGAAACCGCTTTTGGGCGAAATGGACGGAAAAAAGTCGAACCCGAGCCAACCTTTTGAAATGCCCAATACAAGCACGCAAGTGTATATAAATAATACAAACATATGAATGCAGTCTTGACCTGTCATTCTTATTTCCCTGTAAAAGCTTCTCTTGCCATTCCCGTAGCCTCGCGAGTATAACGCTTCCGCACGGTTTACAGAACCTTCGAGAGAACTTATGAGGACCACTTTTATCATTGGATAGTATGCCTTTGTCCTTCTGGCCAATCCTCCCGATTTCAAATCCACACCCCTGGTCGTCATAACTTCGCTCACTC
>DATFJE010000168.1:0-6136 GCA_035269385.1 Clostridia bacterium
AGCAGGGGGACGGGGTTATTGCTTAAAGCAGGGGGACGGGGTTATTGCTTTAGAGTGTTAATCAAATAATGATAATGCACAGTACTGACACGGAAGAGAATATTGCTTTAAAATGCAACGATAAGCGAAACAACGGTTAAACAACGGTTGAACAATAGCGAAACTCATAAAATAAGACCGGCAGGGGTTACAGCGGTTATTGCCAGTAAGTATAGTCAAGATTAGTATAGTTATGAATATACTAATCTTGACTATATTTTTGTTGTGTGGTATTCTTTTTATAGATTCACCGGAGGTGATGAAATGTTTGTGGGAAGGAAAAATGAACTGGAATTTTTGCAGGAAAAATATGAGAGTAAAAAGGCGGAGTTAATTACTATATATGGAAGAAGAAGAATTGGCAAAACGGAATTATTAAGGGAATTTGTTAAAGATAAGAAGCATATATTTTATTCGGGACATGAGATTAACAACAACATGCAGTTGAAGAGAATATCACGAAGTGTAATTGACCATTTTAGAGTAAACATATATAGCAAATCATTTGAAGGATGGGAAAGTATGTTTACATATATTGGTGAAAATCTTTCTGGAAAAGAAAAAACGATTATTGTATTTGATGAATTTCCCTACATGGTAGCATCAAACAACAGTATTCCTTCCGTTATGCAATTTGCCTGGGATCATATTCTGTCTAAGAAAAACATTATGATAATTATCTGTGGATCATCCATGAGTTTTATGAAGAAAGAAGTCTTGAGTGAGAAAAATCCTTTGTATGGAAGAATGACAGGATTATTGAAGATGACTGAGATGGATTTTGAATCATCTAAAGCTTTTTATAGTAGGTCGCCTGTTGATGAGCAAATTGCATATTATAGTGTTTTTAGCGGGGTACCGTATTACCTAAGTCTTATCGACAATTCATTGTCTTTTAAAGAAAATATTATTAGAAATATATTAAGGAATGGATCGATATTATTCAATGAGGTTGAATTTCTCCTAAAACAAGAGCTTCGTGAAGTTGGGGTATATAATACAATTATTACTGCTGTCGCATTAGGAAGAACAAAACAAAATGAGATAGTGCAATTGACAGGGATAGAAAAAACGAAACTTTCCTATTATTTGAATAGCTTAATGGACCTTGGGATTGTTAGAAAAGAGTTTCCAAGCACGGTTAAGACCAAGGATATGCCAAAGTCAAGAAATGGTTTGTATCAGTTGGACAATGGATTTTTTAGGTTTTATTATCGCTTTGTCTATCCTTATCTTTCAGAATTATCTGATGGCAATATTGAAATTATTTATGAAGATGTCATTGAAAAACAATTAAGCAGTTTTATTGGATATGAATTTGAGAGAATTGCTATTAATCACATGAGACAAATGAATATTGAAAATAGTTTGCCGATTCGTTGTATTAAAATAGGACGATGGTGGAAAAAAGATAGAAAAATTGATATTGTGGCATATGACAGCCAAAATCGGTATATTTTTGGGGAATGTAAATGGAGAAATGAAAAAGTTGGAACGAAGGTTTTAAGAGAACTTCAAGAAAAGAGCATGGATATCAAAAAATCTATAGGACGATACTATATACTTTATTCCAAATCTGGTTTTACCGAGGAGCTTATCAATATGTCTAAAGTTGATAAAGGAATCATTTTGGTTTGCATGTAAAAAGTATATGAGCTGGAAAGAAATGCAAGGGGCGGAGTTGGTGTAATTATTTTAGCTTGCATAATGGCATTTGGCGGAGCGGCGACAGGGGCTTTTGCAGACACAAGGGAATTTTCCGGGCATTGGGCGGAGAATGTAATCGATAAAAACAAGGAAAAGGGGACTGTCCCCTTTTCCTTGTAAGAAGCCATACAAAGGCTTCTTTTTTTATGATAAAATAAAAGGTGTGACCATTTGAGGCTTGCGGATTTTTCCGTGAAATAAAACAAGAAAGTTTAGGGGTGCATAAAATGGAAAGAATTATAAAACAATTGGCAAAAGAACTTGGTGTAAAGGCTTCGCAGGTGAGGAGCACGGTGAATCTGATCGATGAGGGAAACACGATTCCCTTTATCGCAAGATACAGAAAAGAAGCCACTGGAAATCTCGATGATGTTGTGCTTAGGGATCTGGACAATCGGCTGACATATCTCAGGAATTTGCTCAAGAAGAAGGAAGAGGTTTTGAGGCTCATTGACGAGCAGGGCAAGCTGACTGACGAGCTGAAGGAAAAAATCGAAGCCGCACAAATACTCAACGAGGTAGAGGATCTGTATAGGCCTTATCGACCCAAGAGAAGAACCCGGGCGACTATTGCCATGGGCAAGGGACTTGAGCCACTTGCTGATTTCATTATTTCCCAGGAAATCACCAATGGAAATATTGACAAGGAAGCTGAAAAATACATTGATGAGGAGAAAGGCGTATCCTCGGTCAAGGAAGCCATAAAAGGCGCGATGGATATAATCGCGGAAAGAATATCCGACGATGCCGAGAACAGGAAATACGTAAGGTCCATCAGTTTTGAAAAGGGTATCCTTGCTACCGAAGCGGTGGACAAGGAACAGAAGTCTGTCTATGAGCTTTATTACGAGTACAGTGAACCTTTGGTTAAGATGCCCCCGCACAGGATTTTGGCTATTAACAGGGCCGAGAAGGAAGAGTTTGTGAAGGTCAGGATAGAAGCCCCGGGCGACATCGCTGTGCAAGGGCTCAAGGACAGGACGATAGTCGATCCTGAAAGCCTTTCAAGACCCTACATCGAAGATGCTGTAGAGGACAGTTACAAGAGGTTGATTGCGCCATCGATAGAGAGAGAGCTTAGAAACGCTCTCACAGAGGCTGCGGAAGAGCAGGCTATAAAAGTATTCGGTGAGAACCTGAAGAATCTTCTTTTGGTTGCTCCAATCAAGGACATGGTCGTCATGGGTTTTGACCCGGCATATAGAACGGGCTGCAAGATAGCGATAGTGGACGGAACTGGAAAGCTTCTGGACTATACCACTGTTTATCCTACCAAGCCACAAAACAAGGTTGAAGAGGCAAAGAAGATTCTTAAGGGCATGATAGAAAAGCACGGTGTAAATATAATTGCAATAGGAAACGGGACTGGTTCGAGAGAATCCGAGATGATTGTATCGGAGATGATTTCAGAAATTGAAAGAAAGGTATATTATACAATAGTGAACGAGGCGGGAGCTTCGGTTTATTCGGCCTCAAAGGTTGCAAACGAGGAGTACCCGGACATAAATGTTTCAATTCGGGGAGCAATATCCATAGGAAGAAGACTTCAGGACCCATTGGCGGAATTGGTCAAAATAGACCCCAAATCTGTTGGTGTCGGTCAATATCAACACGACGTCAATCAAACAAGGCTAAAGGACGTTCTCGACGGCGTAGTCGAGGATTCTGTCAACAAGGTCGGAGTCGACCTTAATACGGCTTCGTCTTCTCTGCTGCAGCATGTAGCGGGCTTAAGCAAGTCGGTTGCGGGTAACATTGTAAAGACAAGGGAAGATAACGGACGTTTCGATGAAAGGAGCCAGCTTCTCGAGGTGAAAAGGCTCGGACCTTCTTCTTACGAGCAGGCGGCGGGATTCTTAAGGATTGCGGATGGTAAAAACGCTCTGGACAATACGGCTGTACACCCTGAGTCGTATGAAGCGACGAACAAGTTCCTTGAAAAAATGGGATATTCGCTCGATGACGTTAAAAACAGGCGGCTGCACGATCTTAACGAAAAGATTCTTGCATACGAAATACCGGAAGATGCAAAGGCCTTGAAAATACCTGAAAAAGGAACCACACTCAAGAGTTTCGAAGCACTCAAATCTTTCAAGCTGTCCAAGCCGAAGCAGATGACATCGAAAGATAGAAACAAGCTTGTCGACAAGCATCTAAGGAAGATTGCCGAAGATCTTGAAATGGGTTTTCCAACACTCAAGGATATTGTAGAGGAACTCAAGAAGCCGGGCAGGGACCCGCGGGATGAAATGGTCAAACCGCTTTTCAGAAGCGATATTTTAAAGATAGAGGATCTCAAGGTGGATATGGTTCTTCCAGGAACGGTAAGGAATGTTACTGATTTTGGGGCTTTTGTGGATGTCGGGCTCAAGAATGACGGACTTGTCCACATATCGGAGCTTAGCGACAAGTTTATCAAGAAGGCAATGGATGTTGTGTCGGTCGGTGACGAGGTTCAGGTAAGAGTCATTTCGGTTGATTTGGAGAGAAAGAGAGTATCGCTTTCCATGAAAGGATTCAAGAAATAGACGGGAGGCATTTATGCTAATCATAAAAAACGCAATTGTAAACACCGTTTCCGGAGGCACAATCGAGAAGGGATTCGTTGCGATAAACGATGAAAAGATACTTAAGACAGGCTCAATGCCGGTTCCGGAGGAGCTTGGAAAGGGTGCGGAATTTATTGACGCAAACGGCATGCAGCTTTATCCGGGATTCATAGATGCTCATTCACATCTTGGAATGTGGGAGGACGCAATAGGATTTGAGGGGTCGGACGGAAACGAGAGCGTAGACCCCGTCACCCCGCAAATGAGGGCAATCGACGCCATCAACCCCATGGACAGGACTTTCGAGGAAGCAAGAGCTGGAGGAATAACTGCAACTGCTACCGGACCCGGAAGTGCAAATGTCATAGGAGGGCAGTTTGCGGTTGTTAAGACATGGGGTATCTGCATAGACGACATGATTGTAAAGGCGCCATGCGCAATAAAGTGCGCATTTGGCGAGAATCCCAAGAGGACTTACAACGACAGGGAGGAGTCTCCTGTTACCAGAATGGGGACTGCGGCTCTTTTGAGGGAAAATTTCATAAAGGCGAAAGATTACGTTGAAAAGAAAAGACTCGCGGAAACAGATGAAGATGCCGACAAGCCGGATTTTGACTTCAAGATGGAGTCGCTTGTAGATGTAATAGAAAAGAAATTGCCCATAAAGGCCCACGCCCACAGGGCCGACGACATAATGACGGCGATAAGAATAGCCAAGGAATTTGATTTGGACATGACAATAGAGCATTGCACTGAGGGGCACCTCATAGTTGACTGTTTGAAGAAGGAGAACTTTGCTCCGATTGTAGGCCCCAGCCTTTCCGAAAGGTCCAAATTCGAGCTGAAGAACCTCACCTTCAAGACTCCCGGAATCCTTTCTAATGCGGGGATCAAAATAGCCATAATGACGGACCATCCTGTGATTCCCATACAATACCTTCCGCTTTGCGCGTCTTTGGCAGTAAAGGCCGGCATGAAGAGGCTTGATGCGATCAAGGCTATAACAATAAACGCCGCCGAAATAATCGGTGTGGGGGACAGGTTAGGAAGCATAGACGAAGGCAAGGATGCCGACCTGGTGCTTTGGGACCGGGATCCATTCGATGCGCACAGCGAAGTGCTTTGGACAATGATAGACGGAAAAGTGGTTTATAAGAACAGTGGAAAGTAGAAAGTAGAAAGTAGAAAGTAGAAAGAGGAAAGAGGAAAGAGGAAAGAGGAAAGAGGAAAGAATAGGTACAGTAGAAAGTAGAAAGTAGAAAGAAAAAACGTTAAAGCAGAAGTGTTAAAAGCAAAGTTAAAGTAAAGAATCAAAGCCACGGATGATTCATCGCAATATGAAACATCAACCTTGAATAGAGGAAAGAAAAATTAACACAAAAAGAGATTTGGAAAGTTGACGGTTGAATAGGAATAACGAAAGAAGAAAAGTACAGATGCTTAAAAATTTTGTGGTGAGTATCGGGTTTTGTATCTTTGTACTTTGTTTCTAAATCTTTTTCTTACTACTTTCAACTTTCTACTTTCAACTTAATGGGGTGACATTTTGGAGACGTATGTATCAAAAAATTTGGATGAAACGGAAGAATTGGGCAGACGGCTTGGAGCTCTGCTGTTGCCCGGTGACATGGTGTGCATGAATGGGGACCTGGGCGCCGGAAAGACTTTTTTTTCAAAGTCAATTGCATTGGCAATGGGAGTAATAGAGGACGTCACAAGCCCGACTTACAACATAATCAATGAATACGACGGAAAATCGAAAATTTATCATTTTGATGTTTATAGGATTATTGACATCGAGGAGATGTACGACATAGGATACGAAGAATATTTCTTTGGGG
>DATFJE010000169.1:0-8972 GCA_035269385.1 Clostridia bacterium
TTATAGTCAAACGGCTGACTTTACAGCTCCGGATGAGGGAAATGCTGATCTGCAGGCTTTGAAGATAAGGGATATGCTCAAAAAAATATTTTGACAACAAACAGGTTCTGTTATACTATGTAAAGGTATAAATAGGATAAAAGGCTATGACGAGGACGGCATGACCGGAGTTTTGGCAGAGATGCAATCGATTGGTGAAAGATTGCAGTTAAACGGTTTTTGCGGATCACCTTCGAGCCGGACACTTGAAAAAAAGTAGAGTGTTCCGCATGCGTGCGTTAAAGCGAAGAGTGGCAGAAAATATTCTGTAATTTGGGTGGTACCGCGGTAAATTCGTCCCTGAGCTTAGGCTCGGGGTTTTTTTATTTGAAAACCCGGATTGCTGAGTGAAATTATTAAAGAATGAAAGGATGAAAAAATGAGCGTATTCAAAGAATTGGGCAAGATACCGGTAAAGGAATCGGAAAAGCGCATTGCTGATTATTGGGAGGACATAAACATCCTCAAGAGGAGCATCGATACAAGGGACGGAGAAGAGTCTTTCATATTCTACGAGGGACCGCCAACGGCAAATGGAAAGCCGGGAATCCACCATGTGTTGGCCCGCACACTCAAAGACTCTGTTTGCCGTTACAAAACCATGAAAGGATACCAGGTGAAAAGAAAAGCCGGTTGGGACACTCATGGGCTTCCGGTGGAAATAGAGGTAGAAAAGCAACTCGGGCTTTCCGACAAGAACGACATTGAAAAATACGGAATTGCGGAATTCAATGAGAAGTGCCGGGAATCGGTCTTCACATATGAAAAGCAATGGCGTGAGATGACAAAGCGTGTCGCCTACGAAGTCGATCTGGAAAACCCCTACATCACATTGGACAACGATTTCATCGAAACGGAATGGTGGATATTGGACCAGATGAACAAGGCCGGGCTGATATACGAGGGACACAAGATACTCCCTTATTGCGTCCGATGCGGAACGGGACTTGCTTCGCACGAAGTGGCGCTTGGCTATGAGGAAATCAAATCTCTTACAGTAACAGTCAAATTCAAAAGGAAAGATGCCGACGAGTATTTCCTGGTATGGACAACAACACCTTGGACTCTTCCTTCGAATGTTGCTCTTACAGTGCATCCCGAAGAAGTCTACGTCAAGGTCAAGGCTGAAAGTGGAACAGTATACATCGTTGCAAAGGCACTTGCTGACACGGTTCTCGAGGAATCATACGAAGTTATTGAAGAAATCAAGGGGAGCAGCCTTGAATATATTGAATACGAGCAGTTGCTTCCTTTCGTAGAGCCTGACAAGAAAGCGTTCTTCGTTACATTGGCAGACTATGTGACAACCGAGGACGGAACAGGAATAGTCCACACCGCTCCTGCCTTTGGGGAGGACGACTACAATACGGGCGTACGTTACGGACTGCCGGTTCTGCAGCCGGTCGGGGAAGACGGCAAATTTACAGAAACTCCATGGAAGGGTCGTTTCGTAATGGATACAGACCTTGATGTGATGAAATGGCTTGCAGAGAACGGCAAGCTTTACAAGAGGGAAAAAATGGCGCACAATTATCCCCATTGCTGGCGCTGCAAGACTCCCTTGCTGTACTATGCGAAACCGAGCTGGTACATCAAAATGACCGATCTTAAAGACAAACTCATAGAAAACAACAATTCGGTTGAATGGTATCCGGACTATGTTGGAGAAAAACGTTTCGGAAACTGGCTTGAGAATCTCAATGACTGGGCTATTTCGAGAAGCCGCTACTGGGGCACTCCGTTCCCGATTTGGAGATGCGAAGAATGCAGCAGCTTCGACAGCATAGGCTCGAGGAAAGAGCTGGTCGAAAGGGCACATGAGGATATCGACGAAAGCATAGAACTGCACAGGCCATATGTAGACGATGTTCACATAACTTGTCCCAAGTGCGGAGGAAGAATGACAAGAGTTCCCGATGTAATAGACTGCTGGTTCGACAGTGGATCGATGCCGTTTTCACAGCATCACTATCCGTTTGAAAACAAGGAGAACTTTGACGAGCTTTTCCCCGCAGACTACATCTGTGAAGGAATAGACCAGACCAGGGGATGGTTCTATTCCTTGCTGGCAATTTCGACATTTGTAAAGGGAGTATCTCCCTACAAGAGAGTTTTGGTAAACGACCTCATATTGGACAAAGACGGAAAGAAAATGTCGAAGAGCAAGGGCAATACGGTTGATCCTTTCGAAATGTTCGACAAGTACGGAGCCGACGCGCTAAGATGGTACCTTCTTCATGTTTCGCCGGCTTGGACACCTACAAAATTTGATGAGGACGGCCTTCAGGAAATATTGAACAAGTTCTTCAGCACAATAAAGAATGTGTACAACTTCTTTACGCTTTACGCAAACACCGACGGAGTCGATCCTAGGACATTCCTTGTGGATTACGAGTCGAGACCGGAGATAGACAGATGGCTCCTTTCGGTTTACAACACCCTTGTCAGGGAAGTGACAGACGACATGGAATCCTTCGACATGACAAAGGCGGTAAGAAAGATACAGATTTTTGTTAACGAGGACCTTTCAAACTGGTATATCAGAAGGAACAGAAGAAGGTTCTGGGCTTCCGAATTGACAGAAGACAAAAAAGCGGTCTACAACACAACTTACGAAGTGTTGAAGGGATTGTGCCAGTTGGTTGCACCCATAGCGCCATATCTTTCCGAGGAAATCTATCGCGATTTGACAGGGGAAGAGTCTGTCCATATAAGCAGATATCCTGAAACGGACGAAAAATTGACCGACAAGGCGCTTGAAGAAAAGATGGAGCATGTCCGCAGACTGGTGGGACTCGGAAGAGCCGCCAGGGAATCGGTAAGAATAAAAGTCAGACAGCCGATTTCAAAAGTTCTTGTAGATGGAAAGTACGAAGAAGAAATGGCTGACGTGGTTCCGCTGATAAAAGAGGAATTGAATGTCAAGGAAGTCGTTTTTGCAAAAGATCTTTCTCAGTTTATGGCGTTCAGCCTGAAACCGAATTTCAGGAAGGCCGGACCGATACTTGGAAAGAAAATCAAAGCCTTCGGGAAATTCCTTTCGGATCTCGATGCATCCGACATGGCGCCAAGATTGGAAGCCGGTGAGGTTGTGCCTGTTGAATTCGAAGGTGAGAAACTTGACCTTACTGAAGAATTGGTCGTAGTAACCATTTCCGCCAAACAAGGATTCACGGTGTCAATGGAAAACAATATGTTTGTAATACTTGACACAAAACTCTCTGAGGAATTGATAGACGAGGGTTTTGCAAGGGAAATGATTTCAAAGGTCCAGCAGATGAGAAAGCAAAACGATTATGACATGATGGACAGGATTAAAATACAATATGACGGCGACGATGAAATCGCCAAGGCCGTAGAGGCGTTTGAGGAATATATAAAGAAGGAAACCCTTGCCGTATCGATAGAAAGGGTGGAGAATGACGAAATGGAGAAAAAGAATTTGAATGATCACGAAACAGGAATATTGCTCGAACGCATAAGCTGATGCAATGCAAAAGTTTCGTGAGTAAAAAACGATTTTGGGAGTGGTTGAGATGTACGATAGAGACAGAGCAATTGAAATACTGACTGAGCACCTTGAAACTGAGTATCTTATAAGACATTCTTACGCCGTGGAAGCGGTAATGAGAATGCTTGGCAGGAAATTTGATCCAGAAAGAGAAAATCTGTGGGCAATCACAGGACTCCTTCACGACCTGGACGCCGATCTTGTCGATTACAGGGAGCACCCGGAGCTTCACGGGCCAAGAGCGATTGAGATTCTCAAGCAGGAAGGCTTCGGAGACGAGGTCATGTACCATGCGATAATGGCGCACAACAAAGCGACAAAGACACCCATTAAGTCTTCACTGGACAGGGCCATATACGCGGCGGATCCCATAACGGGCTTCATAAACGCCATAACGCTGGTTTATCCTGACAAGAAAATCGAAAAAGTCAAAGTGAAATCGATAACGAAACGCATGCATGAAACACGTTTCGCTGCAGGTGCAGACAGAGAGGCCATGTGGTCGATAGAAGAATTGGACATGGACTTCCGAGACTTCGCCGAACTCTCGCTGAACGCCATGAAAGAAATATCGGAAGAGTTGGGACTGTAGAAAAGGTCTTTGCAAAAGAATCCCCGATTGCCGTAAAAACGGAATCGGGGATTCTTTATTTGACCATGCGGTTCTTTCCCATGGATTTTGCTTTATAAAGCTTCTTGTCGGCATCGCCAATCATTCGATTGCTGTGCTTGCCTGCATATTCAGAAACGCCTCCGCTCAAGGTGACAGTCAATTCTTCCACATCCCATATGCTGGATTCGACGGCTTTTCTTATTTTTTCAGCAACCTGCCATGCGTTGTCCAGATTGGTGTTGGGAAGGAGAATAAGGAATTCTTCTCCCCCGTATCTTCCTATAATATCCGTTTCGCGTAGGGATTCATTGAAAATAGAAGAAACGCGAACAAGAACCTCGTCGCCGAATTGGTGGCCGTATGTGTCATTTATTTTTTTAAAATCGTCTATGTCGAGCATTATGGCTGAAAGAGGTGCGTGGTAGCGGTCAGCTTCATGCATACGCGACTGTGCATTTTGCATTATGGCATTGTGATTGAGGAGACCGGTCAGGCTGTCGGTCCGTGCAAGTTGCTTCATTCTCTTTGAATATTTTTCGAGTTCGACTCTTTGGGTACGAATCTTTAAAATCATTTGGTTGGCTGTGGAAGCCAAGTGGTGAAGCTCGCGATATTTGAACCTTGAAACATCGAGTTCTCTGTATTTGCCTGGGGCGCTTGAAAGAAAATCATTCATCATTGAGAACTCTTTGTCGAGATTTCTGTTGTAATATGCGAAAAGATACATTGCAATTAAAAAAGTCACTAATGAAATGAGTATGCTGACCAGGAAATTTTGAATTAGAATGTTTTTCAGCTCCTCAATCCTTTGAAGGTTTTGTGAATCGAGGAAATCAAGGTCTATTCCCGTTCCTACATACCAGTCCCACTCAGGGACATATAGAACATAGCTTGTTTTGGAATATGAATACCCCAGTGCGCTTTCAGGCAGAGTGTAGTCGACGAATCCTTCCGAATCGAAAGGAAGACCTTTGATGATGTCCCAAACATACATCTCTCCCGATTTACCCAAATCATAAAAATTGTCAATTTCGTAGGGCGCCATCAGAACATTCCCGTCGCTTCCTCCGATGAATACATATTGTTCCGCATTCCTGTATATTTTTTC
Organism: Clostridia bacterium; assembly: GCA_035269385.1. GTDB lineage: Bacteria > Bacillota > Clostridia > Peptostreptococcales > BM714 > BM714. Next base: position 5,272 of record DATFJE010000169.1, read on the forward strand.
GAGAGTTTCGAGAACTTTTGTCTTCAAGGTGTTTTCCGAATTGTAAATATATTCTCCTGTGCCTATAAACCAGTCATAAGGCTCGAAGTACATCACATAGCCGATTTTTTCATACATTTCGCCTGCCTCGCCCGGTTTGTACCAATTCCATTTCATGTACCCCTTTTTTTCAGGAGATGAAGCTATTTTTATGGCATTTTGCACAGGATATGCTCCTTCTGCATCCTTTAAACCTAAAATGTTTGAGCCTTCCAGCCCGGGCATTGAAGGAAGCATGATAATTGTGCCGTCCATGCCGCCGATGAAGTTGTATCCAGGTTCGTCATCATATTTCAGGGATTCGACAACATTCTTTATCAGTTTTTTCAGTTCAGCTTCTTCCATTTCATTTTTGTTTTTTTCATAGAGAGAAAATGCAATATTGTGAGCTTCCGAAACTATGGATTTTGCTTTTGCTCTTAGTGATTCCTCTGACAAAGCCGATTCGTTGTCTATATAGGACTTGATGTTTTGGGTTTTTGCGCGGCTTGCGTCAAGTTCCCTTTCGAGATATGATTTTTCACTCGATTCAAGGTCCGCCTCGTAAGCCCTGACCTGCCCGAAGTATGTCATTATACCGTTTGAAAGCGTTAAAAACAAAATTACGATTATAGAGAAGAGGAGGCTTTGCCGGGTCAGGCTTATTTTATTTTCGTTTTTATCAGGCATGTCATGGGAGCCTCCTTTAATATGACTTATCAAGAATCAATAAAAGAGCCGGCGACGCGTAAAATGTGCATATATGTCTATTTACCCAAAACAGTACTGTCGAAATAAATAATTTTTATAAAAAGGGCAAGATGCCGGTCTATTGATTAAAAGGACTGAAAATGAGAATAAATAATAAACGAAGGTGCTTTAATCGGCAGAAGGGAAGTGGTTAAAAGATGGATGACAAAGGATTGAATGATTTTTTCAGAAGGCTCGACAGAGCGTTCTTTCTCGAAGATGAAAACAAACGGTTTGCCGAATTTGACGGACCCTTGCCGATTGGATTCGGACAGACAATCTCACAGCCAAGCCTTGTGCTTTACATGACAAGAATGCTCGATTTGAGAAGCGATTCATCGGTTCTTGAAATAGGTACCGGAAGCGGGTATCAAACTGCATTTCTAGCCCAGTTCGGTAAAAAAGTCTATACGATTGAGCGCATACAAGCTCTTTCTGAAAATGCGCAAAGGAGACTGGCATTTTTGGGGTATAATAATATTGAATATCTCGTGGGGGATGGAAGCGGTGGCTGGAGGGAAAACGCTCCCTACGACAGAATAATGGTTACCGCGGCGGCTCGCCATGTGCCGAAAGCTCTCACGGAACAATTGGCCCCGGGGGGCATAATGATAATTCCGGCGGGCGAAGGGTCAGTGCAATCCCTGCTTAGGGTGGAAAAGACAAAGAGTGGACAACTGGTTGCAAAGACGCTTCTGCAGGTGAGATTCGTCGACCTTGTGGGGGATTATTGATATATAGGGGAAAAGAATTTGCTGAAGGGGATGAAGACGTTGGGCACACTTGCCGAAAAGGTTGTTTTAGCTAAAAAAGATCAAACCGCAAGGGAAGAACTGGTCAGGGAATACATGCCATTCATATTGAGTTGCGCATCAAAGCAGTCGGGCAGGTACATAAGGCAGGGCATAGACGACGAGTCTGGAATTGCCATGATGGCTTTCGACGAGGCCATAAACAGATACGAGGTTGGAAAGGGAGGGTTCCTTTCCTTTGCCAAACAGGTGATTGGAAGAAGGCTCATAGATGATTACAGAAAACGCAATCTCAAAAATAATGATGTCCCGATTGATTTCAGCAGCACAAGCGATTTGAGGATGAAATCATACGAAGCATCTTCGGCTGAAGACGAGTATCGACAGAAAAAGGAAACTGAAGAAAGAATGGAGGAAATAGAGGCATACAAAAGGGAATTGGGTTCATGGGGGATATCCTTTGACAAGTTGGTTGAAAATTCACCAAAACATGACCGTCTTAGGCGCGAATACAAGAATCTGGCAATCTCGATGATTCGCGACGATGATATAATGGACGAACTGATGAGAAACCACAGGCTTCCCATAAATAAAATTATGGATAAAATCGAAATACCCCGTAAAAAACTTGAAAGGGGCCGAATATATATATTGAGTCTCATAGTTGTTTTGACAGGAGACTATCGCTACATAAGGGATTATATAGAGTGGAGGTGAAATCTTGAAGGGTATCGTAATGGAAATAAACGGCAAAGATTTGGTCGTTCTTAAGAAAAGCGGAGAATATATAAAAATGAAAAAAGAAGGCAGAATCGTTTGCGTCGGACAGGAGATAGATTTCGCAGGCGGCAACAGAAACGGGAAATGGGCGGCAAGGCGCCTGACGGCGCTGGCGGCTTCGCTTCTCATATTCATCGGCGCGGGAGCAGGAGGATACGCTTATTATGCGCCGACAGGCTATGTCGATGTCGACATCAATCCCGGCGTAGAATTGGCATACAACAGATGGGACAAGGTCATCAAGGTGTCGGGGGCCAACGAAGATGGTGAAAGAGTTCTTGAAATAGCTGGAAATCTCAAGAACAAGGGAGTTGGAACAGCAGTCAAGATGATTCTCGAAGCGGCTGAGGACGAGGAATTTCTTTCCGGAGACGCAGAGAATTTTGTGAATGTATTTGTAAGCGGCAAGAACAATTCCGAGAATCTTGAAAAGGCCAAAAATGCAATAGAGAACCATCACGAAGAAACAGGCCTTCAATTTTTCTACAATGCTGAAAAGGGCACACTTGAAAAGTACAAGGCTTTCAAGGCCGAGGCCGAGGGTCTCAATATAACCCCTGGCAAACTCAATCTGCTCAGGAAAGTCTACGGAGAAAATGAAAAAGCGGATAAAAACAGTAACCGCGACTCAGAAAACTCGGAAGGTGAATCATTTGAGAAGTTTGCCGAAGGCAACAAGGATCTGTCTGTAAAGGATATCATGCAATCCTTCAACAGAGGAAAAGGCAAAGGCGATGAAGTGAAGGACAAAGGCGATGAAGTGAAAGAGCAGGATGAAGAAAACGGAAACGAAGAAAACGGAAATACCGGAAAAGGCAACAATTCCGGTAAGGGAAACAAATAAGGAGGGTAAATCATGAAGAAACTTATATCAATAACACTTGCGTTGATGCTTGTGTTTTCTACCTTGGCAGTTGGCTATGCGGCGCCCAAGGATGCGGATTGGACCCCGCCAGGCCAAGAGAAGAAGATGGTTAGGTTTGATGATCTGGGTGACGACCACTGGGCCGCTCAAACGATATACGAACTGGCTGAGAGTGGAATGCTCAAGGGCTATGGGAACGGAAAGTTCATGCCCAACAAGCCAGTTACCAAGCTGGAGTCGCTTGTTATGCTCTTTGAAGCCGCGGATGCGGAATTCGGAGACTCCGAAGATGGAGATTACGGTTCGTACAAGGGTCCGGACTGGGGAAAAGGCTACTATTTTTGGGCTGCACAAAACGGCGCTTTCGGGGATTCCGCAAAGCTTTTCAATGCCAACGCGGCCATAACAAGGTCGGAATTCGCTTTCTATGCGGCCAATCTTGAGGTGAAAGATGATGAATTCGACTGGGACGCTTTTGGAAATCAGGCAAACAGTTTTGATGACGAAGAGGAACTCGGAGAATACAAAGAACAAAT
>DATFJE010000170.1:0-4031 GCA_035269385.1 Clostridia bacterium
GTTCTTGAACTGATGAACGACGAAGAAGTAGATCTTGTTGCGGTTATTCTTGTAGGTTCGCCGCAGGTCAACTCCGAAAAATTCTATGTTTCCAATATTCTTGGAATGACTGTGGAAACAATGGACCTTGACGGTGCAATAGTAGGTACAGAAGGATTTGGAAACAACCACATAGACTTTGCGTCTCATATAGAGCAAGTCGGCAAAAGAGGAATTCCGGTTGTTGGAATGACTTACGCTGCGGTTCAGGGACAATTGGTTGTAGGAAACGAATTCATGAATGCAATGGTTGACAACAACAAGTCAATGCAGGGAATTGAGAATGAAATTCTTGCAAACAACACATTGTGCAAGGAAGATGCAATAAGGGCAATTTACATGCTCAAGTCCGAGATGATGGGCGAAAGCATCAAGAAGCCTGAAAGATCATGGAATCCGAATGTAAAACAAAACAATATTGAAATGATTGAAAATGCAACAGGAGAGAAAATAGAGCTTTGCGAAAACGAGCAAAGCCTTGAAAAATCAAAAAAACGTAGAGAAATCTATGAAATCGAAGAATAAAAAGTAAAGGTGATAAAAAATGGACAGATTGAAATATGCTTCATCAGAGAGTTTTTATGAAGGAATAGTAGTGGATTTTAGCGATTGCTCCGTAACGGTGGATTTCAAAGGCCGTATGGGACAAATAAAAGTGCCTCGACGCATGGTTATAAGCCCGGTGGAACTCATGAGAGGCCAGCAAGTCGGATTTATGATGACATACATCGAAGTACTCGATTCGGAACCCGATGAAGAATATGCGAGAAGTGCCGTCAGACAGCTTGAAGCTAAAAGAAGCGCTGAGGAAAACTATAAAAAGCATATTCAATCTGAATACAAAGAAGATTGTAGGGAGGTATAGAGAAATGAGTTTGACTGTTGTAAAAGGTTTGCAATCAGAAATATTCGTGCCTATTACACCTCCGGTTGTCTGGACGCCTGTCACAAAGCCGCTCAATGAAATGACAATCGCATTGGCTACGGCCGCCGGCGTGCACCTTAAGTCGGACAAGCGGTTCAATTTGGCTGGAGACACGAGTTACAGAGAAATTCCCGGAGATTCTGAAAGTAATAATTTGATGGTTTCGCATGGCGGATATGACAACCAGGATGTAAACAAGGACATCAATTGCATGTTCCCGTTAGACCGCTTGAATGAACTTGCCGCAAAAGGTGTAATCAAAGGTGTTGCGCCAGTGCATTTCGGTTTCATGGGCGGCGGAGGAAATGTTGAAGTTTTCACAAATGAAACAGGTCCTGCGATTGCTCAAAAATTGAAGGATGAAAATGTTGATGCTGTTGTCATGACAGCTGGCTGAGGCACTTGCCACCGCTCTGCAGTTATAGTGCAGAGAGCGATAGAGGAAGCTGGAATACCGACAATTGTAATTGCGGCACTTCCTCCTGTAGTAAGACAAGCCGGATCTCCAAGGGCTGTTGCACCGCTTGTACCGATGGGTGCGAATGCCGGTGAGCCGAACAACATAGAGATGCAGACAGCTATTTTGACAGATACTTTGGACAAGCTTGTAACAATTGAAACGCCCGGAAGAATCATGACTCTTCCCTATCAATATGTAGCTGTAGTGTAAAAATCAGCCGTCTTCCTCCTTTGGCTGGGGAGCCCTGGGAGGAAGACGGATTTTACAAAAGATAGGGGGAAACAAAAATGGATAAAGAAATGAGAAGGCTGGTGATTCGGACTTTTCATGTTGATCGGGTCCTTTTTTCAGACTCGACGGAATACCGGGATAATGTGCTCTCGATTGACAAAAATATGACGAATAAATCCGATGTCGATGAAAATTTATTCGACGAGGTTTCAATCAACATCATTGAGCCTGGAAACCACGATATGAAGGTTAATTGCATAATGGACATACTGCCAATTTCAACAAAGGTATTGGGAGTTTTGGGGGAGGGAATCACCCACACAATGACCGGAGTCTATGTGATGATAAACGGTGCGGAAAAAAATGGACGTCAGATGTCAAATTTCGGCTCTTCAGACGGCATTCTTTCTGAGCAGCTCATGATGGGCAGAGCCGGCACGCCGGGACCAAACGATATAATAATACAATTCGATGTCATCCTCAAGGAAGGGGTAGAGTTCAGTAGAAAACTGCCTTTGGCAATACATTCTTTATGCGACGGTTTTGTTCAAGAGATAAGGGGAAAGCTTAAAAAACTGGATGCGAGGCAGGCTGACGAGAAGCATGAGTTTTACGACATCATAAGAAAAGATAAAAAAAAGGTTGTTATCATCAAACAGATTGGCGGACAGGGAGCAATGCACGACAATCAGTTGTTTCCTTTCGAACCATCAGGTTTTGAAGGCGGGTTTTCAAATATAGACATGCTTAACATGCCGATGATAGTGTCCCCCAACGAATACCGTGATGGTGCCATAAGGGCCATGACATAGGAGGAAATTATGGGAATCGGACCATCTACAAAAGAAACATCCTTGCACCATTTCAGGGACCCGCTATTGGACGTGGTGGCAAAAGATTCGGATATAGATTTGCAGGGAATTTTGCTTGTGGGAACACCGCAGGGAAACAAGGAAAAAATGCTTGTTGGAACAAGGGCGGCCGCATGGGTTGAAGCTATGAGAACGGACGGAGTGATAATTTCTCTGGACGGATGGGGGAATTCTCATGTGGATTTCGCGAACACAGTTGAGCAGATTGGTAAAAGGGGAATCCCTGTTGTAGGGATGAGCTTTATAGGAACTGCTGCAACGTTTGTTGTTAAGAATGAATATATGGATACAATAGTGGATTTCAACAAATCCGAAGAAGGCATTGAAACTGAAGTAGTGGGAGAAAATACGGTGAATGAGCGAGATGCCAAAAAAGCTTTGGCCTTGTTGAAACTCAAAATGAAAAAGAGGGAGGTTTGATTAGATGCAAGTGACACGAACGATAAATGCAGTTGATTCCCATACAATGGGAGAGCCTACAAGAATCGTAACGGGCGGAATCCCGTCAATTCCCGGCAAAACAATGCCGGAAAGGAAAGCTTATCTTGAAAAAAATCTTGACCATCTGAGGACAGGAATCATGCTTGAGCCAAGGGGACACAATGACATGTTCGGCTCAATCATCACACCTCCGATTTCTGAAGAGGCTGATCTTGGAATCATATTCATGGACGGCGGAGGATATTTGAACATGTGCGGCCATGGAACCATCGGGGCAATGACGGTTGCATTGGAAACGGGAATGGTCCCAATGGTTGAACCGGTTACAAATGTTGTGCTTGAAGCGCCTGCCGGCCTTGTAAGGGGAACAGTCGCCGTCGAGAACGGAAAGGTTCAAGAAGTTTCATTCAAGAATGTTCCGTCATTCCTTTATAAAGAAGATGCTGAAATAGAAATACCTGAAATTGGAAAAGTGACTTTTGATATTGCATTCGGAGGAAGTTTTTTCGCAATCATAAGCGCAAAGAAACTTGGAATCGAAGTTAAACCCGAAAATGCCCAAAAGCTAAATGTTTTAGGAATGAAGATAAGGGACATAGTAAATTCCACTGTCAAGGTTCAGCATCCGGAACTTCCACATATAAATACAGTTGATTTGGTTGAAATTTATGACGACCCGACAAATCCTGAAGCAACATATAAAAACGTAGTGATATTCGGGCAGGGACAAGTTGACAGATCTCCATGCGGTACTGGAACATCGGCAAAACTTGCAACTCTTTATGCAAAAGGCATGTTTAAAGAGGAAGATACATTCATTTATGAAAGCATACTTGGAACTCTTTTCAAAGGCAAAGTTGTCGGCAAAACGAAAGTAGGGGAGTTTGATGCAATCATTCCCGAAATCACCGGTTCAGCCTATATTACAGGATTCAATCATTTCGTGTTTGATGATTCGGACCCTGTTAAATATGGATTTATTCTTAAATAACTTAAACTATAGGAGGAGAAGAAAATGGTACAAGCGGTTTTAGGTGTTTTGGGAGCGATGACTCTTTGGTTC
>DATFJE010000171.1:0-4397 GCA_035269385.1 Clostridia bacterium
TGACAGGCAGATTCTATTCCATCGAAGTCTTGCCATTGTCATTTTCGGAAATGATTCTGACAGACGACAAGCTTTCAAGGGAAAATCTCTTTATCCAATACCTGAATACAGGAGGCATGCCGGGAACTTTGCAGTTTGGAGAATATGAAACAAGCAGGAATTACCTGATGGACATGTACCAATCCATCTTGCTTAGGGATATAGTCAAGCGTCACAATATCAGAGACATTGAACTCCTTCAGAGATTCATGATGTATCTGCTCAATAATGTGAGTCAAATATTTTCGGCTGTCACTATAACAAAGTATCTAAAGAACGAAGGCCGAAAACTCTCCAAAGAGACAATATATAATTATATAGAGGCTGCAAAAGGTGCATTTTTGATACATGGAGTTTCAAGATACAATATAAAGGGAAAAGAAATTTTTAAAACCAAAGAGAAATATTTCATAAATGATTTGGGGCTCAGATCCTTATATTTCAACAATGAACAAGACATAGGCCAAGCACTTGAAAATATAGTCTATCTTGAATTAAGACGAAGAGGATATGAAATTTATGTTGGCAAATTTGACGATCAAGAAGTTGATTTCATTGCAGTGAAAGGCTCCTACAAAATGTATGTTCAGGTTGCATATCTATTGGCGGAAACGGCTACTATACAAAGAGAGTTTTCCGTGCTTGAAGCAATTGCCGACAACCACCCGAAATTTGTTCTTTCAATGGATAAAGTGGACCGGTCCAGGAATGGCATCGGCCACAAGAACATAATTGACTTTTTATTGGAGTGAAATTGAAAGCATAAATCACTGGGGACGGTTATTTTTGATGAAGTCATGTACGAGGTATTCGAAGATTGCTCCCTGCTTGAACCGGAGCAATTGAATTCTCGGTAAGCATATCGCCCCTGGGAGAAAATCGCTCTGAGCAAATAGAAAGCGCATTGGAAAAAGGGGACATGGAAATGGATCCACTCCATCATGATATAATTATTGTATTGAAAAAGTGTAGGTTGCAGATATTGGGGAGGCAGTGCGTCATGCCCGTTAAAGTTGAGGTGGCAATTTGGCAATGAATATGAAAGAAAAGGAAAGCCGATTGACAGCATATATAACGATCTTGTCTGCATCATTGATTGTATTGCTTCTCCTTTTGTCGGCATTTTGGTATTTGACAACAGGTGATTCAAAGCAGATTGAAGTCAAAAACGGGATTCTTGATATGGAATCTTGGGATTTTGAAATGGATGAGCCTGTTTCCTTGACCGGACAGTGGGAATTCTACTGGAAGCAATTCTTGACTGTCTCCGAGATGGCGGATGCGGAAGACGCCATTTTGGCAGAGGTTCCAGGCACATGGGATGAATACAGCCTGGACGGACAGGGACTGCCGGGACAAGGCTATGGAACATATAGACTTCATGTCAAGACAGGCCTTGTGCCGGGAAAAATTATGGGCTTTAGGATCCAGACGTTTTCAAGCGCCTACCGGCTATATGTCGATGACAGGCTCCTCGCTGAAAATGGCAATGCAAGCGGCATTTCTTATGAGGAACTTGGCGAATACAAACCCCAGACAGTCTATTTTTCACTGCCTTCAAATGAATTTGACATAATAATTCATGTGTCAAACCATCAATATGTGAGGGGAGGATTTTGGTCTCCCATCCACATGGGAAGCCAAAGTCAAATCACGGAATTGGACAATTCCATTTTAATGAAAAACATGATTGTCATTGGCGCTTTCCTTATAGTCGCTTTGTTTTACATTGCATCCTTCTTTTTGATGAAGGACAATAAGGCAAATTTGTACTTTGCTTTGCTTTGTATTTTTGGAATAATCGCCTACGATACAGCGGGCCAGCTTGTTTTAACCAAGGCTATTTCGAGTTTGAGCCTGGATGCCATGATTTTTATGTGGTATTCCTCAAGCATCTGGGCAGTGATGTTTGTATTGCTGTATATGAACGCCTTGTTTGAAAGCAGGTTTTCAAGAATTGCAGCAAAAGTATTTCTTGTGTTGATAATTGCAATGCAAACATTCTATATATTTGCCCCAATTCCCTTATATACGGCATTTGGACAAATCGCCAATTATATTGAAATATCCGCCTTGCTCTGTGCGGCCCTTATTGCAGTAATGGCTTTGGCGGCAAAAAAGAAAAATAGCGGTCTCAACCTGCTCTCCATAACAGCAATTCTTGTTACGGTAATTCATGATGTGCTGTATTATACAAACGTGATTAAGACCGGCCATGGCGAAACAATGCACATTGGTTTTTTCATCTTCCTTTTGATTCAAATGTTGATAAAAGCGATAGGTATAAAGGATTATTTTGAGCATAAAAATGCGGCAGAGCTCAAATTTCTCCAGGCTCAAATCAAACCGCATTTTTTATATAATGCCTTGAGCGCCATCATATCCATTTCAAGAGAGGACCAGGAAAGGTCGACGGACCTGCTTGTTTCTTTCAGCAATTACTTAAGAGGGAGTTTTAATTTCAAAAGCACTGACAATCAAACCCTCCTCAGGAACGAAATGGAACATGTAAATGCCTACTTGGAAATTGAAAAGGCAAGATATGAAGAGAGAATAGAGTTTTCCATAAGCCTGCCGGAGCATTTGGACTACAATGTCCCGGTATTGGTGTTGCAGCCTATTGTTGAAAACGCAATTGTCCATGGCTTGCTGCCAAAATCCGAAGGCGGGAAAATAGAAGTGAGCATCATGGAAAACGGCTCCAACTTGGAGTTTCTGATCAAGGACAACGGCGTGGGAATGGACACAGGGAAAATATTGCAGGAAGCGCCGGACGATACGAAAAATGGAATTGCCCTTGCCAATATAGACAGCAGATTAAGGAAAATTTACGGAAGCGGACTGAGAATTGTCAGCGGAAAGATGGTCGGAACGGAAGTCGGATGGCGCATACCGATAAGAGGAAGGGGTGGAAAGATGTGATTTCCGCAGTAATCATAGACGATGAGCGGCACGCCATAAAAGAGATAAAGTTTTATCTTAAGGAGTATCGGGAGATTTCAGTTGTTGCATCATTCGTAGATCCCCTGGAGGCCCTGGAAAAACTGCCCGAATTAAGGCCTGAGTTGGTTTTTTTGGACATCCAGATGCCGCAATTGATGGGGATTGATGCCGGTTCAAGCATTCTTGACATGCTTCCGGATACAGAGATAGTATTTGTAACAGCCCATGACCAGTATGCCATGGAAGCCTTTGAGATGAATGCAATTTCATATATCCTCAAACCCATTGGGCGGGAGAGATTTGAAAATGCAATGAAGAAAGTGATAAAAAGAATTCAAAAAACAACTCCCGTCAAAGCAAACAAGAGACTCAAGATAGAATGCTTTGGACTTTTTAAAATTGCATGGGAACATGAGGAGCCGCTAAGGTGGAGAACCGATAAAACCAAGGAAGTCTTTGCCTATCTGTTGATGAAAGATGGAAAGATGGTTGAAAGAGACCAAATAATTGAAGATGTATTCTGCGGCATAGAGATGGACAAGGCTGTCAAACAATTGCACAACGCCATATATTATATCCGAAAAAGCCTTCAGGAATACGGCGTAGAAAAAAGCCTGATCAAAGTGCATGGAAATTATTGCATGACCCTCGGCGATGTTTATTTTGACAAGCAGCAGTGGTACAGGCTCCTTAAGACACATGAAGCGGAGCTGGGCATGAATCGAATTGATGAAATCTACAAGGGGGATTATTTGCAAGGAAGCGACTGGCCATGGGCGGATATCGACAGGGAAAACTTTATGAATGATTATGTGGACCTTTTGAACCGGTACGCAAAATTTCTTATCGTTAAGGAAGAATATGAACTGGCTGAAAAGTGCCTGTGCAAGGCATATGGGCAGAATCCTTATATTGAAGAAACCTCGCTGAAATTGCTGCGGCTGTATATTTCGACGAAGCAAAAGTCAAAAGCGATGTTGCATTTTAAAAAATTCGAGAAGGTATTAAGGGAAGAATTGAATCTCCCAATGCCAAAAGAAGCATTTGAAATAATGGGGATATAAAGATAGCAAAACTATTTATACCGTCAAAGACTTGAAAGGTCTTTGACGGTATTTTTTGGGAGAATTTTGGGAGATACATTGATTATAATCAAAAAAAGCGGCAAATTCTTCTGAATGGAGGTGGGATGGTGCGTGTTTGCATCTTGGGAATGACCGGTGGCGATTCACAGATCAAGCTCTTGTCATGGTTATACAAGAAAAACGATGTGGAAGAGATCACATTCGTAAAAAACAAAATTCAATTCATGAAACTGGCGGAGACAGACCCTCGCGATGTGGCATTTATTCGATTAAGCGGCGCCCAGCCCGTAGAGTTGTCAATTCTGGAAACGCTTCAAAAAAGTACGGAGA
>DATFJE010000172.1:0-8927 GCA_035269385.1 Clostridia bacterium
TTTGAATCCCGCCGGGATTCTCTCTTAATGAATTTGGATGCGCCTGGGCGCTTTTCGGCTTGGGCCGGGTAACCTTCGCCAAAATTTGTTTCGTTTTTTAGCTGTTTCGGATTTCTGTCATCTCTTCTACGATTTCGTCGCAGTCGAGTACCATTTCCATCATTCCTATTTGCTCTTCGTATACGTCTTCGTTTACTGCGCTTTTTATTTCTTCTTCAACTACGTGGTAGACGGCTAGTCCCAGGCTTACTCCTGCCAGGGGTCCTGCAAATGTAGGGTCTCCAAGTGTTACTGTCTCTGCTGCAAGCCCAGCGGCTTCTGCTTCTGCCGCTCCGAGCAGCACGAGCACGTTTTCTGCTCCATGCTTTTCTGCCAAGTCTTTCACCCGTTTTTGGTTCTCCAAATCCATTGCTCCTGCGGCTGTTCAGACGAAGCACTCCGTTGAGGAGAATACTACTTCTGCAGATGCCACTGTCTTTACACACTCTTCCATCGCGGGACCGGGTATTCCGTCTCGGTCTCCGATGATTATTACTTTTTTGTTCTCGAGTACGCTCATGATCATCTTCCTTTCGTATTTTTTCCTTTATTTTCGCCCCGATGCTTTTTGCCTCAAGGTTTTAAAGCGCTTTTTCTATCATCTCTTCTACGTTCGCTTTTGTCGCATCGTCTTTTGTCACTTCTCCTGCTTTCTCTCCATCTTTGTAGAGTATTATTGTGGGAAGTCCAAGAACTCTTTGCGATATGGCCAGTCTTCTGGCTTTTGTTACGTCAAGCTTTGTGAATTTTATTTTGCCTTGGTATTTCTCTGACAGTTCCTCGATCTCTGGCATGAGAGCTTTGCACGGCTCGCATGTCTGGCTCCAAAAGTCGACCAGCACCAGTCCTTCTGCTTTAAGTACTTCTTCTTCGAATGTCTTTTTGTCCAGTGATAGCATTTTCTCTCCTCCTTTTTCGCTTATTTTTGGCTTTCTATGTGTTTTTCCGCCTGCACGGAGGCTATTGCTCCGTCGGATACTGCTGTGACTACTTGTCTCAGTGATTTGCTTCTTATGTCTCCTGCTGCGAATACTCCGGGTATTTCTGTCTTCATGTCGGCGTCTGTTACCAGGTATCCGCCTCTGTCCATTTCAAGCATTTCCTTGAACAGGTCGCTCTTGGGAAGGTATCCGACGAAGGGGAATATTCCGAATGTCCCGTCTTCTTCTGGCGCCTGTATTTCTATTGTCTCTCCGCTTTTTCTGTTTTTCAGCACGAGCGACTCTACTATTCCGTCTCCCTTTATTTCTTCTACTACGCTGTCCCATATGAATGCGAGTTTTTCATGGGCGAAGGCTTTCTCTCTTATTGATTTTGCCGCGCGCAGCTCGTCTCTTCTATGGACTATTGTCACTTTGCTTGCGAATTTGGCCAGGTACATGGCTTCTTCTACTGCTGTGTCTCCACCACCTATTACGTAAACCTCCAGGTCTGTGAAGAAGTCTGCGTCGCATGTGGCGCAGTAGGACACTCCTTTTCCTGTAAGTTCTCTCTCTCCGGGAACTCCGAGGTATCTCGGGCTCGCTCCGGTCGCTATTATGACGGTCTTTCCTCTATATGTCTCTTTCTCTCCTATTACTGTCTTTGTTTCGCCTTCGAGTTCTACTTTGACTATGTTGTCTTTTTTCTTCTCCGCCCCGAACTCTTCTGCCTGGTCCACCATCCGCGCTATGAGGCTGGGCCCTGTGGCTTCCTCTATCGACCCCGGATAGTTGGCCACTTCGTTTGTTGTTACTATCTGTCCGCCTGTCTTGTCTTTCTCCAGGATCAGCGTGCTCATTTTCGCCCTCGCGGCGTAGAGCCCTGCCGCCAGACCCGCTGGCCCCGCTCCGATTATTATTGTGTCGTAAATCATTTAATTATCTCCCATCAACCTATTTCGGCTTGTTCGGTATAATCGACAACCCGGTTCTTGCTAGACAATCTTGTAAATGTCTTCAAAATCATTGCCGCAAGTAGAATTATGCCGACATATCCGTTTATTACGTATACAACGTTGACCAATTTGTTGAACGGAATTTCAAGACCAACGTAAACTCCAATCACAGCCAATACAACAGTCAGCAACTTGAATTGCTTTGACTTTTCCGTTGTAAACCTTGCTGAAACCGACCAAAGTAGCGGCACGGCCGTTGTATAAATACCTGCTACTACAATCACAGCAAATATTGATGCTACCATGGGGTGAATATTTCTAGCAAGGAAAAGCGTCGGAACCATTGCCGTGGCTACAACTTCTATGTTCGCCAGCATCCCAAGCGAAAGCACCAGAACCGCCAACGAAAAGCCAATTGCTCCTCCTGCAGCTCCAAATGCGGCTTCCTTTCTGCTGTTTGAAGTAGCACCCATGGCCGCCATGAATGATGCCAGCCACAACATGCAGAATCCAACATATGATCCAGCAGCGAAAAACCAGTTTGTTGAAGCTTTCATGATATTCAAGGTCGGTAAAATTTCATTTGCCTTGGTCAATCCTCCCGGATTGCCAACGAGAGCCGTTAGCCCCAAACCGATTGCAAGAACGACTATCACCGGTCCGATTTTCCCTATGACTTCAACAATTCTTCCTAATCCGAAGAGGACCGTCGTCGTCGCCAGCACACCCATTATTATTCCGCCAACAGGAACCGCCAAGCCATACTGTTCGTTTACCGTCGCTCCCGCTCCGGCAATCATAACTATAAATGACATGTAGATGAAAAGGATTGAAAAGTAGTCGAAAAACTTGCCCAAATGTTTACCGCAATAATATGAATAAATATCGCTGCCTTTGGCAAATTTCTCTTTCTGCCCTACGGTGATGAAATCTATACCCACATAAAGAAACAATGCAAATATGACTCCCACGCCGATAATCCCCTTGTATCCATATGCACAGAAGTATTGCAACACCTCTTGACCAGTGGCAAAACCCGACCCGATCAAAAATGCGATAAATGCTCCTGCATATTGGACAACGTTTTTGTAGCTGACATTCTCATTCATCGATTTGCCCCGCTTTCGACATTTTCAGTCTCATGTTTATTCGAATACTGTTTGTCCATCAACTTCAGTTTGAAGAGCCTTGAGGGCTTTCTCAACCAATCCTCTCCTAAGTTTCTTCTCTGCTTTGAATTCCAGATTCGGATTACCGAGTGGATAAGGTATTCCGATTGCAGGAACTATTCTATTCGCCCCTACCGTGAGGGATATCGGAACTACAGTGGCTATATGCACTACCGGGATGCCGGAACGCTCAATTTCTTTTACCATCGTTGCACCGCAACGAGTACAGGTGCCTCAGGTGGATGTTACGATAACTGCCTGAACGCCGTCGGCCAAAAGCTTCTTAGAGTATTCCTCTCCGAAACCTCTTGCATTTCCTACAGATGTTCCTGTACCGGTTGTCGCAATATAGTAATCAGCAAGTTCCCCAATGACTCCTTCTTTTTCCATGTCTCTCATTACATCCAAGGGAACTACACGGTTTATGTCCTGCAAAGCATAAGTTCTGTCATATCCTCCGTGTATTGTTGTGAACTTGTCTGCAGGCATTGAATCATATTCGCTTATGTCATAGATTCCGTACTTGGTTGCACTTGAAGATTCTATTCTGTCAGGATTGTCTGTCGGAACAACC
Source organism: Clostridia bacterium (assembly GCA_035269385.1). GTDB lineage: Bacteria > Bacillota > Clostridia > Peptostreptococcales > BM714 > BM714. The sequence continues at coordinate 3,659 of DATFJE010000172.1, forward strand.
CCGCCCGAAGTGACAAGCGCAACCTTCTTGTCGCTCAAATCCATAATAGCCGGCATCGGAGTCACATTTCCAAAATCAGGCATTTCATATTCAGTTACATACGGACGATTATTTGCCTTTTGAATCATCATTTCTACGGCTCTTTTGGCGCCTCTTTTTTCATGGAAATAATTGGTTCTGATACCTCTTACATGATATCCTTCATCTTCAGGTGTACCAATTTTTTCGCCTTTAGCAAGCTTGAGTGCGAAGGCGCTTAATTTTGAAACGGCTTTTTTCATGCTTGCAGCCGAATTGCCGGTAGTCATTATATACAAGTCTTTCTTGAACATGTCGACCCCCGGATTCTCTTCATACATGGCTGTAACTGAAGGTATCCCCAATTTTTCTTCGACTGCTTTTGCTATTGCTCCGCATGCTACTCCGTAACGACCTGCATTGAAAGCCGGTCCCGCTATGAATAAATCAGCATCGTACTTCTTTATCATATCAAGCAAATCGGCTTCTGCCTTCTCAAGATTTTCAGCATAGTATGAGTCGCCGCAAACAACAGTGGCTACTACCTCAGCTTCATCTCCAAGACTTTTGTCAAGTGCCATGCCCGGGCCTACGAATCCTTGCATTTCACGAGGTGATATATCTGCTTTTTCTTCTCCACCGATTCCAGCAAAGAAGTTATTTATATAATGAACAACTTTTAATTTAGACATGTTATCCTCCCTCCCTTTCTAGTGCATTCTCGCGGTTAGTTTATTGCATCCGAAAGCCGATGTTGCAGAAATGATTATTTGTATCTCCGCCTCAATGCTTCCGTCTTCTTTCATGCTTCCATCATATCCGCCAATCATAGTTTCAATGTCCTCTAGAGTTCCGATTACTTTGTCCATAGGCGGCATAGTAATAACTATATTTCCCTGCCCACACGAAACAAGAGCATCCGCTTCCTTGACAGCATCTGCAAGAGATTCTGATTTGCCGTCGCGGCCAGGGAATTCGTCAGTCACAAGTACCGTCTTGATTCCGTTTTGCTCAACTTTTTTGCAGTTCATCATCAGGTCTGTATCAGGGTTTCCGTAACCTTCTTCAGTTATGATAACACCTTCAAGATCCATGAGCCTTGCCAACTTTGCAACCCCGTCAGAGCATCTTTCCTTGTCAGCCAGGAATACATTCTCGTTTGTGATAATTACGCCCATGAAATTGATTTCTTTGCCATGCTTTTCGAACAACTCTTCAATAATGGGATCATTTTGGTGAAGATAAGTAGGAATCTTGTCGCACGATGCAACGCAATTTCCACTGATTACAGCTCCGTCCATGAACTCAGTCGGATTCATCAGTGTCGGAATAATATTCTTTGCGTCGACTCCGTAAACGTATGTGTCATGAAGAAGTCCTTGGGACTGCAGCATGCAGACATATCCGATACGCGGAAGATCCGGGTACATTTTTGCCTGTTCCAGTATTCCCTTGGTCTCGAACACTTCGATTTCGTCCGCCTCAAGATTTCTTCCAGCTTCGCCGATGAAATTTGTTACTACGAGCCCTGCTTCACGAGCAGCGGCCTCGTATGCATGTGATTCTATTCCCTCAGCAGGCTCTATAACTACGCAAATGTTGAGCGTCTTCGAGAATGGCGTATAGTCTGCACCTATTCCGCTCATGTCTACAATTCCCTCCTGGAAACCCACAATCTTTCCAACCGTAACTACTGCCGCTCCGCTGAGCACGTGGGTTCTTCCCTCTCCGACCTGCTTAACTTTGTTTCCAACTACTCCAGGGAAATTCGTTCCGCCTCCGCTCACTTTTACACGCGGTTCCAAAACATCCTTTACCGGAGTAATTCTTATCGACTCGCCAGGCTTCGCCAATTCAATTTTTGCACTTTTGATGCGCTCATCCTCAATAAAAAGGTCAATCAGTTCTTTCTCGTTCACATAAAGTACACCGTTTTCAACATAGGTAGATTCACCGAATCTGATGTCATTTATAAATATTTTGCCAACTTCCAATCGCATACTATGCACCTCCATTATTCTTTAGGCCACTCTCGACAATCGATTTGTCAATAACCATGAAATCATGATCTGTGGCCGGTTTGTATTTCGGCAATGTCTTACCGCGAAAGAATTTTTCAGTCGTCTCGATTCCTTTTTCAATCATAATGAGATGATCAAATTCAAGACCATCCGCATTGCGGCTTATTATGATTGACTTGTAGGGATTCTCGTTAGGCTTCAAACTGCCCGACAAGGGATGAGACAGTAGCTTGTGTCCCTTGTGAATCAAATCTCTTGCCCTGAGCAGCACACCCTGAATGTTGCCCGTTTCAACAAATACTTTTTCCACGTTTTTGTAAATTGCTTGGTTTACAAGCGGGTTGTTTGTGATTATTTTCATTTCTAAACTCATAAAACTCTCCTTTCCTATTAAAGTTGCCTCCTTTCACTTGTAATCCTTGTTTCATTGACAATTAATTATCGATAATTAACTGTCGCAATTGTTGTGCCAAAAACACCTCATAGTGAAATATTTAACAAAACATGGCTATAGCAACAATTCCAGCAGTTTACAGTTATTAATCGTAATGTCTGCAATGCAAAAACAGCGAAATATTTTTCGGCTAAACGAAATATTTTTCTTTCTGTTATGGTAAAAACGAAAACTCCATAGTATAATCAAACTATATTTTATTATCCAAGGGAGAATGCCATGACAAATGCAAAACTAGAATCATACAATCTGAAAAGCAAGAGTCCGCTTTACAACAAGATGCTTGATCTATGCCAAAAAGTTTCGAATTCAAACGCCAATGTATTGCTTATAGGAGAATCGGGTTCCGGAAAAGAAGTCGCCGCACATTATCTCCACTACAACAGCAAGAGGTCGGAAAAACCCTTCGTCTCAATAAACTGCACATCATACACGGAATCTCTCCTCGAATCCGAACTGTTCGGATACGAGGCAGGAGCCTTCACCGGAGCGACAAAGACAAAGCAAGGCAAGATAGAGACTTCAAATACAGGGAGCCTTTTCCTTGACGAAATCGGCGATTTGAGTTTGCTCACCCAGGTAAAACTACTCAGAACAATCGAGCAAAAAAAAATACAGCGCCTCGGGTCAAACAAAGAATTGGATGTTGATTTCAGACTGATTTCAGCCACCAACATCGATGTTTCAAAAGCTGTGAAAGAAAACAGATTCCGGGAAGATTTTTTCTACCGAATCAGCACAATAGTAATAAAAGTTCCTGCTCTACGCGAACGCAAAGAAGATCTTAAAGACCTCATAGATTATATTATTGCCAAGAGTCAACATGAGCACCAAATTGAAATTACCGATATTGAACCCCGAGTCAAAGATTTTCTTATTGAATACGACTATCCAGGAAACATACGAGAACTTAAAAATATTGTAGACCGAATGGTTGTCCTTTCTGAAAACGGAGTAATCACAGAAGACGGACTGCCTATACTGCACTCTATAAAGTCCTCTACTGCTCAACACAACAACTATGCCTTTAAAGAATTGCTTCACTACAAAGACTTCAAAGAACAATCAGAAAAAGCCTACTTCGAATGGGTTCTGAGCCAATTCAACGGAAATGTAAACCAAACCGCAAAGGCAATTCAAATGAGCTCCCGGCAACTTTTCAACAAGATAAACCAATACGGGCTCAAATGAATTGAATATGGCCAGTGTATAAAAACGCGAATGGACCTGATGCATTGGCTTGGCCATAGCAAAAGGTCCATGTGCGAAATTCAATAAAATGATTTTGAAGCAGTACCCGCTTAAGTTAAACAGATTGGAAACCCAAGTCTTTGATTTCAATTCCATAAATTGCTCTTCAATATATAAAGCAGGTAATTTTGTAGGCACTCATAATCATTGGAATTTCTATTTTCCTTACAGGAATGCTATTGGTTTTTCAATTATTTTTCCTTTTTCATCTGTTATTCTTCAGGTTAACCTAATGATTTGTCTTTTATAAAATCACATCGAGTATCTATCCCTCTTCAATGATAAATATAGCAATACTTGTGCCAAAATTATAATTCGATTCGTTTTTAACAAAATGCAGCAATTCCAACGTTTATTTTCCTCATGATTTTATAATGCTCTATCTATAAAACAATCCCCGGTGCAATATTTTTCACTCAAAAGAAATTCATTTCACGAATTTTAGTATTTTTCATTGATTACCCATATAAGCAATGAAAATAGAGATAAGAAAAGCTGCTTCGAATTGAAGCAGCTTTTCTTTCTCAATCATATCTATTAAATGGCACAAATGGTATGTTCATATACATTCAATTCCGCTTGTCAAATACCTGTTTGGTCGAGTCGCCTCAGCCCGTACCTCTTTATTATGTTTATAAGCTTTGTTGCATAAACCGGATCGGTTGCATAACCCGCCCTCTTGATTGCCCATGCCCCCAAGGTGCTGTCATACATTACTTCAGTAAATGGTCTGTATCTTGCACGCTCAAGCAGGAAATTTTTATGGTCTTCCCACCCTTCCCTGACATCGGAATATGCCCTGAACTCGTCGTCGACCCTATACTCCACTCCATTGTAAACCTCCCAGGTGTTTGAAGTCACATAACCCTTGCTGCCCGTTCCCTTTATTCCAAAAAGATTGTTTGAGAATTTGCCATTGTACTTGTCTACAGGCACGCTCTGCCCCCAGCCTGTCTCAAGAATTGCCTGAGCCGTCTGCATGGCGGCGGACATTCCCGTCTTTTCCCAGGATTCGCTTGCAAGATTTGAAGCGAAATCAAGGAACATATCCTTTTCAACTACCGGCTTCGCCTCATAAAGCGTCCCCATATAAATTTCAAACGGCACATCTGCGCTGAGAACCTTTTCTCCATTGTAAAAGCCTTCGGCACGAATTGACATTTGGCCATGCCCGATTTCCGACAATGAAAGTTCGAAAAGTTTGTCTATGCTGTAGTCCTTTGCGATATACTTTCCTATTCCGGTTGATTTGTCGGTTAAAAAGAGATTTATTTTGTTTACATTGACATTGCTTTGAAATGATATTTCAACAGGATCAGTCAACACCTGGCCCGGCCTGATTCCCATGACCAAAAGCCTTGGCCCGCCATCAACCGTGACTCTTACAAATTCGCTCTCATAAAGCCTTCCCGCAGTATCCCTTACGCTTACCCTGAGTTCCTTCTCTCCCGAATCCTCAGCGCCTGGAGTCCAAGTATATCCTCCATAAGGAATCGTGGCAAGAATACTTGTTTTCCCCGTCTCA
>DATFJE010000173.1:0-2092 GCA_035269385.1 Clostridia bacterium
TGGAGGCCCTGGAAAAACTGCCCGAATTAAGGCCTGAGTTGGTTTTTTTGGACATCCAGATGCCGCAATTGATGGGGGTTGATGCCGGTTCAAGCATTCTTGACATGCTTCCGGATACGGAGATCGTATTTGTAACAGCCCATGACCAGTATGCCATGGAAGCTTTTGAGCTGAATGCAATTTCATATATCCTTAAACCCATTGGGCGGGAGAGATTTGAAAATGCAATGAAGAAAGTGATAAAAAGAATTCAAAAAACCGCTCCTGTAAAATCAAACAAGAGCCTTAAGATAGAATGCTTTGGACTTTTTAAAATTGCATGGGAACATGAGGAGCCGCTAAAGTGGAGAACCGATAAAACCAAGGAAGTCTTTGCCTATTTGTTGATGAAAGATGGAAAGGCGGCTGCAAGAGACCAAATAATTGAAGATGTCTTCTGTGGCATAGAGAAGGACAAAGCTGTAAGTCAATTGCACAACGCCATATATTATATCCGAAAAAGCCTTCAGGAATACGGCGTGGGAAAAAGCCTGATCAAAGTCCATGGGAATTATTGCATGACCCTCGGCGATGTTTGTTTTGACAAGCGGCAATGGCGCAGGCTCCTTAAGACACATGAAGCGGAACTGGGCATGAATCGAATTGATGAAATCTACAAGGGGGATTACCTGCAAGGAAGCGACTGGCCATGGGCGGATATCGACAGGGAAAATTTTGTGAATGATTATGTGGATCTTTTGAACCGGTACGCAAAATTTCTTGTCGGAAAGAAAGAATATGACCTGGCTGAAAAGTGCCTGTGCAAGGCATATGGGAAGAATCCATATATTGAAGAAACCTCGCTGAAATTGCTGCGGCTGTATATTGAGACGAAGCAAAAGTCAAAGGCGATGTTGCATTTTAAAAAATTTGAACAGGTACTAAGGGAAGAATTGAATCTTACAATGCCGAAAGAAGCATTTGAAATAATGGGAATAAAAAGATAGCGGAACTATTCATACCGTCAAAGACTTGAAAGGTCTTTGGCGGCATTTTTTGTTTGGGAGAATTTTGGGAGATTCATTGATTATAATCAAAAAAAACGGCAAATTCTTTTGAACGGAGGTGGGATGGTGCGTGTTTGCATCTTGGGAATGACCGGTGGCGATTCGCAGATTAAGCTCTTGTCATGGTTATACAATAAAAACGATGTGGAAGAGATCACATTCGTAAAAAACAAAATTCAATTCATGAAACTGGCGGAGAAAGACCCTCACGATGTGGTTTTTATTCGATTAAGCGGCGCCCAGCCCGTCGAGTTGTCAGTCTTGGAAATGCTTCAAAAAAGTACGGAGAACATGGAAGTGGTTTTCGTATCGGATATCGATGATTATGCGCTGGACGCTTACAAAATGGGGGCAAGCGGTTATCTTCTTGAGCCGATTGAAAAAATCAGACTGGAAAAATGCTTTTCAAAATTGCTCCATTCTAAAAAAGCAAGTAAAGGAATTGGGAAAATGGAATGAATTTCCAATACATAACAGGAGGAAAAGGAATGAAAAAAAGTATTGCAAAGATGATGGCTGCAGGGAAAAGATGCTTGTCCTTATTTCTGATCATGTGTATGCTGGTGATCTTGTTTCCGGCAACGGCGTTGGCGGCCGAAGCGCCTTCGGGCTATACAACCGATAGCCATGGCATAATGGCATTTAAGTATACGGGTAATTTTTTCCGTTCCTTCGATATCAAAGGATATTTTAATGGAGCCTGGAAAAAAGTCACCTATAAAGATTTAGGGCTCACCAGTATTCTGAAAATAATTGATGAAGAGGCTCAAGCCGCCAACAGATATGATTCTTTGTACAGTCGAGGACTTCCGGTCTTTGCCAGCGGAAATCCATACGCTATGCCTAGAACCAGTCTGACGGTGGATATTGATTATAACTATTTATACGAGGGTGCTGCGATTCAGATCGTTTATACGTTACATAACACAGGCTCCGAGGCTGTCACTTTCAGCATGGCATCCGGAGGAGATGTTATGATCGGTCGTGATGATTATGCTACAATCACACCTTTCAATGGTGGCTTTAAGATGTCCTCGCAATATGCG
>DATFJE010000174.1:0-2899 GCA_035269385.1 Clostridia bacterium
GACACCCGTGGAATGGCCCTTGCAAATATTGTAGTTGCACTGCAGAACGGATTCAACTTGTTTGAAGCCGCTGCCGGAGGACTTGGGGGATGCCCATTCGCGCCTGGCGCCGCGGGCAACGTTGCTTCGGAAGATTTGGTCAACATGCTTGAGGAAATGGGGATTTCGACCGGCATCGACCTGGACAAGCTTGTAGGCGTTGCCAAAATGATAAAGGAAAAAATAAAACCGGAACTCACAGGCCATATGGTCAATGTTTGTAATTGCTAACAGGCAAAATGCGGGACGCATTAAACGTCCCGCATTTTGCGTTTTTGATTTTTGCATATTTTATTCAGAAAAGGTACGGTGGTTATTTATGCATTGGCTGGACTGTCCTGATTGACAATGCTGTGATGCATTTGATAATATAGAACATATTATGTCAACCGAAAATGGGGTGAAAGCAAATGGATTCTCACGGCAAGGGGAAAAATATTCAGTCTATACAAAGAGCCATAGATGTCATAAGCTGTTTTGATGAGAACAACATCGAACTAAGCTTAAGCGACATCTCAAAATGTTTGCAGCTGAACAAGAGCACTGTTCATGGAATACTCAACACGCTTCACAACAACAGGTTCATACAGCAGAACTGCAACGGCAACTACATGCTGGGCCAGGCTCTTTTCGACAAGAGCGTACTTGCTATGCAGTCGAGCAAGACCAGGCTGAGGACAATGAGCAAAAGTTATATGACCAGCATAAGCAACAAGTACAAGTGCACTACCCACGTTTTTACGGTCAACGGGAACAGGCTCCATTTTCTGGACATGACCACACCTGTAAACTCGCACTATATCTTTAGTGTGGCTCTTGGAAGCCAGATGCAGCTTTACTGTACAGCCTCGGGAAAAATACTCCTGAGCAGGATGAGTGTCGAGGAAAGAAACGAGTATTTTGAGAACACTAAATTGATTTCGAATACTCGCAAGACATTGGTCGATAAAGAGCTTTTGATAGAAAACATAAATTCCATAATAGAGAAAAACTATTCCCTGGAGGACGAAGAAGCAGATGAAGGCTGCCTTTCAATTGCTGTGCCTATAGTGACGAGGAAGGACGCGCTCGTCGGAACACTGAGCATATCGGGGGCTGATGTGAAAATAAGAAATAAAATAGAGGAAATTGCCCGAGACCTGCAAAAGGTCAGCGCAAAACTTACTGAAGATTTGTTTTAATGCAAAAATAGAATTAAATATTGCCAATTAATAAGAGAGAGCCTGAAGTGAATTTACCGAGGCTCTCTTTTTGATATTGTCGCATGCATATAAGCGAATTTGCATCAATATTCGAATAATCTTTCAAACGTTTGACAATGGCGAAAAGAGTTCCGCAATATCAATTTTGCATTGACGAAAAATGTCGAATAGAATTATACTCTTTTTAAGGATTCAATTGTTTGAGAATTCTATAAATTGACGGCAGAAAACGAAAAGGAGTTGGAGCAATGAAGAATAAACCTGTTTGTTATGTTCCTGAACGAGTAATACCTGAAATCTACAGCGGCACACCCACTTTTCTGGGTATTCCCAAGATTTGCAGCAAAGAAGAGTTGGCGAATAATGACATAGTGGTCATGGGTGTTCCCTGGGAAGGAATTTGCACTTGGGGATCATATACGGACTGCGAACTCTCTACAAAAACCATAAGATCGGCTTCGGCCAGATACGGCGGATATATGCTGGATTACGACATAGATATATTCGACTATTTCACAGCGGGAGACTACGGCGACAGTGCGGTACAGAACGGAAACTATGATTTCACATTCTCGGCTCTCAAGGAAAAATACTCTGAGATTGTCGAGGCAGGCAAGTTCCCGGTTGTATTCGGGGGCGACCATTCGATATCAAATCCTCTTATAGAGGTTTTTTCGGAAAAATTTGATGGAAAGGTGGGAGTGATACATTTTGATGCCCACATGGACAATTGCCCCAGCTTCGGAGAAGAGAAGCTTGCAAGGTGCTCCCCGTTCTACAGGGTGTATGAGCAAGAGAACATAGATGCAAAAAACATCGTTCATATTGGAGTAAGAGGGCCGAGGAACCATCCGGATGCACTCAAGAACGCAAAGAAATTCGGCGCCACAGTAATTCCTGGGATGGATATCAAGCTTAAGGGATGGAAAGAATCAATCCAGAAGGCCATTGAAATTGCAAGCGACGGCACCGATGCAATCTATGTTACTGTATGTTCTGATATTTTGGATATCGCCAACAACCCGGGAGGACCTCCGGATCCATGCGGCATGACATCTTTTGAACTCGCAATGATGCTTCACGAATGTGGAAAAGCCAAAACTGAGGCATTCGACTATGTGGAGATCTATCCTCTTGAAGACAAAGCTAACGTGTCTTCACACACTGCCGTATGGATGACCCTCCATTTGCTTGCCGGAGTTGCAAAAAGAAAATTCAACCTATAGGAGGCAATCATGAAAGAGAAAAGGATAGCTCTCATAATTCCACATACCGATATTACGCTTGAGACGGACCTTCAGAAAAACCTTTCCCAAAATCATATATTGCACACGCACCGAATGTGGCTCGATGAAGTCGGAGAAGAGGCCGAAAAAAGAATGGTGGATGAGGAATTGCCGAGGAGCTTGACTTTTCTTAAAGGAATTGCCGAATTCGATGCAGTCATATTCGGATGCACTTCCGCATCAGCTGTTTACGGAGTGGGCGGTCTCAAACGCCTTGAAGCATTCATTTCAAGCCAAATGAATTGTAGAGGAATCAGCGCTTTCGGGGCTGTCTTGGAGCAGATTGCCAAAAGGTGTCCCGAAAGGATTTCGCTAATTACGCCCTATACTCCGGAAGTGAATGAATTCATGGTAAAAAGTCTGAATGAGTTC
>DATFJE010000175.1:0-7266 GCA_035269385.1 Clostridia bacterium
CGGTATTTTCATTATTATGTTGAGATATTCGTCCTGAATGGCTTCAATTCCGCATTTTAGAGCAAAATCGAGCAAAAAATCGCTGACAGCCTTTTCGTTCCCGGAACATCTGGGGATTTTGCTTATGTCTTTGAAATATCCAACTATTGCTTCCATCGCTTTTTCCTCTCCCATCAGAAAATCATCCTCTTGATTTTCTATTACCTCTATTCCATTTCCCGAATCACATATCTAAGTTTTTTTCTCGAAAGATTCTCATTGGCTGATTCATACAAACTGTCGAGGTTGTATGTCAACAATGAATCGCGCTCGCTTATGCCGTAATATAAATTCGATTCTATTCCGTATTTGCTTTTGACTTCGGAAACAAAGCTTAGCCTTATTGTCTCGGCATAATTTTTCATTCTTTCCTCGTCTTCTCCAAAAAGAATCAAAAAGGTGTTTGTGTCAATCCTGAAAAAGAAATGGTCTTCAGATATAACATCCATTATTATCTCTACCAATTCATCCAAAATCTTCAGAGATTTCTTTTTCCCGTATTCCAGTTCCAGTTTTTCAATATCACTGATTGACAAAAGTGCTATTCCGACTGTTGTTCTGCATTTCTTGAACAAAATCCACAGTTTGCTTTTTATTCGCTGATATGCCTGATTATTGAAAAGACCGGTTTCCAAATCGATCAGAGCGACATCTTTGAGTGAATTTTCATTTTGCTTGAGTTCCCTGAAAAATGCATCGTGAGGCTTCCTTATACCCAAATCTATCGCCACTTTGTAAATCATGTAAAAAGACGACAGCTTCATGAACTGGCCTGCCAGATTTAAAAGCCCTTGGTTTCCAGCATCTATCAGAAATGAAAGCTCTGAAAGCAATGTAAATACAATTGCCCATACAAAGAAAGGGTAAGCCTTTTCCCCCACTTCCCGTCTATTTTTGTCTATTGCAAACCAAGCAGCCAAAAGCATAAGCACTATCACCGCTTCAAACCACAATTTAAACGGTGTATACCCTGCTCCTTCAATACAACATAACGGAAAAGTGTTGAAATTAAGTATGCTTGTGCAAATTATAAGCGTCACTGTAAAATATATTGAAAACACCATTTCATAGTTTATGCGTTTTTTTAGCCTTTTATTGAAATTGAAGGCTATCAGAAGCGTCAAGCTTTCCATGCCCCTGGCCGCAACCCAAAACTGCCCGGCAAAATGTTTCTGCGTAAAAACAGTAAAATCCTTGAATGCAAACAGATGCATAAGGTCTAAGAATCCAATGAAAAGATATGCTATCCCAATGAATATTATATAGCTTCCCTCGTTGTATTTTCTTGAGTTCCATGCAGTCATGAATACGGCAAACGCTATTGTTATGCTGTAAATTCCAACAAGGCTGTGAAACAAAAGATAATTGAAGAAGCTGCTCACGAACAGACCTGCCAATATTCCTATAAGAAATATGTCTTTCCTTATTCCATCAAGTTTTTCTTTATCCATCTACAATCCCTCCATAAAGGAATTTCCCTTTTGTGCCGCTTTGCTTATATGAATACATTATATCACGTTTTGCATTTTTTGACATTTTTAAGCTCTTTTACCCGGCTTGCAAGGGCCTATGCCTTGCCTTTCAACTGATTTTGGACTGTCTTCTCTGCAATTCCAATATTCCTACAAGTATGTCCAGCTTGTATTGTCCCGGTGCTGTAGGCTTTTCCATATCCAGGCTTGCATAGGTTATTGCCGGCGCCGCTTCTCCCGAGAGGATTCTGCTGGCCATTCCGGCCTCGCCCATTGCCATGTATATCAATTCTTTTTCGGGTCGTTTCCCCTTGAACTCGTTCGCAGCCCCCATAAGCCTCAATGTTTCGGAAAAATCCCCTGCCATGAACGCTCCCTTTACAAATCTTGCGTCAAGTTTGGCCATTCTTTGGAACAAATCAAGAATTTCCTTTTTTTCGGGCATTCTTTTGAAATCATGATGGGAGACTATTATGTCTGTGTTATTTAAAGGCAAAATTCCCCCTTGTCTGTTTTTCCACTCCATCCACCTCGAGTATTCTATGTCTACCATCGAAAAATTAAAGCTTTCGACCATATCCTCGAGGATTCTAAAGTATTCATTTGTATCTCCAACGAAAAGTCCTCCTTCAAGAGAGCTCCTCAAGGTAAGAATAATGGGCTTTCGGCTTTCTTTAAATATCTTTATGCAATCTTTTATTTTTCCCTTTTTATCAATAAAATCCTCATATGTAAAAGCCATGGAGTCAATGCGCCATTCAAGAATGTCTATTTTCGTTTTTTCAGCAACCGAAAATTGAATCTCAACCGATTTTACCGTCTGACCGTTTATTGCGCCGCAAATTTTAGGAATCGCGAATTCTTTTTTGTCCATGTCTGCCTTCCTTTTCTTTTCTTTTTATAATACCACAAATACGGTCAATGCCGGCTCTGCTAATCATTCATCAACCTTCGAATATTCCAATGAATTTTGTTATAATAAAATAGACATAAATATATTGGAGGTAATTTGGATGAATATTGTTATAACAGAACCTTTGGGAATTTCCAAAGAAATCATCAACGCCATTGCAAGCGAAAAACTTTCAGGAAAATTCAATCTGACCGTATTTGAAACTCCGCCCTGCGATGATGCGGAATATATTTCAAGGTGCAAGGACGCAGACATTCTGATAATTGCAAACAGCCCTCTTAGGCGACAGGTAATAGAAGCATTGCCTGATCTCAAATTCATTTCGGTGGCTTTTACCGGAGTGGACCATGTGGATTTGGATGCTTGCCGTGAAAGAAAAATCCCCGTAAGCAATTGCGCTGGCTATTCGACTCCGGCAGTCGCCGAACTCGCAATAGGACTGATGATATCTGTTTACAGGCATGTTTCGGTTTGCGACAAAATAACTCGAACAGGCGGTACCCGCGCAGGGCATGTTGGAAGGGAGCTTAAAGGCAAGACTTTGGGAATAGTCGGAACTGGCGCAATCGGCATGGAGACAGCCGCCTTGGCAAAAGCCTTCGGCATGAATATAATCGCCTATAGCCGCAGCAAGAAAAAAGAGGCCGAATGTCTGGATATAACCTACAAGAGTCTTTCTGATGTCTTCAGCGAAAGCGACATCGTAAGCATCCATGTGCCGCTAAATGAACATACAGTAAAACTGGCAAGCAAGGATTTGATAGATTCGATGAAACCGTCGGCGGTACTCATAAACACAGCGAGAGGACCGATTGTTGACAATGCAGCGCTTGCAGGCGCATTGAAGAATGGCAGGCTTTCGGGAGCCGGAATAGATGTTTTCGAAATGGAACCGCCGATCCCAGCGGACCATCCTCTTTTCGACGCGCCTAACACAACTGTACTTCCGCATGTGGCTTTCGCGACAGTCGAAGCTTTGGAAAGAAGAGCCGTCATTGCATTTGACAACATATCATGCCATCTTGACGGAAACCGCATAAACGTCATTCTATGAAATTCAAATCATGATAAAACAATTATGAAAGGAGAGATGTTTCATGGATAAAATTTTGGGGGAAAGCATGGATTACTGGACAAGAAAGCATCCGATCTTGAATGAAATCGTCAAGACAAATGAGGTCTTCTGGATCAATCCTCTTTACGGCCCATGCAATAGAGCATTTGATGAAATAAGCCTTTCCATGAAAGATATTGAAAAAGCTTCAGCTCGATTGAAAAGGTTCGCTCCTTATCTTGAAAAGGTTTTTCCTGAAACTTCGCCCTCCCGAGGCATAATCGAATCGCCTCTAAGGGAACTCCCTTTTATGAAAAGCTCTTTGGAGGATTTCTGCGATTCCGAGCTGGAGGGCTCCCTTATGGTAAAGTGCGACAGCCATCTGCCCATATCCGGCTCAATAAAGGCCCGGGGAGGCATTTATGAAGTTCTAAAGCACGCGGAGGATTTGGCTTTTGAAAACGGCCTGCTCCGGCCCGATGACGACTATTCCATATTGGCTGATGATAGCTTCAAAAAGTTCTATTCGAAATATTCCATTGCTGTGGGATCCACCGGCAACTTGGGCCTTAGCATAGGCATAATGAGCGCCAAACTGGGTTTCCGCGTTTTTGTCCACATGTCGGCAGACGCCAAGGAATGGAAGAAGAGCCTTTTGCGGAGCAAAGGCGTAACCGTGATGGAATACGATTCCGACTACAGCCTTGCCGTGAAGGAGGGGCGCCGCCAATCCGAGGGCGACCCGTCAATGCACTTCGTTGACGATGAAAATTCGAAAACTCTTTTCTTGGGATATTCGGTGGCTGCTCTGCGTCTTGCCAAGCAGTTCGAAGAGCTTGAAATCACAATAGACGAAAGGCATCCTCTTTTCGTATATCTCCCATGCGGGGTTGGCGGAGGTCCAGGAGGCGTGGCATTCGGGCTTAAAGCCGTATTCGGTGATTCTGTACACTGTTTTTTTGCAGAGCCGACCCATTCCCCCTGCATGCTGATCGGAATGATGACGGGCCTTCACGAAAAAGTGTCGGTTCAGGATTTTGCCATAGACAATCTTACCGATGCGGACGGGCTTGCCGTTGGAAGGCCTTCCGGTTTTGTCGGCAAAACCATGGAAAAACTCATAAGCGGAATATTTACTTCGACCGACGAACACCTCTACAGACTTCTTGGAATCCTTGCGGACAGCGAAGACATATGGCTTGAACCTTCCGCACTTGCCGGTTTTTCCGGACCATGCGTCGTTGAAAACAGCGAAAAGGGAAAAGAATACCTGAAAAAACACGGTTTGAAAGCAAAAAATATTCTGCACCTTCCCTGGGCAACCGGTGGAAGCATGGTTCCTGAAGAAACTATGAAAGGCTACTATGAAAAATCAAAATTATGATTTGTTTAAAAAAGCACTGCATGGATTATTCCATGCAGTGCTTTTTGATACGGCTATATGTTTGATTTCCCGGAAATGGATTCAACCGAAAACTTTATAACTTCCGTCTTTCCGTAAAGCCTGTCTATATAATCCAGCCCTTCCTTCTCCAAGCCCACACAATACTTTTCAATCAAAAGTTTTAGGGCCTTCCTCTTTTCTTCATCCGATGCAATTTCAACCTTTCCTCCAGCAATTGCGCTTGCGTAGGCAGTCGTAAATTTCTCCGGGATTGCCTTTGCGGAAAGGACACAGCAAAATGAAGCTTTTTCGTTTTCTTTTATTATGTCGATCTTTTTTCCTTCAATTGCGCAATGTATGTAAATGCACTTTTCTTGGCATACAAAATTCAGGGGCACTCCATAAGGCTCGCCGTCTGATGAAGCCAGGGACAGAATTCCCCATTCTGCCTCTTCAAGCATTTCCCATGCCTTTTCATCTGAAACTTTTCTATCCTGCCTTCTCATTTCCCTTGCCATGGCTACTCCTTTCCTATAGAGACCCATCTGTTGCCTGCATATTCAGCCAATGCATCAACACTTATCTCGACAGCCGAATGCCTCGAACCTGCAGCAGGATACACCACATCGTAAATCTTAAGGCTTTCATCGACAAAAACTCTGAGTCCCTTGTCGTTTCCGAAAGGGCATACTCCACCCATTGGATGTCCAGTCCTTTCCTCTATCACTTCGGAAGGAACCATCTTTGCCTTTTTACCGAATTCCGCCTTGAATTTCTTGTTGTCTATTCTAGTATCGCCCTTCATGAGAACCAAAATGTCCTCATCCTTAAGGTCGAATGCCATTGTCTTTGCAATCATGCCCGGCTCCACGCCAAGCGCATCGGCAGCCAGCTGAACCGTAGCAGTGCTCTCCTCGAATTCAATGATTTTGTATCTAAACCCTTTTTCATCAAATTCTTTTCTTACGCTTTCAATTCCCATGTAAATCCCCCCTATTTCATTTTGCATCTTCTAAAAATCATGATAAACCATATCCTTGCCTCGCCTCTTGCAAAGATATAGATAATTGTCCATCCTCGAAAAAATGCTTTCGCCTGTATCGTTTTCCCTTATTTGGGTAACCCCGAAACTGCAAGTTATATTAGATTTGCCAAAGCTATTTTCCTTTATCTTTATTCTTATTCTTTCAACGAATTTTAGTGTCGTATCGGTATCGGTTTCCGGGAGTATCATCACAAATTCCTCGCCGCCCCATCTTGCGAAAACATCTATTTTGCGTGTCTCTTTAATAACCATCTCCGAAAGTTCTTTCAATACACGGTCGCCTTCCATGTGCCCGTGAGTATCGTTGACTGTTTTGAAATCATCGACATCGAACATCACAATGGAAAAAATGTTTCCATGCCTTTGCCATCTTTCCAACGCTTTTTCCAATTCATTTTCAAATGCACCCCGGTTCAAAACTCCGGTCAAAGAATCCGTAATCGAAACTTTCTTGAGTGCCATTCTACTTTCATACTGCCTTCTTTTATATACATTTATCTCGTAATCCCGGAATAAAAGAAATGATGCCATTAAAACGCCATATATCGCCACAGCTAAAACTATCGAAACATCCGGTTCCTTTTCCCCAATCAGCGTAATTGCCAAAAACCCTGTCATCATGAATATGTTTACTATCAATACGTAAATCCAACGGTTGTGGATTGTTACCAAAACAACCATTGTCAAAAATAGACCCATAGTCTGGATAAGGAAATTGACCGGTTGGTAAATCCAATATATATGCAGAAATGAAGAGATGGCAAAAAGCTCCATCAAGGTCAATCCTTTAAAATAGTCGGCATAATTGTCACTGTAATCGAACCAACGGTAGAAAATCAGGAATCCGATAAAGAATACGCATCTGTAGAATATAACCTTTACAAATAATTCTGTGTTTGCAAGCGTAAAATAATCGGGCAAAATGAAAAGGAAGTTCATAAAAGCCACTATCATTATTATTCGTCTGGTTATCGGTATTGTTTTTTCTGTATAAAACAGGGAGTATTCTTTTTCTGTCTCTTTGTTGATGAATTCTCCCTTAAGTTTGGAAATCCGGTATCTTCTTTCCATAAAATCCTCGGCTCCTTCGCTTTCGCACTTCTAAGACTGATTATATAATAAAGTCCGCCTTTCAACAAAGGCGGACTTTATTATTTTTTCAAATTTCTTTTATGACTGCTTCCACCCATTTGCCAAGTTTAACTGAAGCCGCATTTGCAGTCTCTACAACTCCTTCATGGGAATGCTTTTGTTTTCTTATACCTGTTGCCATGTTGGTTACGCAGGATATGCCAAAGACCTTTATTCCAAGATAGTTTGCCGTTATGGTCTCCGGAACCGTAGACATGCCCACTGCGT
>DATFJE010000176.1:0-12934 GCA_035269385.1 Clostridia bacterium
CCGGAAGTTTACGCAGAATCCATAAAGAAAACTTCCCATGTGGCAAATCCGGGATGCTACCCCACGGCTTCAATACTTGCTCTTGCTCCTGCAATAAAAGCCGGATTGATTGAAAGCAATGTCATTGTCGATGCAAAATCCGGAGTTTCCGGTGCGGGAAGAAGCTCTAAAACATCAAATCTATATTGTGAAGTAAATGAAAGTGTAAAAGCTTACGGTTTATTCAGCCACAGACACACTCCTGAAATTGCACAAGAACTAAGCCTTCTTGGAAAAGAAAGTATGAATGTTATATTTACTCCACATCTGGTTCCAATGAACCGCGGGATACTATCGACCTGCTATGCACGCCTCAAGAAAAGCATAAGCTCATCTGAAATGACTGCCCTTTATAAAAATTTTTACAGGGAAAAGCCATTTGTAAGAATACTGGACAAAGGAGTATTGCCTGAGACAAGAAATGTACGTCAATCAAATTTCTGTGACATAGGCTTGAATGTTGATGAGACTTCTTCTTCATTGATTGTGGTTTCTGCAATAGATAATCTGATGAAGGGAGCCGCAAGCCAGGCAGTGCAGAATATGAATTTGATGTTGGGATACGATGAAAAAACTGGTCTCGACTTCACACCCATGGCGCCATAAGGAGGTTAAATCGATGAAAAAATACAAAAAGTTTATACCGGTTAAGGATTTTACTGCATCTGCAATTTCATGCGGAATCAAGAAAGGAAGCAATAAAAAGGACTTGTGTTTGATTTACAGCGATAAACCTGCCCACGCAGCAGGCGTATTCACTAAAAACACTGTAAAAGCGGCTCCTGTTGAAATAAGTATGGACAACATATCCTCAGGAAATATTCACGCAATACTTGCGAACAGTGGGAATGCAAATGCATGCACCGGAGAACAGGGCATCCATGATGCAAATCAAATGATTTCGCTCGTTTCGGAAGTTATGGGCATAAAAAATACAGATGTCCTTGTAGCATCGACCGGAGTTATTGGCGTCCCCCTTCCTTTGGACAGAATCGTTTCAAAAATAAAACCTATGGCCGAAAGCCTTGAAAGCTTAGGCTTTTCAGGTGTAGCTGAAGCAATAATGACTACAGATACTTTCAAGAAAGAAGTTTCAGTGGATTTCATGCTTGGAGGAAAAAAGGTTGTAATAAGCGGAATGGCAAAGGGATGGGGAATGATTCATCCGAATATGGGTACCATGCTTTCTTTCATTCTCACAGATGCCGCAATAGAAAACGAATTGCTTAAAAAAGCTCTGATTGAATGTACTGAAGTCTCTTTCAATATGATTTCGGTAGATGGAGACACAAGCACCAACGACACGGCAATTATTTTGGCAAATGGCAGCGCAGAAAACAAACCAATCGCAATAGAAGGTCCAAATTACTACATTTTCAAGGAAGCTTTAAAGATTGTATGTATAGAACTGGCAATGCTTATTGCAAAAGACGGGGAAGGAGCCACCAAACTTATTGAAGTGAATTTAACAGGGGGCTTTAGCCAAGAGGCCTCAAACCAATTGGCAAAATCAATCATTACATCAAACTTAGTCAAGGCGGCTTTTTTTGGAAACGATGCAAATTGGGGAAGAATACTCTGCGCAATGGGTTACTCCGGAGAAAACTTCAATGCTAAAAAACTGGATTTGATTTTCGAAGGCGGAGGCAAAAGGATTTCACTAGTCGAAAAAGGGAAGGGAGTTCCTTTCGATGAATCAGCGGCAGAAGAAATATTAAAAAATGAAACCGTAATCATAAATGTCCGTTTGAATGACGGAAGCTTCTCAGCAAAAGCATGGGGATGTGATTTGAGTTATGATTATGTTAGGATCAACGGCGACTATAGAAGCTAGTCGGCAGCGCAAGCTGCCAACTAGCTTCAGTAGAAAGTGGAAAGTGGAAAGTAAAATATAAAGGACAAAAGAAAAAAATTACCTAAAATATCTTCATAACATTGAGAAGCTGCCCATGAATGAATCAAGGCAGCTTCTCTTATTTTTGCTTTTGGCTTTTTTGTTTTTCCATCTTGTTTTTTTGTAAATTGTACAGTTTAATGCACCGTTTTAATTGAAATTTCATTCTATTTCTTTAATCTTTTTTTGCTGTTCGTTCTTTTGTCTTTGCTTTCCACTTTCTACTTTCTACTTTCTACTTTTCTCTTCCTATATCTTCGTTATATCGTACACTTCTACATCTTTAGCACTTATATCCCGCTCCCATATGTCCAAAACATAATTCAAGGTATCAAGCGATGTCATGCAGGGAACCCTATTTTCTATCGAGGTTCTTCTTATGTGGAAACCCTCTGTAAGGCTGTTTCGTCCCTTACTCGGAATATTTATAACAAGTGTAAGCTTTTCGTTTCGTATGAGTGAAAGCACGTTTGTTTCACCTTCCCCAATCTTGGCTACATGTTTATGCTCGATTCCAAGTTTTTCAAGGTAATTACCTGTCCCTTTAGTGGCATAGAATTCAAATCCGAGTTTTTTCATTTTGAATGCTATCGCTTCAAACTCATCCTTGTAGTTGTCGGATATACTAACCAAAACTCTTCCTATGCTGCCAAGCTCGAGCCTTGATCCAACGAGTCCCTTATATATGGCCTTGTACAAGTCTTTTTCTAGGCCCAATGCCTCTCCCGTTGATTTCATTTCGGGACCAAGTGCAATTTCGGTCTGGGGTAATTTTTCCATAGAGAATACAGGAACTTTAACCGCATAGTATCCGCTTGTCTTATAAAGCCCTGTTCCGAAGCCCAGGTCCTTAAGTTTTGCACCCATCATGATTTCCGTCGCCAAACGAATCATCGGAATACCTGTTACCTTACTTATATATGGAACGGTTCTCGATGCCCTAGGATTGACCTCAATAACATATACCTCATCTTGATAAACGACATACTGTACATTAACCAACCCAACCACATTCAATTCCATGGCAAGCTTCTTTGTATTCTTTATTATCTTATTTTTTATTTCATCGCTTATGCTGAATGCCGGATAAACAGATATGCTGTCTCCCGAGTGAACTCCGGCTCTTTCGAGATGTTCCATTATTCCAGGTATGAGAATGTCTGTCCCATCACCTATTGCATCAACCTCAATTTCTTTTCCGTTCAGGTACTTGTCTATGAGAACCGGGTTTTTCTTATCTTTTTTGAATGCATTCTCAAGATATTCCACACATTCAGATTCATCATAGGCAATTTCCATTCCCATTCCGCCCAAAACATAGCTCGGACGAATCAAGACGGGGAATCCGCAAACCCTTGTAAATTCGAGTCCTTCTTTCACATTCATCACAGCCTTGCCTGAAGGTCTTGCTATATTCAATTTTTCCAGAACTGCCTCGAATTTTTCCCTGTCCTCGGATCGGTCTATCGAATCGTATCCGCTCCCGAGTATTGGAACTCCCATCTTTTCCATATGCGCTGCAAGTTTTATTGCGGTTTGACCTCCATACTGAAGAATCACCCCATCCGGATTTTCCTTGATTACGATGTTCATTACATCTTCTTCCGTCAAAGGCTCGAAATAAAGTTTGTCGGATGTGTCAAAATCGGTACTCACCGTTTCGGGGTTGTTGTTTATTATTATTGACTCTATTCCCATCTTTTCGAGAGATATCACGCCGTGGACAGAACAATAGTCGAACTCTATACCCTGTCCGATCCTTATTGGACCCGACCCTATGACTATTACCTTTTTTCGGTCACTGACTACAACCTCATCGTATGGATCATATGTCGAATAATAATATGGCGATTGAGCCTCGAATTCGCCGCCGCAAGTGTCGACCATTTTGAAAACCGGCATGATTTCATGGATTTTGCGTTTTTCAAATACATCTATTTCATTAGATTTGGTGAACGATGCTATTGCCACATCTGCAAAACCTTTTTTCTTTAGCGAGAGTAGCTCTTCCTCGTCGATTTCAGAAAGGGATTTTTTCTTAAGCCCTTCTTCCAGCTTCACTATTCCATTTATTTTTTCGAGATAAAATCTGTCTATTTCGGTCAATTCCCAAAGATATTCCGTTTTGTAGCCTCTTCTTATAAGCTCGGCAAGGAAAAAAAGTCTTTCGTCATCGCTTTTCATTATCTTTTGTATGACTTCATCATCACTGTAAGCCGCGGCTTTTTCGATTTCCAAAGAATACACACCAATTTCAAGCGATCTTATTCCCTTAAGAAGCGCGCTTTCAAAGTTGTTGCCGATAGCCATAACCTCTCCGGTGGCCATCATTTTAGTTCCCAATGTGCGGTTTCCAGTTTCGAACTTGTCAAAGGGCCATTTGGGGATTTTTATAACGCAATAATCGAGTGTAGGCTCAAAACACGCCAAAGTCTTTCCAGTAACGTCATTTGGAATTTCATCAAGATCCAGACCTATCGCTATCTGTGCAGCAACTTTTGCTATAGGATATCCAGTCGCCTTGGATGCAAGAGCCGACGAACGGCTGACCCTTGGATTGACCTCTATGACCCTGTATTCGAAACTGTATGGATTTAATGCAAGTTGAACATTGCATCCTCCCTTAATATTAAGCGACGTGACAATCTTTATCGAGGCATTTCTCAGCATCTGGTATTCCTTATCGCTGAGAGTCTGCGAAGGAGCTATTACTATGCTGTCTCCTGTATGGATTCCAACCGGATCTATATTTTCCATGTTGCATACTGTTATGCAATTGCCTTTGTTGTCGCGGATCATCTCATACTCTATTTCCTTCCATCCCTTTACACTCTTTTCAATCAGCACCTGACCCACGGCGCTGTATGCAAGG
The DNA here is from genome assembly GCA_035269385.1 of Clostridia bacterium. Taxonomy (GTDB): domain Bacteria; phylum Bacillota; class Clostridia; order Peptostreptococcales; family BM714; genus BM714. The sequence goes on from DATFJE010000176.1 coordinate 4,806, forward strand.
CCAACCGGAACTATTTTCTCCAATTCCTCCCTGTCTGCTGCTATTCCTCCACCGGTTCCTCCCAGTGTATATGCCGGACGCACAACTATAGGATAGCCTATTTCATCGGCCTGCTCACTGGCTTCCTGCAGAGACGATGCAATCATCCCCTCTATTACGGGCTCCCCTATGCTTTCCATCATAAGCTTGAACTTTTCACGGTCTTCGGATTTCTCTATCGCATCAATGTTCGTTCCCAGAAGTTTCGTGTTGTATCTGTCAAGAATTCCGGCCTTCCAAAGCTCGAGAGCAAGATTTAGCGCAACCTGTCCTCCCATGCCCACCAATACTCCGTCGGGTCTTTCCTTTGCAATTATCTTTTCGAGAAATTCAACCGTCAAAGGTTCTATATAAACACTGTCAGCCATTTCCTTGTCCGTCATTATTGTGGCCGGATTGCTGTTGACTAGTACAACCTTAAGTCCGTGCTCCCTTAAAACCTTGCAAGCTTGTGTGCCCGAATAATCAAACTCCGCAGCCTGTCCAATGATGATGGGTCCCGAACCAATCACCATTACTTTTTCAAGACCCTTATATATTGACATGTTTATTCTCCTTTTTAATCATATTCAAAAATTCATCGAACAGGTAATCCGAATCGCTTGGGCCGGGAGAAGCTTCCGGATGAAACTGCACGCTGAATATTGGGAGTGAAAGATGCTTCATTCCCTCCACCGTATTGTCATTCATGTTCAAGTGTGTTATTTCCAGCACGTTCTTGTCAATGCTTTCTTCCACCACTTCATAGCCGTGATTCTGTGATGTTATGAAAACTCTGTCTTTGGCAAGGTCTTTTACAGGATGATTGCAGCCCCTATGCCCGTATTTCATCTTTTTTGTAGTTCCTCCCAATGCATGGGCAAGGATCTGATGTCCAAGACATATGCCAAAAATCGGTTTTTTCCCAATAAGGGACTTGACTGTATCTATTTCCTTTTTAAGAAACGCGGGATCTCCTGGTCCGTTTGACAAAAATATTCCGTCCGGATTGAAATCGAGTATTTCCTCTGCCGTATTGAGACATGAAAATACCCTGACATGGACATTCCTGTTCACCAGGGCGCTTAGTATATTTCTCTTTATTCCATAATCCACTACAGCGACCTTGAGTGTGATGGGCATCAAGTCATAGTTGAATTTCGGGGTCACTTGATAAACCGCATCAGAATTGTCAAAAGACCTTAATTCCTCCATCACGTCGACTCCTTCATCGTATGCGACTATCTTCCCGGTCATCGTTCCATTTTCCCGAATCATTTTTGTAAGGGCCCTTGTGTCTATACCCTCGAGTCCCACTATGTCGTTTTTGTAAAGATACTCGTCAATTGATTCCCGTCCCCTCCAGTTAGAATAATTCGCTGAAGCTTCTCTGACAATGAATCCCCTCACCTTTGGCTTTTCAGACTGATTGTCTTCAAGTGTTATACCGTAATTACCGACAAGAGGATATGTCAGTATCACAATCTGCCCGTAATAGGAAGGATCTGTCAATGTTTCCTGATACCCCGTCATTCCCGTATTGAAAACGACTTCGCCCACAGAATTGCGTTTTTTACCAAAAATATTGCCTTCGAATTTTGTTCCGTCTTCCAGAATCAAATAACCTTTCATTTCACACCCTCCAACTTTTTGACAAAAAAATATATATACCTATGCATATTTATGCATTATTCTACATAATTATTTCTTTTAATTATAGCAGATTGAAAACTCATTACAAGGGTTAATTCGAAAAAAGAGACTGCTCTTTCGAACAGTCTCTCTCGTACTTGTCTGATGCGCTATTTTACCATTTCCATTCCTTTGTTGAAGGCCAAAATGTTTATGTCTATAAATCTTTCCTTTACGGTGTTTCGTATTGCTTGTTCCCAATCTATTTCTGTTATTCCCATAGCCTTTACAAGCGCCCCAAGCAATACTACATTCATGGTTTTGGGATTTCCTATCTCTTTCGCTATTCCCATTGCATCCAACGTGGTTGTTTTAGCTTTTTTTTCGAGAGCCTCGATAATGCCGTCGGGATAGTCCGCCTTGCCTATTTGTATTGGAACAGATGGAATTTCATGGTTGTTTACAACAATTACTCCGTCTATCTTCAAATGGTCAATCCATCTACAGGCTTCCATTTTTTCAAACGAAGCAAGTATGTCTGCCTGTCCCAATCCGATTATTGGCGAGTATACCTTTTTACCGTATCTGACTTGAGTGGATACGCTGCCTCCCCTTTGCGCCATTCCGTGAACTTCAGACATCTTTACGTCATATCCGGCATCCACAAGACCTCTGGAAAGAATTTTGCTGGCAAGTATCGTTCCCTGTCCACCTACACCGACAAGCAGAATGTTCTTGACTTCACTCATCTTATTCACCCACCTTTTCTATTGCTTTTACAGGACAGACCTGAAGGCACACTTCGCATCCTACGCATTGGTTCTTGTCGATTACGGCCTTCTTGTTTTCCTTGTCGAAAGTAAGGGCGGGGCAGCCTGTGTTTATGCACATCTTGCAACCTATGCATTTGTCTGCATCCACTACGCAAAGGCTCTTGTAATCTCCGAACTCCTTGACATCCTGCTCCGATTGCTTCTTTAGAACGCATGGCCATCTCGTTATTATTACGGAAGGTCCGTCTATCGCCAGCGCCCAATCCAAGGCCTCTTTCATTGCGCCCAATTTTATCGGATTAACCGTTTTAATATTGTCTATTCCCAAAGCCTTGACTATAGCCGGTATATCTGCCTGTTTGGCGGGCATTCCCTGAAGCGTAAAACCGGTTCCCGGGTTTTCCTGATGGCCGGTCATTCCTGTGATTCTATTGTCGAGAATTACTGTAACGGTATTGCTGTTGTTGTAGGCTATATCCAGAAGTCCGGTCATTCCCGAATGGAAGAATGTCGAGTCGCCAATGACTGCGACAACCCTTTTGTCGACGGCGTGTCTGTTGAACGCTTTTTGCGCCCCATGCCCCAAGCTGATGCTGGCTCCCATGCATATGCATGTTTCCATTGCGTTCAATGGAGCCGCGGAACCCAATGTGTAGCATCCAATGTCTCCAGTGACCATTATGTTCTTCTTCTTGCTGAGTTCATAAAAGAATCCTCTGTGGGGACATCCCGCACACATTGTAGGAGGCCTTCCGACAACTTTGTCGCTTATGGGTTCTATTGTCTCACGCGCTTCCCCAAGAAGTGCTTTTGCTATTATGTCTGGATTGAGTTCTCCAATGTTTGGGATTTTCTCTTTTCCCATGCATTCAATTCCTGCAGCCTTCATTTGCTCTTCCATGAAAGGTTCAAGCTCCTCAATCACATAAAGAGTATCAACCTCTTTTGCGAAAGCCTTTATCTTATCCATTGGAAGGGGGAATGAAAATCCGATTTTCAAATAGGATGCCGTATCTCCGAAAACATCCTTTGCGTATTGATAGGCAACTCCTGAAGATACAATACCGACTTTCCTGTCATTCCATTCTATGAAGTTCAATGGTGTTTCGTTCGAAAAAGCCTCAAGCTTCTTCAATTTGTCTTCAAGAACAATATGAAGCTTTTTGGCATTTGCAGGTGCTGCAACATACTTGGGAATGTTCTTTTCATATGGTTTGGCGCCAAGCTCTGTTCGCTCGCCTAATTCAACTATTCCCTTGCTGTGGCAGATTCTAGTTGTAAGTCTGTAAAGAACCATCGTGTCGAACTTTTCGCTTATTTCAATTGCAGACTTGATCATGTCCTTCGCTTCTTGGCTATCCGAAGGCTCAAGCATGGCAACCTTGGCAAATTTGGCATAATTTCTGTTGTCTTGTTCGTTTTGCGATGAATGTAGTCCGGGATCATCGGCAGTTACCAATACCATGGCTCCGTTTACGCCCGTGTATCCGTATGTGAACAGCGGATCTGCCGCAACGTTTACACCGACATGCTTCATTGCAGCCAAAGACCTCGCCCCGGCAATGGATGCGCCAATGGCCGATTCCAATGCCACTTTTTCGTTTGGAGCCCATTCCGCTACAATTTCTTTTTTGTAGGGTGCAATATTCTCAAGAATTTCTGTGCTTGGTGTTCCCGGATAAGCAGAGGCATAAGAAATTCCGGCTTCGTACGCCCCTCTCGCTACAGCTTCATTTCCGGTCAGTAATTCCTTCATCTTTTCACGCTCCTCTTTTTTCTATTTGTGTGCAGCAATCACGCTTCCAAGCGCGATTGAATTGAGCTTGTTCTCATGAGTGTCTGCCCTTGAAACCAATACTACCGGAGCGCTTGCTCCCATTATCACTCCGGCCGAACTGGCCAATGCGAAGTAGCTCAAAGCTTTTCCTATTCCGTTGCCCATCTCAATGTTGGGAACCATCAAAACATCTGCATCTCCCGCAACGGGACTTTCATATTTCTTTATTTCCGCCGCCTCTTTTGAAATAGCCAAATCGAGTGCCATCGGACCCTCTACTATTACGCCTTCTCCGAAAAATCCTTCGACTCCCATTTGCTTCAATTCTCCGGCATCGACAGTAGCCGGCATCTTTGGATTGACTTTTTCCTTTGCCGCAAGACAAGCAACCTTGACATTTTCATTCCCCAATGCTTTAGCCGCCGATATGGCGTTCTTTATTATTTTCGCCTTTGTCGGAACATCCGGGTACATGTTCATACCCCCATCAGTAAGATACAAAAGCTTGTGATATCCCTTAACCTCATACATCATCACATGACTGAGCTGGCTTTCGGTTCTAAGCCCTATTTCCTTGTCCAATACTGCTTTGAGAAGAATTGAAGTATCTATGAGACCCTTCATGACAAAATCCGCCTCACCTTTGCTTACAAGCGAAACTGCCTTTCTTGCCGTTTCTTTCAAGTCCTGTTCATCGATTATTCTATATCCATTAAGATCCAGGCCTTTTTCATCCGCAATCGACCTGATTGCTTTTTCATCTCCAACAAGAACAGGCTCTATAAGACCCATTTCAGAAGCTTCCACAACTGCAGCCAACACCTCTCCATCTTGAGCCGCTGCAACTGAGAGTTTCATTTTCTCTTGTTTTTTTGCCTGTTCAATCAAATCATTCAATGTTTTAATCATAAGCCACCTCTCTCGAAAATATTAGTTTCTTTGAATATTTTAGTGCAAATATCGTGCCAAGCGATGGTTGCCGTTTTTTCAATATCCCCAGTGCTTTTACTGCAAAAAAAGAATAATAAGTGTTTATATGGCGCAACTTCTGTAAACCCTTGTTTACACCACACAACACTTATTATATATCTTTTGTATTCTATAATCCCTATTGTTAATTATTTTTAAATTTATTTAATTCACTCATGCAGGCAATGGTCACAGGATCATTTGGATCCAATTCAGAAGAACGGTTCAAGTATGTTTCAGCAAGTTCCATATTGCCAATTTCCATTTGTGCCATTGCATTATTGCAAAGTATTTCAGGATTGTCAGGATCCATGTTGAGAGCTTTTTTAAAGTATCTGGCGGCCTCGCTCGGATTCCCCAAAGCCGAATGGCACAGTCCGAGTTCATTGAGGGATTCCGCCTGATCCGGTTTGATTCGTATTACTTTCTCAAAATATTCGACTGCTTCGTCCATTTTGCCGAGATTCCTGTATGCGAGAGCTATGAAAAACAGAAGATTCCACCATGAAGAATTGCTGTCCTCTATTGAAAGCAATTTTTCAAGCCCTGTTTCGAACGCACCCGAAAGCACTTCGTTGTATCCTTCGTCGAAAGTTATACGGTCTCTGATTTTAATCAGCATTTCCTGCACTTCCATTATCTTGTTCTCGTCTTCCGAGTTTTCAATGAAATGTTCCCATGAAAGCTGTGCTTTCTTGTAGAGTCCGTTGTTGGAATAATGGAAACCCAAATGGTAATAAGGCATTGGAAAATCCTCAAAATCAACCGTCAGCTTTTCCATTAGAGAAAATGCCTCCTTTTCCCACGCCTTGGAAAGCTCTCTATCCGAAGCCTTTCTCGAAAGGGCTTCGCACACCTTTGCCTTGTTATATGCGGCATCAAGATTCGAAGGGTTTAAAACAAGGGCCGTTTCGAAAAAAACAAAGGCATCCTCAAGCCGGTTATTCTCAGCATGCCCTATCGCGCTCCCAGTTATGACTCTGTCGATATTCTCATCTATGCCCTTCATAAGACGTTCATAGTATGGATTATGCATAAAATCGGGATCAGCCGCCACAAGCAATACCATCCCTTCCATCATTTCCTTGACTGAAAGATTTTCATAATCGCCCATGCTCACGCGATCGGAAAGCTTCTTCACTGGAATTGGCATCGGCACGTTTTTCCTTAGAACAACTTTTTTTCCCGGTATTGAGATATCTTTTTTCAGTTCTATGAATACTATCTCTTCAAGCTTTTCTTTAAGCCTTTTTTTTATCGCTTCTTCCATCGAAATCCTCCTTATTCCTCATGCCCGATCCTGTATTGGTAGATCCTTTTTCTTCTTGTTGAACGGTCAAGAATTCTGAATAGAAATCCTCTGTATATCATAAAGAAAGAGAAAACCAGCGGAAGCATTATCAATATGAAAATCATCATCACCGAAGACGCTCCATTAATAAAAATTCCCGAAACAGCCGCAAAAGGCGTCATTGCCAATTCAAACATCCAGTAAAGAACGACCGCAATCAAAATGTTTGGAATAAACCACTCCAACCAATTTTCCTTTACGAATTCGAATGCTCCTGAAATCATGTCAAAACCCTGGTTGTATTTCTGATACATCACTTCCGGCAGCGGATTCAAGGCCATGAAAGCAATGAGTTCAATTATGAACCAAATGCTGATTCCTCCAACTGATGCCGACATCGCCCTTCCAAAAAACAAATTCAAACCGTAGCGGGCAAACCAGAAAAGAATAAGCACGCTATAGGCTTTCCAAATGTATACCTTGAAGCCTTCCTTGAAATCCCTCATGGTAAAATGTCCATACTTTATTATCTTTTCCATCAAATACAAAAAGTCGGAAATAACGGCGCTTTGAAAAACCGCTATTATCAGTCCCGAAAGAATCCATGCCAAAGAGGCTATCCTCCAAATAAGCAATGAAAATATGAAATAAGAAATACCCACCAAAAAAATCTTCCAATTCAGGCTTATTGCCTTTATAGTCTTTTTAAGTACCTCTCTGTTGGTGTAAAAAATATCATTTATGATTTCCATTTGTTTTTCCTTTCTCCTGCCCGGTCAATGAAACGAAGTGATATGCCGATTCTCCCATCAATCCTTTCCCGCATTCATAGTCGAAAAGAACATCGGTCTTTTCCCTTTCGAGAGTGTCCACATTGTATTCAAACGGTTCGAAGTGAACCTTGTTTATTATTTTCTTTGCGGGCAATCCCTCATATGCCGGCAGAACTTTTTTTACATTCTCTGTGTCCTTCAAAAATTGATGGCAAATGTTCTTGTATTCTTGATTCTCTCTTCTTTTAAAGAAAGGCAGTAGCCTCTGTGGCTTTTGAATAAGATAGTCAAACTTTAAAATATCAAGAAAAAGGTCGGTGTCTTTTTTAATCTCAAGCTGTTCATGATAATCAAAAATGTACCCATATAGCTTTCTCTTTTGGTGCGCTCTTTCATAAAATCCCCTTTCATTGAGATAATCGGAAAGATTTTCGTAAAAAGCAAACCCGTCCCCGTCAAAAAGCTTTTTGAAATACTCTACCGTACGCATGAATCCACCTGAATTCCCGTAACGTTCAAGCACATCCTCTATCCTTTTAAGTCTTGATATTTCATCATGCGTCAATACATGGGTCTTCAAAACCTCGTATGGCGGCTCCGATTTGAATTCATATGAGAAGTCTTTTGAATTTTTCCTTATTTGCGTCCCCGGAAGCAGTTTGAGAAATCCAAGTTGCAAATGATGTCCTCCTATTGAGTTCACATTGTTGAAAGAATTTTTGAAGCTTTCATAGTCCTCATGCGGAAGTCCGGCTATCAAATCAAGATGAACATGGCTTTTGCCTGTTTCAATCAATTTTTCAACCCAATGGTGCAATCTTCCGAAATCCGTTTTCCTGTTGACTGCGTGAAGCGTTTTTTCATTAGTGCTTTGAACACCGACCTCAAACTGGAAG
>DATFJE010000177.1:0-3205 GCA_035269385.1 Clostridia bacterium
AATTACAATAGATTTAATCTTCTTCTACAATTTTTACTGGGGTTCCGGAAATCGATAACATAAGCATATTTTTATTATCCATCAAATACTCATACTCCGCACCGATTACAGCATTAGCTCCTACTCTAAAAGCTTGTTCCCTTATCTTGGCAAGTACATCTTGCTTTAAAATATTCATTTTCCCTTGATACATGGATGATTTGCCTCCAATAACATCTTCAATACTTCCCATGAATTCAGCAATGAAACCTGTCCCAATAAAAGTTTCGGATGAAATGGTATCATAATACTGTAGAATTTTAAAACCGTAAAGTCTATTAACTGTAACAACAAGAATCTTGCTCGCTAAATCTCTATTTTTCTTTTCGGTTCTTTCTTCTTTTTCTCTTGCTTTCATTCTTGCATCAACAACACATTTTGAGCATACGGTTATTCCATCAATAACTTTCCCTTTTCCGTAAGATATCTTTCTACTGGATATTTCGGTAACATCCGGACACCGATTTCGGAAACATACGGACAGCAGACCGGGAGTATGCGGACAGCATATCGGCACATTCGGACACCAAATCATTAAGTAATATGCTTATGCTATTCTTTACATATAAAGTAAAGAAAGCGAGGCGACTTATGAGGAGGACCAACGTGCAAAAAGTAAGAGAAATTATCAGACTAAGATTTGAAACAGATTTATCAATTCGTCAGATTGCAGCGACTTGTGGTGTCGGAAAAAGCGTTGTTCAGGATGTACTTAAAAGAGCTCATGAGAATCAAATCACATGGCCTATCACAATGACAAGCCAGCACCTGCTTGCAACAATTTATCCGCCGAAGAAATCGAAAACCGGTGTTGTAGAGCCTAATGTCGATTGGATTCATTGTGAAATGAAGAAAAAGCATGTTACGCTGATGCTTTTATGGGAAGAGTACAAAACCGCTCACCCCGATGGGTTGATGTACACTCAGTTTTGCGAACGCTATCGAGTGTTCAAGAAGCAAAACCAACTCTCCATGCACAAAGAACATAAAGCCGGAGAAGAAATGGAAGTTGATTGGGCAGGCACCACGATGACCTACAGCAATCGCAAAACCGGCGAAAAGAATGATGCGTATGTATTCATTGCGGTATTGCCTGCAAGCAGATATCCATTTGTTTATGCATACAACAACATGAAACTCCGCAACTGGATTAATGCTCATGTACGTGCTTTCAAATATTTTGGCGGTGTCCCCAAAATGATCATTCCGGATAATACCAAAACTGCCACAATAAAAGCCGATACATACAATCCTATCCTTAATCGGACATACAGTGAAATGGCAAGACATTATCAAAGTGCCATCGTACCGGCAAGAGCATATCGTCCTAAGGACAAAGCCTCCGGAGAAAATCATGTGAAAATTGCAGGGCAACGAATTATCGCCAAACTTAGAAACGAACAGTTTTTCAGTTTAGAGGAACTAAACCTTGCAATTAAGAAAGAGTTGAAAAATCTTGTCAACAGTCCTTTTAAGAAGATGGAAGGCACCAGGCAGTCTCTGTTTGAAAAAACAGATAAACTTGCATTAAAATCATTGCCAGCTGTCCACTATGAGTATGCATTTTGGAAAGAGGCTAAAGTCCAAACGAACTATCATGTCGAATACGAGAGGTATTACTACAGTGTTCACTACTCGCATGTGGGAAGCATGGTTTCGCTTAGGGTCACAGACAAGATAATCGAAATTTATCTCGACCAAAAACGCATCGCTGTCCATGAAATCAATAATCATCCATATGAGAGATATAAAACACTCAGGGAACATATGCCTGCAAAACATCAAGCAACAAGCAACTGGAGCGAAGACAGCTTCCTGAGATGGTCAGAAAGCATCGGCCCCAATACCGAGAAATATATCAAGGGTGTGCTTTCATCAAAAGATTTTCCCGAACAATCCTTCAAGACATGCATGGGAATTATGGGCTTCGGCAAAAAGTATTCCTGCGATTTCATGGAAAAAGCTTGCGAAGAAGCCGACAGCAAAAGACTTTACTCATATCGATATTTCAGCAATATCGTCAAACGTCTCGAAAAGTCTGAAAACAAACCGACGGATGAAAAAATGCAAATTGTTCACCACAAGAACATCCGAGGGATTGAAGGAATCGTAGGAGGAACGCAACATGCTAATTAATCCGACAATTGAAAAACTTCAAGAAATGAATCTAAAAACCATGGCCAAGGCCCTTCGGGAAATAGACCCATCATTCTATGAACTTGAGTTCAATGAACAAGTTGGCATTCTCGTAGAAAAAGAATGGATTGCAAAGAAAAATGCCCGGATCAATCGATTCCTCAAAGGTGCTACTTTTAGTCAAAACGCTTGTATGGAAGATATCGATTACACATACAAGAAGGCTAAAGAAAAGGCCGTTATCCAAAAACTGTCGTTTGGAACATATATCGATGAGCACTTGAACGTGATCGTCTCAGGAATGACGGGTTCAGGTAAAACATACTTGGCATGCGCACTCGGCAATGCAGCATGCCGCGGGGAATATAAAGTTAAGTATTACCGAATGCCAGAAATGCTTATCGAAATATCACACTCAAAACTTGAAAACGCGTATTCAAAATTCATGAACAGAATTAAAAAGTATCAACTTCTGATTATTGATGATGTAGGTCTTCAATCACATTCACTAGAAGAAAGCAGAGATTTCCTCGAGGTTGTAGAGGCTAGGTACAACAAAGGATCACTTATTCTGTCGAGCCAGTTGCCTCACGAAAAATGGTACGATTTGTTTCCGGATCCTACCATTGCCGATGCAATTATGGATCGTGTTTCCTACAATTCCTATATCATAGATCTAGAATCCAAAATCTCAATGCGCCAAATCATTGCAGAGAAAAAAATGAAATTTCTATAACTTGAATTAAGTACTAAATAATGAGGATTTATACTATACTATACTGAACTAAATGATGAAGTGTCCGGATGTCCCCGGAATGGTGTCCGAATGTTTCCCGGACTACTGTCCGGATACTTCCGGATTCAGCGTCCGAATACGCCGAAATATACAGCCAAGACTCTCCTTGAAGGATCTGAAGGTTCATAGATGGCTTGAAACCATCTTGTAGTCCGAATGGACACCTCCTGAAACAGGTTTAAGGCCGCTTTCCAAGAAAGAGGACCGGGTTATGGAATAAAGACCGTATTTTTC
>DATFJE010000178.1:0-2296 GCA_035269385.1 Clostridia bacterium
GAAACAAATCGAAGCACAGATGGTTATGAGACATTACCAAGGTTTTCTTAAATAACATCGTATTGGAGGGGTTAATATGAGATTGATACTTTTAGGACCTCCTGGGGCCGGAAAAGGAACTCAGGCAGTCGGTATCGTCAAGGCTTTTGGTATCCCCCATATTTCTACAGGAGATATCTTCAGAAAAAACCTTAAGGAAGGTACGGAGCTTGGCGTAAGAGCAAAAAGCTTTATGGACAAGGGCCTTCTTGTACCGGATGAATTGGTAGTTGAAATAGTCGAGGACAGGCTTAAAGAAAAAGATTGTGAAGGCGGATTCCTTCTTGATGGATTTCCAAGGACTCTCAATCAGGCCAAAGAGCTCGATGATGTTCTCAAAAAAATGAATGTCGCCATGGACAATGTGGTCAATATTGAAGTCGACAAGAACATATTGGTTGGAAGGGCTGTTGGCAGAAGGATATGCCGAGGCTGCGGAGCAACTTATCATGTCGAATTCAATCCTCCGGCCAAAAAAGAGGTTTGCGATCTTTGCGGCGGAGAGTTGTATCAAAGAAGCGACGACAATGAAGAGACTGTGTCAAAACGCATACAGGTGTATCTTGAACAGACTCAGCCTTTGATTGAATATTATTCAGAAAAAGGCATTTTGATTGACATAGATGGAAAGCAGGACATAGAAAAAGTCACTGCAGATATCGAAAAGGCATTAAAAGGCAAAGCCTGATGGTTACAATAAAGACGAATCAGGAAATTGAATATATGAAAGAGGCTGGGAAAATTGTAGCGGAAGTTCATAAACTTATGGAAGATGTTATAAAACCCGGTATGACAACAATGGAGCTTGACCAGATAGCTGAAAAGAAAATCATCGAGATGGGAGCAATCCCGGCATTCAAGGGCTATGGAGGATTTCCAGCTGCCATATGCGCTTCCGTGAACGAACAGGTTGTCCACGGAATTCCGGATGGAAGGGTTCTTGAAAACGGTGATATAATAAGCGTTGATGTCGGTTCAAAGATAAAAGGATATTATGGTGACGGAGCAAGAACTTTTCCTGTCGGTGAAATAAGTGAAGAGGCCGGCAGGCTTATAGCTGTGACGCGCCAAAGTTTTTTCGAAGGTTTGAAGTATTGCAAGGTGGGTTACAGACTTTCAGACGTGTCCCATGCAGTACAAAAATATGTCGAGGAAAATGGTTTTTCTGTAGTGAGGGATTATGTGGGCCATGGAATTGGCACTGCCTTGCATGAGGATCCGCAGGTTCCGAATTACGGTTCGCCCGGAAAAGGTCCGAGACTTGTTGCCGGGATGGTTATTGCAATAGAGCCCATGGTAAATGAAGGAACTTTCAGGGTGCAGACCCTCGGAGACGAATGGACGGTTGTAACTGCTGATGGAAAATTGTCGGCACATTACGAGAATACCATAGCCATAACCGAGGAAGAACCGATTATACTGACTCAACTGTAAAAGAGGTGTCTGAATTGCTGGATACGAAGGAATTGACGATAGGGCAATTTGTAAGATCAAAGGCTGGTAGAGACAAAGGAAGGGTTTTCATAATTGTAGATGTGATCGACGATCAATATGTTTTAGTCGCCGACGGCGACCTGAGGAGAATAGGCAATCCAAAGAAAAAGAAAGTGAAACATCTTGCCAAATTTAATTTGATCAGTGAACTGATAGTTAGAAGAAACAATCAAAAGCTTACTGTAACGAATTTGATGCTCAGAACAGAAATCGACAAACTGGAAACCGACCGGCCCATGGAATAGGAGGAATGCTTCCTAATGGCTAAAGAAAATGCGATTGAAGTAAAAGGCGTCGTCTTAGAAGCTTTACCGAATGCAACTTTTAAAGTGGAACTGGAAAACGGACATGTGGTTTTGGCCCATATTTCAGGCAAGCTTAGAATGCATTACATTCGGATTTTGCCTGGCGACAAAGTTACAATGGAATTGTCTCCTTACGATTTGACCAGAGGCCGAATCACATGGCGAGGCAAGTGATAGAGGAGGGAAAACAATGAAAGTCAGATCTTCCGTAAAACCTATGTGTGAAAAATGCAAAGTAATAAAGAGAAAAGGCAAGGTCATGGTTATTTGTGAAAATCCCAAACACAAGCAAAAACAAGGTTGATGCTTGGACTTGGGTTGAGTGAGAGTAATTGTCAATTCAAATAAAAGCGCGGCTGCACTAATGAATTGAAAACAACAACAAACGGATTTAAACAGGAGGTGTACGGTTTAATGGCGAGAATCGCAGGTGTTGACTTACCGAGAGACAAAAGAGT
>DATFJE010000179.1:0-19057 GCA_035269385.1 Clostridia bacterium
CCTTGCTTAAATTTTTCAAGCAAACAAAGGATAGGATAATACCGGGAACGTTGAATGTTGGATGTACTGTTCCAGTTGTTCTTGAAGCATTCATATTCATAGCAGTTATCGAAGTTGAAATAATAACATTGGTGTCCATGCTTGCCTCAGCAACTGCAGGCGCTTATCTTGGAGCAGGAATCGTTGCAAAATTCGACGAGAAAAGAGTACAATTGGTTATGGGATTTGCGCTTCTTGCAACCGCTTTCCTGATGACTTCAGGTCAAATGGGATGGACTGCATCTCTTGGAACAGGCGAGGCAATCGGTCTGACAGGCGGGAAACTCATAATCGCAATCGTAGCAAACTTTATACTTGGGTCTCTCATGACCGCAGGCGTTGGACTCTATGCGCCATGCATGGCTCTCGTATACATGCTTGGAATGACTCCCAGAGTTGCTTTCCCGATAATGATGGGTTCATGCGCATTCCTTATGCCTGTAGCTTCGGTCAAGTTCATCAAAGAGGCCGCATATGACAGAAAAGCTTCAATGGCAATCACAATCGCAGGCTCTGTAGGAGTTTTCATAGCTGCTTATCTTGTCAAGTCAATGCCTATCAACATACTTACATGGCTTGTTATAGGAGTAATTCTTTATACATCGCTCACAATGCTCAGATCAGCCGCCAAGAACAAAAACGCGGAGAAAACAGCGGCATAATTTATCGCCATCCATATTATCTCTTTAATATATTTTATGAAAAAGACTCGCTCCTTGACTGGCGGGTCTTTTTCTTTTGATTTGTAAACAAATCCAGTTAAGATTATAATGAATTATAGATGTAAAAAAAAACTTGAAGGTGGATTAAATGTACTCTGATTCGTTTGTATTTTCGGTGACAGCGCTTTGCGTTGGAATAATGGGGTTTTTCTATGGCTTGACTGCCATAAAGGGAATAAAGGAACTCCAGGGACGCGTTGCAATGATGGAGGAAAAAGTAAAAGAAGTGAACAAAAAGCTTTATTACAGAGATTAAAACATTAAATGTGGAATTATGACCGGGGGCGGCATGTATGAATAAGAGGATTATGGTTATTGGTGGTATAAATGCCGACATTACAGGATTTTCAAGGGAACCTTTGGTGCATGGCGATTCGAATCCGGGGAAAATAGAAATATCCTCGGGCGGTGTTGGCCGCAACATAGGCGAGAATTTGATACGGACAGGTTTTGAAGTAGCCATTGCAACTGTATTTGCAAAGGATTCAATGGGTCTTTTTTTAATGGAGAGCTGTAAAAATATAGGTATGGATATTTCATGCAGCAAGATATGCGATGACAATGCACGCTCTTCAGTATATCTTTCGGTTGTAGATGCAGACGGAGAAATGGAAACAGCGGTGAGCGACATGGATATATTTGAAAATCTGTCAATACCAGATTTAAAACAGTCATATGAAGAAATTGAAAAAGCGGATTTTATTGTTATGGATTCAAATGTTTCTGTCGAAATAATCGAATTTGTAATGAAAAAATATAAACATAAACACATAGCATTCGATCCGGTTTCGACTTCCAAGGCGGGTAAACTTGAAGGCATAAACTGGTCTGCAGAAATTTTGAAGCCCAACAAGCTTGAAGCGGAAACTATTTCAGGAACAAGAATGGACAGTTTTGAAAAAACAATCGAGGGCTTGAGGCGGATGAACAGCTATGGAATTTGCTGGGTTTTAATGACCGATGGAGCCAATGGAGCATGGCTTTCAGGAAAGGGGCACGTATACAGATGTCCTTCCTTTGCTGGAGGAAAGAAGAATGTGAACGGAGCGGGTGATGCTTTTTTGGCAGGGGCGGTTTATGGACACATTAATGGACATTTAGAAACTGATATGCTCTATTATGGGCAGGCGGCCGCATCCATAGCCATGGAAAGCTCCAAAACGGTTAATCCTGAAATGAGTGTTCAAAATCTTGAAAAGAGGATGGAGGAACTGAGAAAATGCTTGAATGTGGAAGAAATTTGAACGACATCATGGAAATAAAGAATGAAGTGAAAGATGCCCTTGAAACCGGAATGCCGGTTGTGGCTCTGGAGTCAACCATAATAGCCCATGGAATGCCTTATCCCGAGAATGTTGAAACGGCACTTGCCGTAGAGGACATTATCCGGAAAGCCGGGGTTGTTCCGGCCACAATTGCAATAGTGGGAGGGGTATTGAAAATAGGACTTTCCGAACAGGAAATAGAATATCTTGCGACGGCAAAGAATGTTATGAAGGTAAGCAGAAGAGATTTTCCCTACGTTATGGCAATGGGAGGCGATGGAGCCACAACAG
Source organism: Clostridia bacterium (assembly GCA_035269385.1). Taxonomy (GTDB): domain Bacteria; phylum Bacillota; class Clostridia; order Peptostreptococcales; family BM714; genus BM714. The sequence goes on from DATFJE010000179.1 coordinate 2,318, forward strand.
TTTCTGGAACAATGATTGCGGCTGAGCTTGCCGGCATACGTGTATTTGTAACAGGAGGCGTAGGGGGAGTCCATAGAAATGCTGAAAAGAGTTTTGACATATCAGCCGATTTGACAGAGTTGTCACGAACAGGCGTTGCGGTTGTGAGCGCCGGTGTAAAATCGATTTTGGATATTGGATTGACACTTGAGTATCTCGAGACCGAGGGGGTACCGGTAGTTACTTTTGGAACAGCTGATTTTCCGGCTTTTTACTCGAGAAAAAGCGGATTCAAGGGAAGCTGCAGTGTTTCAGAGTTTAAGGAAGCTGCTGGAATCATGAAGGCTAAATGGGATTTGGGCCTTTCAGGCGGGATGATAATAGCTTGTCCTGTTCCTGGAAAATTTGAAATTCCTTTGGAAGACATGGAAGGGACAATAGATAAAGCCTTGAAGGAAGCAGAAGTGGCAGGAATAAGAGGAAAAGATCTGACCCCATATCTTCTTTCGAAAATCAAGGACCTGACCGGAGGAAAAAGTCTTGAGACAAATCGGCATCTGGTGTTTGAAAATGCCCGAATAGGTGCCGGAATAGCATCCGCATATGCGGAGATTGAAAGAAAGTGAGGACCATATGGAAAAAGGATATGTGCATATTTATACAGGGAACGGCAAAGGGAAAACCACGGCCGCATTAGGCTTGTGCCTGCGCGGTGTTTGCGCTGGAAAGAAGGTTTTTTTCGGACAGTTTATCAAAGGAATGCCTTACAGCGAATTGAAAGCGGTGGAGTACTTGCCTGGGTTTGAAATAAAACAGTATGGAAACGATTGTTTCATTTACAAAGATCCGACCGACAAGGATGTTGAATTGGCAAAAGACGGATTAAAAGAATTGGGCAGAATAATAAAGTCAGGTGAATACGACATAGTTGTAATGGACGAGGTCAATATTGCCCTTTATTACAAACTTTTCGATGTGGAGGATGTCATTGGAATCTTGTCGGGTAGACCTCTGCAAACTGAAGTGGTTTTGACCGGCAGATATGCCCCTGATCAACTCGTGGATTTTGCCGATCTTGTCACCGAAATGAAGGAAATAAAGCATTATTATCAGCAAGGCGTCGAGGCTCGAACGGGTATCGAAAAATAATAAGTGTTTCCCGGCAACACAATAAAATGTGTTTTGAACGCCTGCGATGGAATTTGAAACGCTAACAGAATGTCTTTTGGATGTTCTGTTTTTTTATACTGAAAAGCATATGGAAATGGGTATAAGTTTGCTATAATGATATTTATAAATTTTAGTTTGGAGGAACGTCATGAAACTATACTATAAGAGCAGCAGAGGCGCCGATGGGGAATTTGCGGCTTCTCAAGCCATAATAAGGGGCATTGCGGAAGACGGAGGCCTGTTTGTGCCGAATGCTTTGCCTGAATTGAAAATGGATTTTTCGGAATTGAAATACAAGTCTTACGGCGAAACAGCCTATGAAGTAATGAGCTTGTTTTTAGATGATTTTGAGGAAGAAGAACTAAAAAATTGCATTGCAAATGCCTATGACGACAAATTTGACACCGAGGAAATAGCTCCTCTTGTAATGCTGGACGACGGAGTATCCGTTTTGGAGCTTTTTCACGGACCCACGCTGGCATTCAAAGACATGGCATTGTCAATTTTGCCAAGATTCATGCAGATGGCAAAAAAGAAAAACAACATAGAAGAGGATATTGTCATACTTACGGCAACATCGGGAGATACAGGCAAAGCGGCTCTTGAAGGTTTTGCCGGAATAGATGGTGTTGAAATAATTGTGTTTTTTCCGGAAAAGGGTGTAAGTCCCGTCCAGAAGCTGCAAATGGTCACCCAAGAGGGTGAAAACACACATGTTGCCGGAATTAGAGGCAATTTTGACGATGCCCAGACTGGCGTCAAAATGATTTTTGGAGACAAGGAGTATGCAAAAAAACTTAAATCCAAAGGATACCGCCTTTCGTCTGCCAACTCGATAAACATTGGCAGGCTTATTCCACAAACGGTATATTATTTTTATGCATATGGACAACTGCTCAAGAAGGGAATTGTTCAAAACGGCGATCTTGTCGATTTTGTTGTGCCAACGGGCAATTTTGGAAATATTTTGGCTGGATACTACGCCAAAAGAATGGGACTTCCGGTTGGACATCTCGTTTGCGCTTCAAATGAGAACAAGGTTCTTTCGGATTTTTTCGAAAGCGGAAATTATGACAAGAACAGGTTGTTGACAAAAACACAATCACCATCTATGGACATTCTGGTATCAAGTAATCTTGAACGCTTGCTTTATGAAATTTCAGGCAACAATGAAGAGCCTGTGTCGGAGTGGATGAAATCTCTCGATGAAAAGGGGTTTTATAATGTCGATGCATTTTTATCCGGATTGAAAGAGGATTTCGAGGCAGGTTGGATAAATGATTCGGATGGGCGTCGCTGCATTGCGGATGTTTACAGAAAATATGGGTATCTGATGGATACGCATACAGCTGTAGCTTATGGAGTCAATGAAAGAAGGACAAATGGGAGTAAGCGCCATTCGGTTATTCTTTCGACTGCAAGTCCGTATAAATTCCCCAAGTCTGTTCTTTCATCAATAGAAAAGAAATATGAGGATTGGGAAGAAATCGACTTGATGGAAGTAATGGAGGAGTTTGTTGAAGGTGAAATACCAACTGGAGTTAAGGATATAAGAAACAGGAAAGTGCTTCATGAACATGTATGCGGAAAGGATGGCATGAAAGAAGCTGTCGATGAATTTTTGTCAGGGAGGGATTTGAAATGATACGTGTGAGAGTTCCTGCCACAAGCGCCAACATAGGTCCGGGTTTCGATGCAATGGGCTTGGCGCTGAAGCTGTACAATGAATTCGGGTTTGAATCATTGGAAAAAGGGATTGAGATAGTCGGCTTCCAAGAAAAATACAAAAACGATGACAACCTTGTTTTAAAATCTGTCAGGCGCCTTTATGAAGCGGCGGGCAAGGAGTTAAAAGGAATAAGAATAACTGTAAAGGAAGGGATTCCTGTTTCAAGGGGATTGGGAAGCAGTGCAGCTTGCATAGTTGGAGGGCTTGTTGGAGCGAACGCCCTTTTGGGTAAACCTTTTGAAAAAGAAGAATTGATTTCTTTAGCGGTTGAAATAGAAGGCCATCCTGACAATGTTGTTCCTGCATTTGAAGGAGGCTTGACGGTTTCGTATGCCGAAAATGGAAGCGTAAGGCATGAAAAAATAAATTTTGATTATGAAAAGCTTTTGCTCTATGCGTTGATTCCAGACTTCGAGGTGTCGACCGAAAAAGCGAGAAAAGCGCTTCCTCAAACTTTTCCTTTGGAGGATGTTGTCTGCAATATTTCAAGGACTGCAATGCTTGTGGCATCGTTTGTAAACGGGAGGTTCGAAAATTTATGGGACATATTGAGCGACAGGGTGCACCAGCCGTATCGCAGCCGTTTGATAAAAGGTTTCGATTCAATAGAAGAAAAAATGCGTGAACTGGAATTTGACGGATTGTTCATAAGCGGTGCAGGGCCGACTCTTATGGGTGTCCTGTCGGAACGGGACAATGGGAAAATTGAAGCTTTGAAGGAGTTTTTGGATTCCATGGAGAACATATGGGAATTGGAACCCGTCGGAATAGACAAGAAAGGGGTTCAAATACTTTAGATTGGGAGGGGACGCGTTCATGATGGAAAATGGCAAAATATTAATAGAAAAACGCGGAATCTCAAACAAATTCAAGTACAAGATCCTTTCGGTGTATGCTTTGTACATGGTGTTTTTTGGATTTTTGATGGACAGCCCTTCGCAAATACTCAAAGGGCTTTTGGACATAATAATGAAACCGGATTTGCTGATTACGGACTATATAAGTGTCGGAGGGATGGGGGCGGCTTTTGTCAATGCCGGTTTGCTTGCGCTGGCCTTTACATTTATGATTTACATGCTCGGTGTAGATGTGAACGGATTGGCTGTAGTGGCAATTTCTCTCGCAGGAGGATTTGCCTTGTTCGGCAAGAATATTTTCAACGTGTGGTTTGTTCTTCTCGGTGTACTGCTTTACTGCAAGTATAAAAAAGAGCATTTCAAGAACCATGTCCTTATCGGAATACTCGGAACTGCAATGGCTCCAATGGTTACACAACTTATGTTCACGACAGGGCATGGAATAATGCAAAGATTTTTGATTGGTGCAGCCGCCGGAATATTGTCAGGATTCATACTGCCGCCTTTGTCATCATATCTTTTGAGGGTTCACCAGGGATACAACCTCTACAACGTGGGATTTGCCGCCGGGGTAATAGGCACGGTAATGGTTTCGATTTTCAAATCCTACGGCTTTCTGCCTGAAAGCAGGGTTATTTGGTCTACGGGAAACAATCTGATTCTCGGAATTTGGCTCGGTATAATGTTTTTTTCAATGCTGGCATTGGGATGGTGGTTGAACGGAAGGAGTTTCAAGGGCTATTTTGATATATTCCAATACTCGGGGCGTGCCGTCACAGATTTCGTAACGCTTGAAGGTTTCGGACCGACACTCATAAACATGGGGCTTTTGGGATACATGTCGATGGCGTATATTCTTTTTATAAAAGGCGATTTCAACGGGCCTACCATAGGCGGCATTTTCACGGTTGTCGGATTTGGGGCGTTCGGAAAGCATCCCAAAAATGTTTGGCCGATTTTTGCCGGAGTCTGGCTGGGGTCTGTGACGAAGGTCTGGGGTGCCAATGATCCTGCAATACAGTTGGCGGCCCTCTTCGGCACCACATTGGCTCCTATAGCGGGAGAATTCGGACCATTCATAGGAATAATCGCAGGATTCATTCATTCTTCGGTTGTGCTTAATGTAGGAGTTTTGCACGGCGGAATGAATCTCTACAACAACGGTTTTGCAGGAGGCATTGTGGCGGCGGTTATGATTCCGCTTATAGAAGCTTTCGGAAGGAGAAAAGAAAATGATTCATGAAAAGCAACGAATAGTCAAGATCATCGATGAAATGACACTGTTCTTTTTTTCGATGGGGGCAAAGGACATTTCCACCACCATAAGGATTGAAGACAATGAGACTGTAATAATGTTGGATTCGGATTTTGCCGGCGACCAGAAAAAAAATATCGAAAAACTGATTAAATGCATGAAAGTTCCAAAGCAGGAAGGAATGGAGGAGTACTACTGGAGCCTTACCGGCGAATGCAATATTGATACCGAGCTTTCAGTTGTAGGCATGATGATTGATAAGATTGAAATGGAGATAAAAGGCAATCGCATACAGATGATTCTGCACAGGGAAAAGTAGTATGCGTCGGACTAAACAGAAAGACCTTTGATGCGTTGGATTCTGACTATTTAACGTTTTAAAGGTCTTTTGATTGTCTTGAATTTCATGTTGCCTGTTTTTCGGATACAATAGATGAAAATATATGGTATTAGAGGAATTGTAAAATTTTTATAGAATAAATAATAGAATAAATAATATCGAACAAATAAAAAATCAATAAATAAATGCTGCTCGCCGGGAGGAGGATTATTTTGATGGGATTGGGAACCGATATTGTTGAAATCGAACGCATTCGCAACAATATGAACGATAAATTTCTTTGTCGGATTTTTACTGAGGAAGAAAGGAAAAGGATTGCAGGGAAAAGTTATCGCGCGGCAGGAATATTTGCAGCTAAAGAAGCTGCCTCAAAAGCGCTCGGAACAGGCATTAAAGGCTTCGGATGGCATGACATAGAGATATTGAAAAAGGAGAGCGGAAAGCCTTATGTCCGACTTCACGGAAAAGCGGAAATACTGGCAAAGGAACAGGGTATAGAGGAAATGGAGATTTCAATTTCCCATTGCAGGAATTATGCGACCGCTGTTGCATCGTTTAGATGAGGAGACTTTCATGAAACCATTATATTTGAACAAGCAAATAAAGCAGCTTGAAGAATGGACGGCTGAAAGAATAGGCATAAGTCCGCTTTTGTTGATGGAACATGCGGGCATCAAGGTAGTTGAACACATTGAAACCCTTTACCCGGGAAAGCCTGTTGCATTGATTTGCGGTCCGGGAAACAACGGAGGCGACGGATTTGTAATAGCGAGGATTCTGTTTCTAATGGGGCGGGACGTTCTGACATTGGTATTGCCTCACGAGAGCAGCCTGAAAGGGGAGGCGGGTGTCAATTTTAAAATTCTTAAAAACCTTGAGGCTCCGATCATATATTTGAATCCATCGCAACCGCTGGAGTCTGAATGGATAAAGAACAGGGTTCTGGTCGATTGCATTTTCGGGACAGGATTTTCACGACCGCTTACAGGCACATACAAACTTGTGGTGGAATGCATGAACACTAGCGGGCGGCCCATAGTTTCGGTTGACATCCCATCGGGAATAAATGGAGACACGGGAGAAGCCATGGGAGATTCGGTTTCCGCTGAATCTACAGTTGCTCTTGGAACATATAAATTGGGCCATTTTCAAAAGGACGGTTTCACAAAACGGGGAAGTCTTGTTCTATCGGATATTGGGATTCCTGAAAAAGCGCACGAGGGGTTTGAAACATACGCGTGGTTTTTTGAGGATTCGGATGTTGAAATGATATTAAAGAAAAAGAATCGAGCGGGGCATAAATACAATAGCGGCAAGGTTTTGTTTTTATCAGGATCAAGGGATATGACAGGCGCGGCTCTATTTAATGCAATGGGAGCCTTGAGGAGCGGTGCCGGCTTGGTCAAGATGATGGTTGAGGAGCCTGTTTGGAGCGCGATAGCGGGAAAAGTTCCCGAGGCGGTTGCCTTTACTTTTCCTGAACAAGTTGCCAAAAGAGGCGATTTGACTGAAAACATGCTTTCGGAAATGGAAAATTTCGATATTCTGGTTGCCGGTTCTGGTTGTGGGAAAACCCCTTTACTAAAGGATTATATTGTCAAAGCTGTTGGAATGGAAAATAAAATTATTATTTTGGATGCGGATGCATTGAATGTTTTATCCGCAGAAGTCAACCTTATTGATAAAAGGGGAGCCGGCAGCAAGGTCATAATAACTCCGCATCTGGGAGAATTTGAAAAATTGACGGGTGCAGGGAAAAGCGACGATCTTGTAGAATCGGCCAAGGCTTTTTCCAAAGAACATGAAGTATACACGGTGCTTAAGGGGCCAGTGACAATTGTTGCAGAGCCCGGTGGAGAAGCCTTTATTTGTGCAGGTGGGCACAGGGCAATGGCTACAGCGGGAAGCGGCGATGTGCTTACAGGGGTCGTAGCAGGTGTTTTGGCACAGGTTCCCAAAATTGCGGCAGGGGTATTGGAGGCTGTGGATATTCATCAAAAGGCAGGGTGCTTGGCCGCGGAAAAAATCCATGAGCGTTCAGTATTGGCTTCGGACATAGCGGATTCATTGTCTGAGGCTTTATCAAAAATAGAAAAACAAATTTAATGAGGGGGAGAAAAATGGTAAAAAGAGCCAGACCCGCATGGGCGGAAATCGATTTGGACGCATTTGAGGAGAATTTTAAAAAAATAAAGGCCTTGGTCAGGCCGGGAGCAATGGTCACGGGAGTAATAAAGGCAGATGCCTATGGTCATGGAGCAGTTGAAATAGGCAAGGTGCTTTTGGAACAGGGAGTGGATCGATTTGCAGTTGCGACGCTTTCCGAAGCAGTGCAGCTCAGAAAAGTATTTAAAGAAGTACCTATATTGATTTTGGGTTACACTCCAACATATGCCGCCGATGAAGTTATAGAAAACAACATAATACAAACCATGTATAATGCAGATGAAGCCGGAATTTTTTCTGAGCGGGCAAAAAAAATGGACAAGAAATTGAAGGTCCACATCAAAATAGATTCAGGAATGAGCCGTTTGGGTTTTCAGGCAAATTTGGATTCCGTTGAAAAAATAATAAAAATAAGTGAATTGCCAAATATTGAGATTGAGGGAATGTTCACCCACTTTGCGGTTGCCGATGAAGTAGACAAGGAATATACATACAGTCAATACGAAAAATATGAATTCATGGTAAATTCCTTAAAAGCGAGAGGGCTTGAAATCCCTGTCAAACATGTGTCGAACAGTGCGGCAATTATGGATTTGCCGGAGATGAATATGGACATGGTAAGGGCGGGAATCATATTGTATGGGCTTTACCCTTCCGACGAGGTCATAAAAGAAAGAATTGATCTTAAGCAGGTCATGTCGCTTAAAGCGGAAGTTTCGCATGTAAAAGAGCTGGAGGCGGGAAGAGGAGTAAGCTATGGTCTAAAATACGTAACTCCGGGCAAACGGAAAATCGCAACTATTCCAATAGGATATGCTGACGGTTATACAAGAATGCTTTCCGGGAAGGCCGAGGTGCTTGTAAAAGGAGTGAAAGTGCCTGTTGTTGGAAGGATATGTATGGATCAATGCCTGATTGATGTTACTGGAGCGGATGTAAAAATTGGTGATGAAGTTATTCTATTTGGAAGCGATGGGACAAATACAATATCAATTGATGAAGTCGCAAGAAAATTGGGGACAATCAATTACGAAATAACTTGCATGATAAGCAAAAGGATACCAAGGGAATATGTGAGAGGCGGCAAGACAATCAAGTCCGTGGATTACTTGGCGAGTCTGTAATGCAAAAGCGGAGAGGACAATAAAACACCCCTCCGCTTTTTTGAAGTTTGATTATATTGCTTTCAAGATATATAATGAATTGGAATAAGATTATGAGGAGCGGCATAATGCAGCCAAATAAAAAAACAAATGAGCAGTTTTCTTCTATAGCTGAAGGATACAGGTACATGAACAATATAAATTCGAAAATTTCAGAAGACGGTTTTGAAGCCGATATTATGGGATTGTTCAACTATGAGGCGGGTTTGGCGTTGGAGAGTGATGTTGAAATATGAACATAAAACGCGGTGAAATTTATTATGCCGATTTGAATCCTGTTGTGGGTTCCGAACAGGGAGGTATAAGACCTGTTTTGGTGGTTCAAAACGATATTGGAAACAGATATAGCTCGACGGTTATAGTGGCGGCAATAACATCCAGAATCAACAAGGCTAAACTGCCAACCCACATCGAAATACCTTCAGGCACTTATGGTTTGAATAAAAAATCGGTAGTTCTTTTGGAACAGATAAGGACAATTGACAGAAAGAGAATCATGGAAAGAATAGGCATGTTCAGCGATGAAATGATGGTAAAGGTCGACAAGAGCATTACAATAAGCCTTGGCATCGGGGACAGCCTGAATGATTGAGTGGAAAGATTGACAATACATATGGATTGCCTCCGGAACAATTCGGGGGTTTTCTGAATTAAGAGTAAAACCATGCATTCGCTTTTATGTATTAGGGGACTGGACTTTTTGAAGTATAATGATACTTAAACAGTCAAACCATTTATGATAGAATGGATTGACCGTAAATTGAAATGAAGGGGAGGGCTCTCAATGGATAATAAAGGCAAAAGGAAATTTGCGGTTCCGTTTATTTCCATTATTATTTTGGCAGTTATGACTTTGGGTGTTTTGGCTATATCTTATGAGCCGGGTTCGGAAAATGATCCAGTGGTGACTTTGTCCTATGTGGAGAGCCGTTTGTCGGAAATCGTATCGGATTTTCAGGAAAAGCTCGATTCAATTGAAAAAGATTCCGCAAATTCAATTCCACAGGAAGGAACTTCGAGTGATGATTCGGGTTTTGAACCCATTTTGATAAAAGCGGGAAGCAGGATTTATTTTGGAGGCAATACGCAGGTAATATTGAGAAGCGGCGCAATGAATGCAATAGCAAATACGGCGGGAAACGGATTGGCGGATTTGACCCAAGGCAAAGACCTCAAGTCAGGAGACCAGATACAAACTAACCATTTGATTCTTGTCCCCAGGAATGATGGGAGAGGGGCGAATGTATCTGTAGACTCTTGGATAATGGTAAAAGGCGAATATATTCTTAATTAGCAAGGGCTTAAAGAAACACTAAGGTGTTTGAGATTGAAGATACAGTCTCAATATCACAGGCTGTAGAAAACCTTCTAATTCAAGGCGCCGCAAAAATCCAGTGATGGGAGCGTATTGAGACATACGTGACCAAACGGGTTTTTGTAAGGCAACGCAGAAATTGGTGTTTTTCTACAGTCTGAAACACTAAGGTGTTTTAATATCATGAATGAAAGGGAATCAAATGAGAAATATCATCGAAATATTCGGGATACCGATTGACAATTTAAATATGGAAGAAGCAATGGACAGATTCAAGGAATTGTTGAAGAAAGATAGAATGTCCAGCATATATACACCGAACACCGAAATCATCATGTTGTCGGAAACAGATGAAAACTTGAAGGATGCATTGATCGACTCACAGCTGAATGTGCCTGACGGCTTCGGAATAGTACTCGCGTCCCGTATTCATGGGATTGGAATCAAAGGCAAGGTTGCAGGCATTGACATGATGGAGCAAATTCTCAAGTATTTGAACTACACAAAAAAATCGATATATATACTTGGGGCAAAGCCTGAAATTCTTGCCGGGTCAATTTCGAAAATTCAAGGAGATTATCCATGCATATCGGTCAAGGGCAGTCATCACGGGTATTTCAACAATGAACAGGAACAGGAAACCATAAAGAAAATCAATGAATTGAAACCGGATGTTCTTTTTGTGGCCCTGGGTGCACCGAGACAGGAAAAATGGATTCATGAACACAAACACCAACTCAACGCAAAAGTTGCAATGGGGATCGGCGGTTCTCTGGACGTTATGTCCGGAGCGGCTAAGCGGGCGCCGAAAGCAATGGTTGACATGGGCCTCGAATGGCTTTACAGGTTGGTCAAGGAACCTTGGCGTTTCAATCGGATGCTTGTAATTCCAAAGTTTTTGTTGAAAGTAGTGCTTACAAGGGATATTTCGAAGTAGTGCAAACGGATACCGAAACACTTTTCGATTTAAAATTGACTTTAATTTTTACAAAATAATTTAAAAATATTGAAATTAAATGTTGACATTCAACCCTTTAGTGGGTATTATCAAAATATACAGAAAATTGTGACACTAAAAACAAATTGCGATGATGGAGAGAAAGATTTTCGGATTTCAAAAGAGAGTATGCATTTTGCTGAAAGCATGCGTTATTCCGTAAATGAAATGATCACTCTTGAGCAGATGATTCGAAAGGGTTTTCGAGTAGATGATTCCGGTTGCCCCCGTTATAGGGCTATGGCTCGAGGCGGCTTGAACAGAGGCGGGAATAATTCCGTGAAATAGGGTGGTACAGCGAGAGATGCTCGCCCCTAGGATTGCTATAATCCGGGGGGCGGCTTTTTAATTGCTTGAAAATGAAAGGAGGCGATTTGATGAGTTTTATTAATGTTATGATCGCAAGCGCCAAGGAAGAGAATAAGCGCAAAAAGAAAAAATAATATGCAATCAATTTAATACTATATAGCCTATGGCTTATGCCATAGGCACTTGTTTGCAAATTAAAAAATAAGATTAGGGGGAACAGCAATGAATGAATCGTATGTTTATTTCAATGGCAAAATTGTAAAAGAGGAAGAGGCTTCAATAGGGATAAGGTCCAAGGCTTTTAACTACGGACTGGGATGTTTTGAAGGAATAAGAGCCTATTGGGACGAGGAAGAGGGTCAGCTGTATGGATTCAGGCTTTATGAGCATTATGAGCGTTTGCTTAATTCATGCAAAACACTTAGCATAAATATCGATTACACGGTGCAGGATTTGGTGGACATAACCGTCGAATTGCTTAAGAAGAACAATTTTAAATCATCGACTTATATAAGGCCTGTGGCATACAAGGGTTCCGATCAGCTTTTTCCAACGCTTATGGATGATGATAACCGGCTCCTTATGTATTGTCAGCCGCTGGGGAATTTTGCGGGCAAGGAATCTTTCAAGGTGTGCATTTCGTCGTGGAGAAGGATGACGGACAACATGATTCCTCCAAGAGTAAAACCGACGGGAGGATATATAAATTCTGCATTGGCGTCTTTGGAAGCTTTGCAAAATGGTTATGACGAAGCAATCATATTGACAGATTCAGGAAACGTTTGCGAGGGACCTGGAGAAAATCTATTCATAGTAAAAAATGGCAAGTTGATTACTCCGCCTCCGTCTGACAACATACTGGAAGGCATAACACGTGATACGGTTATGCTTTTGGCAAAAGATGAATTTGGGATTGAAGTGGAGCAAAGAAGTTTTTCAAGAGTTGAATTGTATACTGCTGATGAAGCTTTTTTCAGTGGGACGGCGATGGAGGTTACGCCTGTTGTTGAAGTAGACAATCGAGTCGTAGGAAGTGGCGAACCGGGAGAAGTATGCATGAAGATAAAAGGGAAATTCTTTGAAATTACTTGTGGCAAAGTTGAAAAATATAAAAAGTTCTGTACACCTGTTTATTAGGGAATTGCATTGGACCGATCCGAAATTTGAATTTCGGATCGGTTTTTCCTGTTTTTGGATTGAAAATCAAGGGTATAGAAAAGATGAATGAAAAATAATTTTCAGGGGAGTGAATAGATTGAAAAAATACGAATTGTCGCCAAGCAAATTGAAATTCGAAATGAAATATGACGTTTACGACTTTGAAACAACAGCTGATTTGATGCCCCTTAAAGGCATAATAGGACAGGAGAGGGCATCAAAATCATTGGATTTCGGACTCTCAATAGGTAAGCCCGGATACAATATTTACGTTTCAGGACAAAGTGGGACGGGAAGGAGCAGCTATGTAAGGCTTCTTGCCGAAAAGAAAGCCCAAGACGACCCTGTTCCAAATGATTGGGTTTATGTATATAATTTTAAGAATCCAAATTCTCCCATTGCATTGTCTGTGAAGCCGGGACTGGGCAAAGTTTTTGTCGAAGAAATGAACCAGACAATCAAAATAATCCGAAAAGAAATGGGGGGCGCTTTTGCCACAAAATCTTATGAAGACAAGAAAAATCGAATAATATTGGAATTTCAAAATAAATCGAAAGAAATGCTTAAAGAAATAAACGAGGTTTCAAAAAAATACGGGTTCGTTTTCAGCCAGACCGAACACGGATTAATCAGCATGCCTTTAAATGAAGGAAGGCCGATGACTGAGGAAGAGTATAAAAACCTGGATGAAAAAGAAGCGGAAGATTTAAAGAAGAAATCGAATGAATTGAATATTGAAACTGTTGACATTTTCAATTCCATGAAGGGAAATGAAGAGCTTCTCAGGAATAGATTGAAAGAGCTGGACGAGAAAACCGGAGAAAAAGTTGTGGCTTTCCACATGACAAATCTGGAGAGAATATTTGCAGAAAACGAAGATGTTTCATGTTATCTTGAAAAAGTTGTAAAGGATATTGTAGCCAATATTGAAAATTTTAAAAAGAACAATACATCTGAAACGACCAATCCTTTTGCGATGATGCAAATGCGTTCGATTGAAGTATTTTTTGAAAGGTACAGGATCAATCTTTTTGTCGACAACAGTGAAGTGGAGCACGCTCCTGTAATAGAGGAATCCAACCCTTCTTATTACAATCTTATGGGAAGTGTGGAATACAAAAATGAGATGGGCGTAATGAAAACTGATTTCATGCAAATAAAACCGGGGGCAATACACCAGGCCAATGGAGGATACCTTATACTCAAGGCTAAGGATTTGTTGCTTTCTCCACATTCATGGGTTGCTTTAAAGAGGGCTTTGAGCACAAAAAAAGCAGTTATAGAAAGCCTGGGCAAGGAATTGGGTTTTGTAGCGACAACAACAATAAAGCCAAAATGCATACCGATTGATTTGAAAGTGATACTCATAGGGGATCCATACACATATTATTTGTTGTATGCTTACGATGAGGAATTCAAAAAGCTTTTCAAGGTTATGGCGGATTTCGACATCGAAATGAACAGAGACAATGACAATATGCTGAAGATGGCGCGCTTCATAGCAACCCATACAGAGAAGGAAAACCTTAGACATTTTGACAGGCGTGCCGTACAAAGAGTTGTCGAATATAGCTCCAGGCTTGCTGACAACCAGAAAAAATTGAGTTCCAGATTTAACAAGATTGTCGAAATACTGTATGAGGCAGACAGTTGGGCCGAAGTGGCGGGAGCCGAAGTGGTTGGTATAGATCACATAAAAAAAGCCATTAGAGAGAAAGACTACAGAAGCAACAAGTATGAAGAAAAAGTAATGGAAATGTTTGAAGACGGCATATACCTTCTTGACGTAGAAGGTGAAAAAATCGGAGAAATCAATGGGCTGGCAATCGTTGGCATGGGCGATTACAGCTTTGGAAAGCCAAACAAAATAACGGTTGCGACTTACAAAGGAAAGTCCGGAATAATAAGCATAGACAGGGAAGTGAGGGCAACAGGGAAAATTCATGACAAGGGCGTTCTTATTCTCGATGGATATATTGGCCACAAGTACGCGCAGGAGAAGCGTCTGAGTCTTTCCGCAAGCATTGTTTTCGAACAGCTCTATTCGGGTCTTGAAGGAGACAGCGCTTCCAGCACTGAACTTTATGCGCTTTTGTCGAGTCTTGCGCAAGTTCCAATAAAGCAATGCATAGCCGTTACGGGATCGGTTAATCAGAGAGGCGAAATACAACCGATTGGAGGAGTAAACGAAAAAATTGAAGGATTTTACAAGGTTTGCAAAATGAAAGGACTTACGGGTGAGCAGGGTGTAGTGATTCCACACCAAAACGTATCGAATCTAATGTTGATGGACGAAGTTGTGCAAGCGGTCGATAAGGGGCTATTCCATATATACAGCGTTGAGACAATAGACCAGGGGATTGAAATACTTACTGGAGTTGCGGCGGGAGAGTCCGATGAAAAAGGGAAATATCAGGAAGGGACCATTCATCATCTCGTGCATAAAAGATTTATCGAACTTGCTTCCGGGGAAAAGGACGAAGAAAAAAATGAATCCGGAGAAAAGAAGGAAGATGATTGATGTAGAGACGAATTCGAAGCAAAGGGAAAAGCACCGCCGCTTAAGGCATTTAGCCTTTAAGCGACAGTGCTTTTGTTTTTATCATTCTTTTTTCAGTCAAAACTATGTCGACAGGGATATCATGCTTTTCGGGCTTGATTGAGGATACAATCTGAAAATCGAAACAAAGTCCCAGAGACAAAGCATCTTTTCTGATTTTGGGAAGAAATCTGTCGTAATATCCTCCCCCGTAACCGATGCGGTAGCCTTTAAGGTTGAAACAGGCCCCAGGGACCAGGACCAGGTCGATGTCTTCAGGTGACGCTTCCCTGAAAGCGGATGGGGAAGGCTCCAGTATCCCATAGGCTCCGGGGACGAGATCGCCCATGTTTTTGACATAAGACAGCTTAAGAGATTTGGTCTTGATGTCAGCAACAGGCACCACAAGGCGTTTGCCGCTGTCAAGTATGTTTTTTATTATGATGTTTGTGTCAACTTCGCTTCTGAAGCTTAGAAAACACATTACAGTTTTTGACGCTTCGTAAGGAGAAAGAGCTATGAGGCTTCTGCAGATTGTGCCGCTGAGCCTTTTGTTGTCGGAAGCGCACATGTTGTCCCTTTTTGATAAAATGGTTTTGCGCAAATCTTCTTTCATTGAATAACACCTCGTATAAATTAAATTTAAGTTACATTCAAGCCTATTGGATATCATTCGTGCATGATAATTATATAATATATATGTGCTATTGTGTCAATTTGTTTCTTTTACATATATAAATAACAGGCAGGAGTAGAATTCATGATAAAAATAATAAATCTCAGCAAAACCTATAACAACGGAGTGAAGGCATTGTCAGGTATCAGCCTGCATATAGAAAAGGGTGAATTTGTATTTATAGTCGGTCCGAGTGGAGCAGGGAAGTCAACATTTGTAAAAGTGCTTTTATTGGAAGAGGAACCGACGGACGGCAAGATTATAATCGCAAACCAAAACATAACAAATCTGCACAGGAGGCAAGTACCTTACCTTAGAAGGAAAATGGGCGTTGTTTTTCAGGATTTCAGGCTGTTGCCCAATAAAACTGTTTATGAAAATGTTGGATTTTCCATGGAAATTGTAGGATCCACACCCAGGGAAATACGCAGAAGGGTTCCAACTGTACTTTCAATGGTCGGTTTAAGCAAAAGAGCCAACATGTATCCGGACGAATTGTCGGGAGGCGAGATGCAGCGTGTCTCTGTGGCAAGGGCAGTAATCAACAACCCACCAATCCTTATAGCCGATGAACCAACAGGGAATTTGGATCCGGAGAATTCCTGGGAGATAATGAAGCTTTTGAACTACATAAATCGCAGAGGTACAACGGTGATTATGGCAACCCACGCAAATGACATTGTCGACACTATGAAAAAACGTGTAATAGCCCTTGAAAACGGCGGAATTGCAAGAGACGAAATTCGGGGGTGTTACGGCTATGAAGATTAGAGCATGCTTTTATCTTATCAAGGAAGGTTTTGTAAACATACGCAGGAACAGGATGATGAGCCTTGCTTCAATAGGTTCGGTTGCTGCGGCCCTGATGATACTTGGTATGGTTTTTCTTTTGATTATCAACATGAACCACATGGTTGAAGACGTAAAGAACCAGTTCGACTCAATCCAATTGTATTTGCGCGATGATGTGGAAAACGAACAAATACTTGCCATAAAGTCCCGCCTGGAAGGCGTTGAAGGGATTCGTGAACTCGAATTCGAATCCAAGGAGACGGCGCTGGAAAAAATGAGGGAAAAATGGGGCGAC